>DAORKI010000003.1:0-79392 GCA_035439485.1 Bacteroidia bacterium
AAAAAGGGAGCATACAGGAAATTTTGATCGTTTTACCAACTTATTTAGAAACTAAAATAGATACTATATATTTAGAATTCGATAGTTTACTGTATGCAAGTGGCTCATTTTTAAAGAACATACTGTTATAATTATATTGTAACAATGCTTCAAAATAAAACAATCGCATTGAAAAAATTATTAAAAACCATATTCACTGAATGATTTTTCAAACTCTTTTGATGTAAAATTTAGATTTACCTTTAAATCATAAAATTCATAGGATTCAAAAAATCCCTGATCATCAAAAGCCTTTATATATACTGGTAAATTTAACTCTTTGTCAATATACATTAATGTTTTAGAAGCGTATACGTTAGGGACTTTGAGCACTCGACCCTCTTTGATGTAATCAGTATAAGAAATATTTAAATTATTTTGCATAATTCTATACTCTCCAACACCTAGTTTTTGTGCAATGCTACGCACTGTTTCTTTGCTTTTAACTGTATATTTTACATGTTTAAAATCAGGATATTCAAAATAAATTTTGTGGCAATCGCGATTATTAAATTTTATAATTCCCATATAGGTAAACCATTTATCAAAGTTACTATCACTTTGCTTAACTGCATTACTTAATATTCCACCTATTTGATGAAAACCAAGTTCGAAAATAGTATGATGTTGATTATTGCGCATTATACTGCGGTAAGGATCAAGCTTTAAATTGATATATGGAAAAGCATTGGGGTTAACTAGTGCTTCATCTTTATCAATTAACTCATTGTAAAGCACTTCGACTCCATTATTATTTTTAAAATACAATTGACGAGGATGAACGTGTAATTTTATTTGCGAAGTAGCCTTTAATATTTTTCCTTTTACCCTTTCAGCTGAATGCAAAGTGTATGAAGCTGTTTTAACACGATTAATATGTTCAATCATATTTGATATTAAGGCCTTGCAAGTTTGCTCTCGTCCAGCCAATAATGGATTCAAGCTAAATAACAAAATTAAAGCAATTACAAAAAATCTTATACTCACAGGCGATTAGAATTGAGTAAAAGTTTAGCTACATATTTTCCTATAATATCAAATTCAATATTTACATGATCGCCCACACACAGTGAATTAAAATTGGTATGCTCATAAGTAAAAGGAATAATGGCTACCGAAAAAAAATTGCTTCCTGAATCAACAACAGTTAAACTTACACCATTTACAGTAACAGAACCTTTTTCGACTGTAAGATATCCTTGTTTACTTGGATTTGTATAACTAAAATAATATTTCCAACTTCCATTATTATCATCTATTTGTGTGCAAATGGCTGTTATATCAACATGCCCTTGAACTATGTGCCCATCAAGTAAAGCATCCATTTTCATGCAACGCTCAACATTTACTTTATCATTTAGTTTTAAACTACCTAAATTTGAACGATCAATTGTTTCTTTAATAGCAGTAACTGTGTAGTTGTTGTTTTCAATATCAATATGGGTTACAGTTAAGCAAACGCCATTATGCGCCACACTTTGGTCTATTTTAAGTTCGTTGACAAAAGAACATGTAAGTGCGAAACTCAAATTGCTTTCATGAGCAACAATTGAAACAACTTTGGCTGTATTTTCTATAATTCCTGTAAACAATGTTTTAAATTTTAATGGCAAAAATAAGCATAATTGCTTGCTTAATTAAAAATAAAACTAAAAAGGCTACCCAATTTTGAGCAGCCTTTTTAAAAAGTTCAAAAAAAATTTAAAACTGAATTTTACTTGTAAGTTTTTGTTGGTTGTAAATTAAATCAACAAAGTATACACCATGGCTGAATGCAGATAAATCGAGTAAATAATTTTGTTGTTGCACTTCCATATTTACAGGTTCTTGAACCATTTGTCCTAGGGCATTAAGCACTCTGATTTGCACATCTGTATTTTTCTTAAAGTCAAAATGAATTATAGCTCCATTGTTGAAATTACTAATTCTTGGTTCTAAATCTTGAGCTCTTTTTGCTATTACAGTAATTTGCTGACTTGAATTGGCAAAACAACCATTATTGGATGCCGATAAATTTATAGTTTGAGTTCCAACCTCATGAATGGTTAAACTTGGGGTAAATTCAGAAGAAGTAAATGAACCAACATTCCATTGATATTCTAATGCATTTTCACTTAAATTTTGCAACTCGACTAAATTGCTTTCATTAAGATACAAAGTATCTTCTTTTAGTGAGAATTGAGCATGAATTGCTATGCCAGGCAATACTTCCACAGTATCTTGAAGTGAATTACAATCCAAATTATTTTCATAAAGCACAACATAGGTACCTGCATCTAATTGAGTAAATTCAATAAATTCTTCAGCTGATTGCTTTTGCACGATTTGATTGCCATCAATATCGGACAAAATTAATTTTTGCACTTTCAAATTAGGGTTAATAATGGCGATTTTACCATCATGCTTATTTTCACAAGAAGTATTTGTGACACTCTTAGGTAACAATGCGCTGGATTTAATATAAAATCTCGGAGCAAGGGCAGTGTCACTCAAGAAACAAGAATAACTGTTTTCTGTTTTTAAATTCGTAATAATACCAGTTAAACGATCTTCAAATACTAAACAACTTATATCATCTAACCCTTTTATTCCATCAAAACTAAAGGTATAATTTCCAGCAACTCCAACTTTAACTCTAACAGGAATTTCATAGTTCAAATCGACATCCGATAATGAGTTTATACTGTAATCCAAATCTTCCATGACTGTCGCAATATATGGCATTGTAGTGTTTGAGCTGCCAATTTTTGCTCCATCTAGTTGTGGATCAAAAGACATTGTAGCTTCGTTGTGAAATCTAATTGCCATTTCATCATTATAATTATTAATGCCTTTCAATTTAACACTTAATACTTTGCCAGTTGTTGGATTTTCTCCCGCCTTTAAAAAAGTGGGATTAGCACTATGTTTCACCTGCTCTGTACAAGTAAGAATTGGTGAACTGACTGTTTTTACAAAAAAGCCTTGAGAAGAAGCTATATACCTGCTTCCTCCATTTACACCTACACCAGCGATATAAGTAGCATATTGATCTAAATCAGCTTGATAAATGTATATTGCATCATTTACATTTAATTTATTCCATCCACTAGCAGCGTCCCAATCTATGGCCGAAGGATAAGGATTAGCGAATAAATTCCAACCATCATTAGCTACCCCTGAACCAGAAAAAGTATTAGTAGGTGCAAAATCAAAATCACCTTTAACAATATCTCCAGTAACATCAATGGTAATATCACTCGTTGTCCCTAAACTGGTTCCTAAATATACCCAACATCCCACACCTGGAATAATACTATTGGTTGCTGCATTGGTAACTGGAACATATGAAGTTGGAGAGTCCCAAACACCACTTGCTGTTTCTTCATAATAATAAATTGAAATAAATCCTCCCGAATAACCCATAGATCCAGTAAAACCTGAGGTAGGGAAGTCGTCTGTCCATTGATTAATTTTAGCGTTGTTTACTGGAGCACTAATAAATGACCATCCAGTTACAGGTCCTGGAGCAAATCGTTGCATAGTAATTTCACCAGTATATGTTCCAACCAACAAAGGTGCTATTCTGGCTGTGTTTGAAGCTGTAGATAACAAAGTAAAGGTTGTAGCATTATTGATAAAATTACCAATATTGCAAGTAAGCGTGTTAATTAAACTTGCAGGTGCATTCAAGCTAGCTCCTGCACTGTTCTGAAGCGTTAAATTATAAAACGAAGGATTTCCAGTACCTAATATTTGTTGTTGAACAATACCTAAAAGAGTTACAGTACCTTGTTGCGAATTAAACACACCATTTGCAGTAAAGTTTCCTTTAAGATCAATAGCAAAATTTGAGGCCGAAACATCGAGTGTGCTGTTTAATGAAATCAGCAAATTATTATTTACTATTTGACTTCTTCCTAAAGTTTTAGTTCCTGTTCCTGCACTTGTTAAGTTATAGAAATTGGTAGAAGATGATCCACCAATGTTTTGATTTGCTCCTAAAAACCTCACAGTACCAGTACCAGCTGTAAAGGCAGTGCTTGAAACATTGTTTACCCAATTTCCTCTAATATCAATATCTCTATTGAATGCATTATTAACAGTACCTCCTAAAATACTGAAGTTACCATTTACACCAAGATCAACATTAGTTAAGCTTTTTATGCCACTACCAGTGAACTCTAAATTATTATAGTATTGCTGCGTTAATAAATTTCCATTAGTATTGCTATAATATTCAACAGTACCTCCTGTTGATGATATAAATGAAGAATAATTACCAGCTGGAAAAACAAAATTATTGCTGGCTGTAGTAGTTATTCTTAAACGACCTATACCAGTTACAATGCCAAAGTTATGTCCTATAAATGAGCCTAAATCTAAAGTGCCATCAATATCAATATTACTACTTGCATGAAAATTATTATCTGCCGTTATGGTATGTCCTGGTGCAATAAATACATTTTGAAAAGTAGGCACTACGCCAGCGGGTGCTCCACCATGCCCAGTGGCACTCCACGAATTAACATCACTCCAATTTCCGCCTAGTGTGGCATTTCTACTGTAAAGGTCTGTTATTACATTAAATTCCGAACTTTCACCAGCTGTATAAGCTCCGTTGATGAAATTTACACCGGTTAAAGTCATTGTATTTGCACCCGCATTTACCGTACCTGCAATACCTAACAATGGAGTCCAAGCATTCGATAAAAATCTTCCAGTGACATAGCTTGCCTCCGTTCCATTTACATCTGCATTAATGTAATTATATACATGTGTTAGTGTTAAACCCGAAAAACCAGTACCATTAACTAACCAATAGTAATTTAATTCAAGTGCTGCTGCATCTGTAGTTGCTGGATGTTTTGCATTCACTGGTCGTACTTGTATGGCACCTACAGCACCATTTGCAGTAACATTATAAGTTACTGGAGTATATTTACCTGTAACTCCTATTGGATATGTAAACGATGAAGCGCCAGCGGCAAAATTTTTCACGATACCACTATCACTTATAGCGCCATTAGTTCTAATCATACGTGTTGCACTAAAAGTTCCTGAAACAGTTGCACTGCTACCCATATTCAATAAATTATTATCAATGTAAATTATTCCATTGGTAAGCGTTAATGTGCCATTCACAGTCATATCAGCATAAGTTTGAGCCCCAGCAGCATTATTTAAGGTTAAACTTCCAAATATTCCAAAATTATCTCCATCAATATATTGTAGTGCACTTCCTGCAAGCACAATTGCTCCTGCTCCCACTGAAGTATGAACAGATTGATTATAAACATTACCTATTGTGGTTACTGTATTTAATACGGTAGCAAAAGTGCCTTCATTTAGGGTAAGTACATTATTTACTCTCAAATTTGAATTTGGAGCAACTGTAACAGTACCTGATAAGAATGTATTTTCAATAACCAAATTGGCAAAATTGGTTAAGTTTCCAGATACCCCTGTGATGGTTTGATTGTTGCTTGACCCTTTAAAATAGGTAGTTTGTGTTGCTGATATTGGGCGATAACCTCCCACATTTAAACCAGTTGTAGCAGTTGTATTTAAATTAGTGAAATCACGCATAACAGTTACATTTCGACTGTTAGTATTAAAAATACTATTAACATTACTAATGATCAAGCTTCCTTTTAAAATAAGTTCACTAACTGGTAATCTTCCTGTGGCTGTTTCTCCAGCATTGCCAGTAATCGTAACATTAAATAATGGGATGTTTGAGTCTAAATTATAAGTTTGATTTGCTCCTGTACCAGTTGAATTAAACACCACTGTTCCTCCTGTTACGGTATTACTGCTTGGATCTAGGTATAAATCACTAAATGTAGTTCCACCTCCTCTTTCAATGGTTAATGTAGCATTACCACTCATATTAAATACACTTGAAGGGTTCACTATTTCAAGTTTTGCTCTTATCGCATTTTGATTCCTACCTCTAATAAGAACAGCGCTTGAGCCCGACTGACTATAAGATAAAAATCCAGTTGTTACTGTAGTACTTCTTCTTATTTGTCCATTAACATTTAAATTTCCACCAGTAAGTGTTATAGATGGTGTACTTGCAGCTACATATTCGATATCATTATTGTTATTATTAGCTGCATTACCTATGTTAACAGTTCCAGAGTTAATTTCAAGCTTTCCAGCTAAAAACAAATCATTACTATCGTCTGCAAACATTCCAATGTTTACAGTTGCCCCTGCATTATTTACAGTGAGAGCAGCTGTAGAAGGAATAGTATAACTCGTAACTGCAGCATTTGTTAAACTTAGTGTTGAAGCTTTGGCTAAGATAAAGGTTCCATTCAATAGGCTTAACCAATTATTGCTTGGAGTTGTGAGTGAACCAGCTACATCTAAAGTTAAGGTGGGTGTTGAAGTGGTCCCTTTATCAATGGTTAATAAATTAAGAACTGTTGTTGCAGCTCCGTTTGTTCCGGTAAACAACTTGTTAGAATTACCTTTAAAGGTTAAATTACAAACCCTTGATGACCCAGCATCAAAATTCATTGTTCCATTATTGGTTAGTGTGCCACTCACTGTTAATGTATTATTGACAGCTGTTCCAGCATTTAACACTTCAAAACTTGCGTTATTATTAATAGTAACATTATTTCCAACAATAACATCTTGAGCAAAGCCATTTCTGTAACTAAGAACACCGCTATTGATTGCTATATTTTGAGTAACATTCAAACTTCTTGTTGCAGCACTATTGAGTCTTACAGTTCCGGTGGTACCTCCCCCAACAATAGTTAAGCTACTTCTAACCAATAAGTCATTGTTCGGCATTTCAATATATTGCGCTGCTGCTGGCCTTAAGGTTAGGTTCCTGTAACTCGAAAGTGGTGCCAATGAAGGATTTGCAGATATAGTTGGGATTGTAAAATCAACAGCTCCGGTGGTGTAATACTCCATAGTTCCTCCAGCAGCACTTAAAAATATACCAAAATCACCAGCTGGAAATTCGGCTATAGGGTTTAAAGATGAAATCTTTAATGTACCTGCGTTGTTGATACTTCCAGCAGTATATATGCCAAAATTGTGACCTGTTGTAGTTCCTAAATCTAATACTGAATTGTTTCCTATTACAATTGAACCACATGTTTTATTATTGTTACTTACAGTAATGGTATGAAAAATACCACTTCCATTTCCAATTTGAACAGGACTATTGGGTCCTGGAATTGTACCAGCTGCTGGACCAGAATTACTTACTATAGACCATGGCGTAGTTGCCAAATTTACATCATCCCAGTTTCCGCTACGCATTGAGTAGTATACCACCACTGTACCAAATGGATCAGTAGGGGTATCATCACCGGCTGTGTAATCGCCATCAAGCACAGTGCCAAAAACTGCACTGCTAAATGTTAGCGTTTTAGTTGTGGTGTTTACGTGAGCGGTGGTTCCTTTTACCCAGCTATTAGTTGAAGGGCGATATTTAGCTGCAATATACTCTGATTCAAAAACATCTGGACCAACAACAACCTTTGAGGCCACATAATTAAAAGTTTGCGAAACCGTGGCAGGTCCAACCGTCATTCCACTGCTTGTAACTCTCCAATGATAGGTTAAACTTCGGTTTGTAGCAGTTACGTTCGCCTGTTCGTTATTGGCAGGACGCATTGTTACAGCACCGTATGCTGTTGGAGTTCCAGTAATTGTTAAACTTCCTGGTGTATAATCAGTATTTGTACCCAACGGATATGTAAAAGAGGTTGCCGAAGCACTAAATCTCTTAGTTAAGCCTCCATCAGATGCATTACCTGCTGTGCGTAACATTTTGGCATTGTTAAAATTAGTACCTGTACCTAAAATATCATCATAAATATTATTAGTAGTTCCTAAACTTAAGTTATATACTGAAAGGTCTAAAATTGCGGCTGTATTTGCTAAACGCAAAGTACCATTAATAGTTTGATTAGCTGTTAAAGTTGATGAACCACTTGTTTTATTTAATATTAAATTATTAAATTTTCCTGTTCCATCACCCCCAATTTGTTGTGCACCTGTACCAGTTAATCTTATACTTCCTGCCCCACTATGATTTCCAGAATTCACAATGTTTCCATATACATTTATTATTTTATTGCCATCGGCCAGTGTGCCTAAAATAATTGATAATGTACCATTAACTTCAAGTGTTGAAGCTGATCCAGCTAAATTTAATGTTCTTTGTAATGGCTTTTGAATGGTTAAATTATTTAATGAGGGACTTATAGTTCCATTAATAGTAAAAGTTTGATTTTGGGCTCCATTAAAAACGGTAGTATTTGCGCCCGTACTATATGTGGTAGCATTTTGTAAATTAAAATTCCGTCCAATAACAACATTAGAAGTACCAGCGCTTAAATTAGGTGAATTTCCGGTAACAATATTTAAATCATTTAAAATTACTAAAGGTTGAGCGAGTACTGGATTGGGGCGATAAACTTCAATAACATTTGGTCCAATAGTTTGATTGGCTAAAGTTACCACAGCAGCACCAGCACCTGCTTTAATAATATTCATATTATAAAATGGGGCTGTTGAACAAATATTAAAATTGGTGGCACTAGCTGGAATGGTAACATTCCAAGTTCCTCCAGTAACCAATATATTTGCGGCATCATTTCCAATTAAAATTCCTCCATTTACTGCAGTGCCTGTTTCAGGAGCACTTACATTAATAGTTCCTCCCGTCATCTTAAAACTTTGTCCTGGGAATGGATGACTAAAGCGCGGAGAATCAGCGTTTGAACTGCCTGTTGTAGTTCCATCAACATTTAATATTCCACCAGTCATGGTAAAAGAACCTATATGAAAACCAACAATAGTTGAACTTCTATATTTTTCAATTGTACTCACACCACCTTCAAAAAGTATTTCACCTGCAATTCTTATAACTAAACCTTCTCGTCCAATAGAAAAATTTCCTGCACTCATTCTAAACTTCCCATACACCACAATAGCATTTGCACTACCATCTAATAACATATTTGCACCATCAATCCAAAGGCATCCTGCTTCATTTTGTGATGTGCTAACATCAAAATTTCCACCACCATTAATACGCGTAAAGCTGTTATTCTCAGTGAGTCGCATGGTACCTGCAGTAATAACCAATGCTGTACCATCTGTGAATAATTTTAAATTATTTACATTATTAGAAATTACGGAAAGTATATAAGTTTGATCAGTACCTTTATTTACTTGAAGTGAATATACATCGGTTTGATTATTGCAAATAAAGTTACTGTTTTGTAAACCATTAAAAATAACATTGGCAGCACCATTCGTTGAGGCAACAAATTGTGCGCTGTTACTTAAATCTACTATTCCATTATTTGTAAAATCAATTCCAACACGAATGTTGTGTATTGCATTAAAATTCGCACACATTAAACTGCACCCTTCACCTATAGTCAAATTTTTTGAAATATTAAGATTGATAACAAATGCAGCGGAAGCTAGCAATAAGTTCATAGTACCAGCAGCTGATCTTAAAACTGTTACACTCCCATTAACAGTGTATGTTACAGCAGCAGCACTCGGAAAAATAAGTGTTTGATTTACACCAGTACTATTAGAAAAAATTAAATTATTATATGTTGTTTGCGTGGGTAAATTGGTTCCTGCACCACCAATATCATAATATTCTATTGTTCCTCCAGTTGAAGATACAAAACTTGTAAAAGTTCCAGTAGGAAATGATACACTGCTTAAACGCAACAACCCTTCTCCTGAAACAGTACCCAAATTGTGCCCTACAGAAGTTCCTAAATCTAGTGAACCTCCACCCTGAATATTACATGACAACACTGTTCTTGCAAGAGCAGTAGTAATATTCCTACCGTTTAAGATAAAAACATTATCAGCGGCACTAGGAGTGGCCGAACCCACAAGAGTAGTTCCTGATGGGTCTGTTGTCCAAATAAAAGCAGCACCCCAATCACCACTTTGATAAGAATAGAAATTAGTGGCTTGTATTTTAAATACTACAAAGACAAGAATAAAGGTTAAGAGTAATCGTAAAAATTTATACATAAAATTAAAATTATTTGAATACTAAAAATAATTAAGATTTAAAAAAGTAACGGCAAAATCATTTTAGTATATTTTATATAGTTTTTGTAATTTAGATCAACATTTCCAAAAACATATTCCTCTATGTAAACAAGTAAACCTATAACTACCATAAAACTTAATTGCAGCATCGCAATTTTAAAATTGAAATATTCATATGTCAATGGTAGCGTTATTAATATCATTGCCAAATACATAGGATGTCTTAAAAAGCTATAAGGTCCGTGCATAATTATATAAGCACCTGGCTTAGGCAAAGGCATAAAACTGAAATATTTTTTGTTGAAACTAACAAAGGCTAATACATAAAGTACAACACCTAACAATTGAATACCTAAACCGAAAAAATTTAAAGGGACCAATCCCCCAGCATAAAGAATCGCAAAAAATAATCCAAATTTTAGCATCACTAAAATGCTTGAAAATAATTTTAATCCAAAGCTGTTACTGTAAGTAATTGTTTGCATAACTTGATTGTTTTAATACATTATACCACAAATTGAATAAAATGGTTATGTTAATTTAATAGTTACACTTTATACTTTTAAACATCTAGCTTTTAATAAAGTCAATAATATAATTCCAAAAGAGGCATTTAATGCGACTTTCAAGAGAAAACAAAAAGTAAATATTGGTAATTAATATATAAACCGACAACTGTTGACAAAAAGATGTTACCCATAAAAAAACTTATATTTAAACAGTTTTTAAAAGGTTATCAATTAAAAAAATAAGGTATTTATCTTTATTTATTTTTGTCTATAAAATAAGCTACCACAAGTTGTGCCTTGCTTTTACCTAGAACGCTTTCAATTTCACTTAAACTGCTTTGAGATATTATTTTAACAGATTTAAAATGGCTTAATAGTTTTCCAGCGCTTTGTTCACTGATGCCTTTAATATTGGTTAATTCAGTTTTAATTGTTCCTTTAGAACGCTTATTCCGATGATGAGTGATTCCGAAACGGTGAGCCTCATCTCTTATATGTTGCAATACTTTTAATGTTTCTCCTTTTTTATCGAGATATAAAGGCAAAGAGTCACCTGGATAATAAATTTCTTCCAGCTTCTTAGCTATACCAACAATTGCCACTTTTCCGCGTAAATTTAATTTCTCTAGACTTTGTAAAGCAGCCCCTAACTGACCCTTTCCTCCATCAATTACTATTAAATCTGGAATAGGTTGTTCTTCCTCTAACAATCTTTTATATCTACGATAAATGATTTCTTCCATAGAAGCAAAGTCATTTGGGCCTTCTACCGTTTTGATATTGAAATGCCTATAATCCTTTTTGCTAGGTTTAAGTTCTTTAAAAACTGTCATAGCAGCAACAGGAAAAGCACCTTGAATGTTACTATTATCAAAACATTCAATATGTCGTGGCTCTAATGTCAATCGTAAATCCTTCATCATTTGAGTCAAAATTCGTTTGGTATGTCTTTCAGGGTCTACTAATTCTTGTTGCTTTTGTTTATCTCGTTTATAATACTCAACATTTTTCAAGCTTAAATCAAGTAGTTTTCTTTTATCTCCACGTTGTGGTACAATAAATTCAATTCCTTCTGCTTTTAAATCTAATTCAAAAGGCACAATAACTTCATTTGAATCACTTCCAAATCTTCCACGCAATTCTGCAAAACCAATTAGTAATAGTTCTTCGTCACTTTCGTTTAATTTCTTTTTCAATTCAATGGTGTGTCCCTGCACCACCGAGCCATTTACCACTTTTAAATAGTTTACATAGGCAAAATCAACATCTGATAATATAGAAACAACATCAACATTATTTATTGAAGCACTTACAATTGCCGATTTACTTTGGTAATTTTCAAGCGAATCAATTCTCAATTTTATTTGATGAGCTTTTTCATATTCAAAATGTTCGGCATGGAGTTGCATTTTGGTTTTTAACTGTTTAATAATACCATAAATGTTTCCTTTAACAATTTGCTTTATTTCACTAATATTTTTTTCATACTCCTCATTGCTTTGCTTGCCTTCACAAGGGCCCTTACAATTTCCAATATGATATTCTAAACATACTTTAAATTTACGTGCATTAATATTCTTATTTGATAAATTAAAGTTGCAATTGCGTAACTGATAGTTTTCTTTGATTAAATCAAGCATGGTGTACATCATTTTTACAGATGCAAAAGGACCAAAATAATTAGAGCCATCTTTTATTATTTGTCGAGTTGGAAACACTCGAGGGAACTCTTCATTTTTAATTACAATGCAAGGATATGTCCTGCCATCTTTTAATAATACGTTATATTTTGGTTGATATTTCTTTATTAAATTATTCTCCAGTAACAAGGCATCAAGCTCAGTTTCAACAATAATAAATTTAATATCAGCAATATTCTTTACTAGTGCTTGCGTTTTTCTATCAAGCTGATTGTCGCGATTAAAATAAGATGTTACTCTTTTTTTTAAAACTTTTGCCTTTCCTACATAAATAATTACCCCATTCTCATCAAAGTACTGGTAAATTCCAGGCTTATCAGGAAGGCTTTTAATAATTGCTGAAAGTTGCTCTTCTTGTAGCATGGGTTATAAGTAATAATGAAATCTATTTACTCATTACTAGGCTTAGTTGGACGATTATTGTTGTTCCTATTTCGATTATTATTTCGATGTGGTTTTCTTTGTTGATTATTTGGAGTATTCACATCCTTAGTTATAGGTTTTGAATCTTCTTTTGTTTGACTATTGGTCGATGTATTTATAGGTTTTTCTATTGATCCTTTTTGTTCAGCAGAAACATTGCTCTGATTACCTTGACTTTTTTTCTTTTTCTTTTTCTTTTTCTTTTTTGTATTATCAAAACGAGTTAAACTATCCTGCCCAACAACATTTTCAAAATCAGGTAATTTTATCTTTGGAGTTTCTTTCTTAATGCTTATATCATCTGGTTTTTCACCTTTTTTGTTAAGTTCAATAATCTCGTTCACCCTTTCAACACTCAGTGGAATAAAATTACCAGGATCATCAAAGTAGGAAAACCACATTACACGTTTAAAAATATCTGTTTTTTGGTGAAATGCTCTTCCTTTAACTGTCTCGAGTTTAGTATTTGAATCAGGAATATCTTTTAAAGCATCCAAATAGCTATCTAATTCGTAATTCAAACAGCATTTTAATTTGCCGCACTGCCCAGCAAGTTTAAGTGGATTTAAAGAAAGCTGTTGATATCTTGCAGCACTGGTTGAAACACTTCTAAAATCGGTAAGCCAAGTGGAGCAGCACAATTCACGACCGCATGATCCGATTCCACCTAATCTACTGGCCTCTTGTCGTGCGCCAATTTGTTTCATTTCAATCCGAATTTTAAACTCATCGGCCATGATTTTAATCAGTTCCCTAAAATCAACCCTCTCATCAGCTGTATAATAAAAAATAGCTTTTGTTTTATCGCCTTGATATTCTACATCCGAAATTTTCATTTGAAGTTTAAGTTTCAAGGCCAAAGTACGTGCCTTGTACATCGTAGGAATTTCAAGATCTTTGGCCATTTGCCATTTATCAATATCAGTTTGCTTTGCTTTACGATAAACTTTCTTAATTTCAGCATGATCAAATGAAATATTTTTCTTTTTCATCTGCATTCGTACTAATTCTCCTGATAATGAAACTACTCCAATGTCATGACCTGGTGAGGCTTCTGTGGCAACAATATCACCTTGAAATAATTCCCCTCCAGTTTCATTACTATAAAAATCTTTCCTTCCATTTTTAAAGCGAACCTCAACCAAATTGAAAGGTTTAACGCCAGCAGGTGCTTCCATATTGGCTAACCAATCAAATACATTAAGTTTCCCACAGCCACCAGTTCCACATGAACCGTTGCTTTTACATCCTCCAGGGGTTTTATTTGTGCTACAACTTGTACAACTCATATATATAATGTTAAGAAAAACGCATTAAGAGGAGCATTAAGCTACCTTTTGTAATACTGTTTTCCTGTTTAGTAATGTGCTTACCCTAAAAGATAAATTTAGGAAAAGCATTTTGCCATTGGCATTTCTTTCCAAGGCATAATAAGCCTTATCAAAGGCTTGCAATAAATCATCGCAGTTACCTGCATTTACAAACTGCGAAAACTTTTTCAGCAGCTCCTTATCATTATCTGATAACTTAACCAATTGAGGCAAATTCAAATTTAACATCAATGTTTGTCGGGTTAATTGAACAGCATGTGCTAAAAAGTTTTTTTGATTTTCGCGTCCTGCACCCGACATTTTATCTACCCAAACCAATAACTTGGGCATATTTATCTTAAAACAAATTCGCATCCACTCTAAAAATTCATCAATATCTTTTTTTAATAATTCCGCCTCTTGAGATAGCTTTAAAGCTAGATTTAAATTTCCTTCAGCTATAGCAGCAATTTGAAAAGCTTTTTCGCTATTTACTGATAACTCTTCTATTAAAAACTGTTGAATTTCACCGTCCTCAACTGGCTTAAATCTTAAGGCTTGAGTTCTTGATTGAATTGTGGTCATCAATTGTTCTCTTGATTCAGCTACAAGTAAAAAAATAGTTTTATCAGGTGGTTCTTCTAAAATTTTAAGTAATTTATTTGCTGTAAAATGATTCATGCACTCGGGCATCCATATAAGCATTATTTTATATTCACTCTCATAGGTGGTTAAGTTCAGCTTTTTAATTATATTACTTCCTTCTTGAGTTCCTATATTTCCTTGTTTGTTTTCAATCCCCAAACTTTTTAACCAATCGTATAAGTTTAAATATGGGTTATCAAGTATTGCTTTTCTCCATTCAAATATAAAATCATCACAGCTGGGTTCCTTTTTTATTTGATTATTGGTATTAACAGGGAAAACCATGTGAAAATCGGGATGTACCAATTTTTCAAATTTAATACATGAAGAACATGTGCCACAAGAATCATGAGTTTGTTTATTTAAACAACTTATATATTGTGAAAATGCAATTGCCATAGGTAAGCACCCTGATCCTTCAGGTCCAAAAAACAATTGTGCATGACTAACACGGTTGTGTTTAACCTGCTGGACTAGCGCTTCCTTAATGGAATTATTTCCGGCAACTTGTTTAAATAACATAATACAAAATCAATATAAGGTCCAAAAAGGACCAATTATACTTAAACTATAAATAATTCAAGCAAGATTGATGATTAATTAACCATCAATCTTTTTGTATCTATGATATTTCCATTAGATTTTAAAGTAACAAAGTAAATTCCACTAGGTAAATCAGCAACATTTAAATTGGTACTTTTGCTACCAGCAACTACAGGAATTATACGTTGAACTTGACCCAATAAATTTTTCAATTCTAACGAAGCTTGTCCTTGATTTAAAGCAAAATTAACGGTGACGTTATTATTAGCAGGATTAGGATAAATTGAATTTAATTTTGGAGTCGCATTAATTTCACTGATGGAAGTTGGAGTAGCATTAAAACGAACTAATATTGAAGAAGTATCATTTAAATCAGCTACATTCTGCAAAATGTATCTTACAGTAGAAACTCCTAAATTTCCTTTTGGGGCATAATCTAGATACATGTCTAAAAATTCTCCATTGGGATTTAAAATAATATTACCCAATGATGTATCTGTTTCTGGTGAATAACAAGCTTCCCAGCAAAAATAATTAGAAGTACCAGGTATAGTATCAAGTTGTTGTCTAATCATTCTAATAGTTTTTGCCGAGGTTCCAGTATTTTTTACCGTAAAACCATGAAATGTATAGGCACTGTTTCCTTGGTAGTCAGTTATGTCAAACCAAGCATCAATACTGCCGTTGGAATAGTCTTGCCCTCCTTTAGAAATTTTAATTTCTTGGGCAAATGAACTATAAGCAGTGGTTAATGCAATAAACGTAAGTAAAAATATTTTTTTCATATTAATGTATATATAGATTGATATTTATAAAACACAAATATACTATTTTAGAACAAAAAATACATCAAGAATTCTTTTTTTTATTCGAATACTCATTATTAGTGGTCGCAAAATGTTAAATTCACATAAATTTAAATTTTGTCAATAGTGAAATAACCATTTATATCATTTTTAATATTTGATGATTTGTAACAATATGTATATCACAACAATATTGTATCTGCACATATCAAATTTGTTAATCTATTTCATTTTGTAATATTTCTTGTATTAAAAATTATCTGAATTATTTGTTGCCAACGAACCTCCATATAATAGGATATACATAATTTATTTGCATAATTAATGACAACCAGTATATTTGTATTAAAATCAATCATATGAAAAAAATTCTACTCTTCTCTATCTTTGTCCTTTTGTTTGTAATCCAATCAGAGGCGCAGTATTGGCAAATTCCAAATCCCAATGCAGGTTTTAATCCAGGCGGACTTAACACAGATGCTGAATATCCAGTCGGAAGTGGATTAGCAGCCTCGTGGACTACTTGTTTAGCATCATCTTCCAGTCCAGTTTGGTCTACCACTCAAACTATTCCTTTTCCATTCTCCTTTAATGGTACAGCGGTAAGCGATTTCAAAGTTTCAAATAGTGGTATACTTACCTTTGATGTTGGCACTGCTTTAGCAGCTCCTGGTTTTTCAGCAATTTCACTACCAAGTGCACTTATTCCAAATAACTCTATTTGCATTTCTGGACTTGGAGGAATTGGTGCCAACGACAATGTTGTAAGAAAAACATTCGGTACTTCACCTAATCGTCAACTTTGGATATTTTTTACATCATACGGATATGGAACGACTGTTTCAGATGGAAGTAATTTTACCTATTGGAGCATAGTATTAGATGAAACAACCAACAGAATTCATATAGTTGATCAACGAACAGGTGGGTATACTACCGCAGGTGTAGTTTCTGCAGGTGTTCAAATAGATGCATCTACAGCATACAGTGTGGCCGGTTCACCAGCTTTGGCTTTTTTATCTGGTACTAGCCCAGCACAAGATGATAATTCCTTTTATACTTTCATACCTGGAGCACAACCTTCATTTGACATGTCAGTAACTGCCATAACTTCTAGTCCATATTTGAGCCCTGGTAATACTAACTTTACTGGAACCATAAAAAATTTGGGATTGACCACTATTACTTCGTTTAATATTAATTACAAAATTGATGGAGGAACTCCAGTTACAGCAACTATTTCAGGTGTTAATATAACAAGTGGTTCAACTTATAATTTTACCCACAACACTCCATGGAATGCAGTTATTGGAACCCATACTTTGGAAATGTATGCCACTGATTTAAACGGCTCAAATATTGATGCGAATACTTTTGATGATTCTCATACACAAACCATAAACGTTTTAAGCGAGCTTGTGCCTCGCATTCCTTTATTTGAGATATTCACCAGTTCTACTTGTGGACCATGCGCTCCAGGCAACACGAACTATCACTCCATTATAGATGTTAAGCCTGCAAGTGAATTTGTAAGTATAAAATATCAACAAGATTTTCCTTCAACTGGCGATCCATATGCAACTACAGAGTCAGTGAATAGAAGAACAAGTTATTATGCTATTACATCAATTCCTCGAATGATGATTGATGGAGGATGGAACAGTAATGCAAGTGCCTTTACTACTGCTTTATATGACGATTCAAGATCTAAGCCAGCTCAGTATAAATTAAATGGAACGTATTCAGTAAATGGGAAATTGGTAGGCGCAAAGGTAAAATACGCTCCTGTGTTTAATTCAACTGGTGCTAAATTATATGTGGCTATTTTAGAAGGAGTAACTTCTCAAAACGTAAAAACCAATGGTGAAACAGAATTCAAACATGTGATGAAAAAAATGTTGCCAAATGAAACTGGCACTAATTTACCGGCTCAATCACCTGGTGTTTGGGACTCTACAACTTTTACTTATACCTTTAATGGTGAATACAGATTACCAACAGATGGGCAATCAGCAAATAGAATTAATCATACTACGGAACATAGTGTAGAAGAGTTTTCTGATTTATATGTGATTGCTTGGATACAAGGAAATGATAAAGTTGTTTACCAAGCTGCAAATTTGTCGCTTACTACGGGAATTGAATCAGTATCAAACGTTTTAAAAGATGTTGATGTTTATCCAAATCCAACTCAAAATGTAATTAATATAAAAATCAATTTAAGTCAAAATGAGCAAATCGTATCAACACTTGTTGATTTAGAAGGGAATGTAATCAACAGCAAAATGTCTCAGTTAAAATCTGGAACAAATAATATTGATTTTGATGCAACACAATTAGCTTCTGGAATTTATCATGTAATGATATTTGACTCTAAAGGAAACTCTTCTGTGCACAAGGTTGTGGTTCAAAAGTAGTTTTAAAGATTGTAAAAAAAGGGATACAAAATTTTGTATCCCTTTTTTTTTATGCATATTATACACTTAAAATCCGTCCATTTTAATTTTATAACAATTCAGGTTTATAACTTTAACAGTCACTAATTTGTTTTTGTAAAAAAAATTTTTACAATTGTTCAAAATATTTTTGTTATGCCAACTGTTTCAAAAATTACTCAAGGCATTTTAATTCAGGCAGAGCCTGAGTTTAATGAAGTTTATTCAAGTGTGGAACGCAATAATTATGTGTTTACCTACCATATTGCAATTCACAACAATACTAATTTTGCATGCCAATTACTTCACAGAAAGTGGATAATTTTCGACTCCATAGGTGTGCAAAGTGAAGTTAAAGGTGATGGCGTTATAGGTGTGCAACCCATAATAAAACCTGGTGAGGTGTATCGATATGATTCATATTGCCCAATAAAGTCAGATATTGGTTATATGAAGGGCATTTATCAAATGAAAAGAATTGATAATAATAGTTATTTTGATGTTCAAATTCCTATGTTTGAACTCATAATGCCAAGTAGATTAAACTAATAAGATGGAGGCAAATAAGCCTCTAACTTTTTAAGGTAAGGCAAATCCATTTTTTCTTCTTTAAGAAGCACTCCATTTAAATAAACCGAACACAAAAAACTTCCTTTGCCCCCATTGCTCTCAATTTTTAACGAAACATAGTCCCCTCTTTCAAAATCAGTTAATTTCTTTGATAACCATGAATTACGATTCAATGGTCCTTCAGTTTTATCGCCAGAGGCAGTTTTATAAATAACTGTATATTCAGGCTCCTCCTTGGAAGTTTCAACAACGGTATATATGACCTCGTTTTCAGGTTCTGGTTTCGATTTTTTACATGAAACAAACATGAAAACAAAAACACATAAAATCAAGGAAAAAATTTTCGTATTTTTTTTCACTACACAAATATAAAAAAAAGCTGTCTGTAATCAAACAGACAGCTTAACAATAATTAATCAACCTTATTTAATCTAATTTTAGTTCAAAGTTATATTTCGGGTTTTATTTCTCACATTCACAGTAGCTTGATCATCACAATTGCCATTTCCAAAATCTACTGTTCTCACGGCTCTGCCTTCAGGGGTAATTTCAATAGTCCCGCTATCAATCCATCGACAATTCATAGCACGATGCAAAGGTTTCGTAATATTGGCTGTGTAATTTATTCCATTTGCATTGGTACCCGAAGCACTACCTGTAATTTGATATACATCATCGGTCCAAGTTTTTGTGTCATTTCCTGCTAACATGGTTCTAGTTCTTACACTATTCCAAGTATGAACTTTTCCATTTGATTTGGTGATTTTCATGTTTTGGGCATTAATTGTCCAATTCATTCTACCTTGTGCATCCAATCCATTATTAGTAATAGTTCTTGTTCCTTCTAATTTATTATCATTCCTATAAAAGTTATCGAAATTCATGGTTTTTATAGCGCCAATTTCAAAATAGCGTCCTGTATAGGTAACAATAATTTTTCCTCTTCTGTTTCGTCCATCAGCACATAAACAATTACTACTTCCAAAATCTATAATTAAAACCCTTGGAGTTGAAATAGTGTCATGGGTAACTGTGGCGCATGTACTCAAAACATCAAATACTTCTTGCTCTTCTGAGGTTCTATAACCTGCGCTTCCTGTTTTGGCTGCATTATCAGCAATATTCATTACATCGTTTGAAAAAGTTTCGTTTTGCTCATTATCACTGGCAACAGTAGTATCGTTTAAATCATCACGATCTTTTTTACATGAACTAAGTATGAATAAGGAGCTAATCAATAAGGCTGAGAAAATAATTTTAAATGTTTTCATTCTAATAATTTATATTGGTTTTCCAGTTTATGACTACAAATCTAAATTAAGGTTTAATAATCATCAAAAAATATTTTCTTTAATTATCACAATCCAGCAATGGCCTTATCTTTTGGAATTTTAACTTCATAGGTAAATGAAATTTTCTTACTTTCTTTTGGCTTAAGATTAATATCCCATTCCAATTTACCAGTTTCAACGTCATATTTGGCTTTTCCACTTTCCATCAATTTAACAACAATAGCAGGATTTGAACTTAATGGAATTTGGTCATCAATATGCAATTCAGTAGCCACACTTTTTGTGTTTTTTATCAATAATTCATAGGTAACAGAAATAGTTTTTTCTTCTAATAAAACCTTTTCCTTTGTTTTATCCTTCAATTTTTTACGTTGGATTACAATCCCCTTATCTTTTCCCATGCTTAGTATTAATGTATCGTTAGTGGTATTAGGATCAATATAAGATTCACCGATATAGGTTCCATCAAAATAAATTCGACTGTTACCAGGGATTAAATTTAAATCTTCCCACCCGGTAATTTTAGCAAGTAAATAGGCACTGGCATCCATTTTTGGTACGGAAGATAGGTTGTAATTAGTTTTTAAATCTTTTGTTTGAATGGCTACTAGATGTTGTTTACCATCAGAAGGAATATTGTATTTTAATTTTACATCATATTCAGTGTTTAAAATGTTTTCTGTAACAGTAGTCCAATCATAAGTATATGTAGCATCTTTAGCTTCATCTGAATCAAAGCTACTAGGTATTTTACCTGATGTAGTAACTTCATTTAATGAAAGCGCTTTAGGTGCTAACATATCAATTTGTTTCATTTTTTCTTGTTTTTGATAAGCATTGTAAAAATTCAAATAAGCAGGCGTTAAATCAGGCTTTATTGTGCTTTGCATAGGAGTTCCGGTAGCAAGTGTTAAAAATGCATTATTCCAATCAACACCGGTATTTTGAGTAATACGTGCCTTATGGGTTAATTGTAATTTATTGGTGTTATTATCGGCTCTTAAATCATATTCTGGAATCCAGCCAGCCTGTGCAACAAAGTAATTTATACTAACACTTCCTGCAGTAGCTTGTTCAGCCAGTACACTAACAATAACTCTGTGATTGGCTTGTGGGGCAGGAGCACCTGAATTTTCAACCTGATTGATGACATCGCTCAGGATACTTTGACGTTCCTGTAGGTCTGCCAACAACTGTTTTCTGATGTTTTGTTCTCGTCTTAGTTTATAAGTTTCAGCATTTAAATTATTTAATCTAGTTCTTAAATAATCCATAGCATCTTTAAATAAATTAAGTGTATCGCGCTTGGTTTCTCCTTTTATTAGACGATTATTTAATAAGATATTTTTTTCAGTTTGCAATGCTGCCATTTTATCGGTAATTTCATCTAATTGCAGTTGCACTTCAGTTATTGAATCTCCTACCAATTGTAAGGATTTTAATTTTTTAGTTGAGGGTTTGATTGTTGTCACTGCTTCAGGATAAATGGCGTCAAATTTCACTTCCATAATTGTAAAATTACCTTTGCCAGAAGCTTGTAACGAAGGGGCTTGTAAAACAGGAGATACACCTTCAAAAATTATTTCATTTACACCTTGGGTCAATACCACATCATGACTTGAAAATAATTGTGCCCCATTGAGGTAAACGGTTGCTTTTTCAACTTTTGCTTTAAATGTATTAGCTGCTTTTAAATTAACTGATATAACTAAGGCTAACATAGAGTTGAGAATAAAAGAATAGGTTTTCATAATTGTTGAATTAATTGTTATTCCTCCTTGATGCTGATAAATTTAAAATTCCATAAACTGATTAAAATTTATTTTTTTGAGTAGTCATTTTTTGACCACAATATTTTCTTGTTAACTTTGAGGCTTATTCATTATTGTGCCTTTACCAGAAGAGAAATACCTTCATCTTACAGATTTAGAGTTACTCCAGTTGTATAAACTGAATGGTGATGTTGTGATTATTGGTTTATTATATAAAAGATACGTTACGATGGCACTTGGAGTAGCTCATAAGTATTTGCAACCTGAAGATGAGGCAAAAGATGCTGTGATGCAAGTTTTTGAACAATTGCTTCAGCAGGTTAATCATCATAAAATTGATAACTTTAAAAGTTGGTTATACAGTGTGGTGAAAAATTTTTGTTTGATGAAACTGCGTAAAGAGAAGAATTTAACCATTGTGAGAGAGGAAGAAGGAAAAAATATTTTTAGTGTTGTGGAAAAAGAACAAGTTTTGCATCAAGAAGAAGTAAAACAGAAAGAAATTAACTTGACAAACTTGGAAATGGCCATTGAAACGCTGAATGAAGAGCAAAAAAAATGCATTGAATTGTTTTATTTGCAACAAAAAAGTTATGCTGAAGTGGTTGAAATTACAGGTTATTCTTTAAATAATGTAAAAAGCTTTATTCAAAATGGTAAACGAAATTTGAAACTTAAAATGCAAAGTGTATATGGAGCATAAATATACAAATAGTGATTTTTTTAAACCCACCGAATGTCCTTCGGATGCTTTGCTATTGAGTTATGTAAAAGGCACCATCAATAATACTGATAAACGATTAGTTGAGCTTCATTTGGCAGATTGTGAAATGTGCAATGATATGGTAGAAGGCTATCAAAAGATGGATGCTACTAAAATCTCATCAAATATAAAATCAATTGAAATTAAAATCGATGAAGCAGTTGCAATTCACAGCAATAGAAAAACTGCAACATCCACACTTAAATGGTATTACGCTGCCGCTGCTATTTTACTCCTTGGCCTAACAGGGATTTTATATCAGTTTTATTTTAACAGTTTAGAGGAAACAAAAGTAGCTGATTTACCAACACCACACCAAACTGAGAGCAAGCACCAAATCGACACTATTGAGCAGAAGCAAATGAATGAAGAACCGCCCCAAAAGGCAGACACAAAATCAATTCCTGCTGAGCTCCCAATGCTTGTAAAAAGTATATCTAAAAAGCCCGCAGTAATGGAAGATTTGGCAGTTTCGAACAATGATATGATAACAGAAGTGCCAATGGATGAAGCACCAAAAAGTAAAGAAAATGTAGCCGCAGAACCAGTGTTGGTAGTGACTGAAAAGAATACAGCAGAAACTGTAACTTCAGGTTCAGTAGTTACATTAAACGTAACTGAACCAATTCAATCATATTCCTTTTCACCAAGCACTAGTGGAAACACACAAGCAATATCACCCAATAACACTGTAACAAATTTTAATTTTGATGCCACTACCCTAAATACGGTTGAAATCAGTAAAAATGTGAGTGATAAGAAAAAATTAGAAAGAGCCACAACAAATAAATTCAAGGCTACATCTAAAGCAGCTGAAAAACCGTCTGTAGCAAAACAAGAAGCTATTAATGAGCACGAAGAAACAGCAGCTCTAAAAGATATGAGTTCAGATGATGTTGACTTATTAATAGAAACCAAGCAATTGTTGAACAACAAAAAATATAATGAAGCCATTGTTAATTATAATCTTTACTTAAAAAGAAATCCTAAAAATTGTGAGGCTATGGTTGGGCGTGCGCAATGCTATGAATTCACCAATCAAAATAACCTTGCTATAAATGATTATACTCAATTATCGAAGTTAAAATGCGGGAAACAGTCTGATAGTGCCTATTTGAAATTAGCTGAATTATATTTAAAAAATAAACAAACAAACGAAGCAAAAGCAGCTTTGCAAAAAGCAGTAATTTCTAAATATTTAGATATTGCAGAACAAGCAAAAAGCGAATTGAATAAACTATAAATAGTTTATTAGCAATATATCTTTATTTTTGACGCAGAAATCATTATTATCAAATAGGAAAAAGCAATTTTATGCAAACAGTTAGCTTACATGATAAAACTTTTGAATTGTTTATTGCTGAAAGTGCGATACAACAAGCGATAGCTAATTTGGCCAAGCAAATTAATGAGGCATATGTTGGTAAAAACCCGCTTTTTTTAGGCATTTTAAATGGTTCTTTTTTATTTGCGGCCGATTTATTCAGGCTGATTGAAGGGAAGGCCGAAATTTCATTTTTGAAAATGTCATCCTATCAAGGCACTGCTACTACCGGAAAAATAAATGAGTTAATAGGCCTTAATGAAGACATCAGTAACAGACACATAATAGTGATTGAAGATATAGTTGATACTGGCATAACCTTAGAAAAAATAATTGTTGACCTACAAACCAAACAACCCGCTAGCATAGCTATTGCAACACTTTTATTTAAACCAGCTGCCTATCAGAAAAGTATTCCAGTAAATTATGTTGGTATAAGAGTGGCCAATGATTTTTTAGTAGGTTATGGTTTAGATTATGATGGCTTAGGTAGAAATTTGAAAGAAATTTATAAATTGAAGAGTTGAGTAAATTAAATGTCGGAATTTTAACATTTTCTTTTTCAAGAAAAAGTTAATTCTCTCGTTATTGGATAAAATTTCAAAAAATGAAAAAAGCAATTATTTTATTCAGTGCTATACTATTTGTTAACCATACTTATGGGCAAAGCAAAGATTCACTGTCAACTCCAAATTTTCATAAAAACGAAATCGGGTTAATAGCAAACCCAATTGGGATAGTACTTTTAGGTGCAGAACCTTATGGGCAACGAATAGGGATTTCGTATAAGCGAAATTTTAAAAAGCCTCATGTTTTTTTAACTTCAGGATTATATTACCAAGGTTACAATAATAAATACAGCAACAGAAATGAACTAACTTTGGAAGTAAATGGTTTGCTCAGAAATATTCAATATAACAGAGAATCCGCAAATAAAATTATTGCTGGGTTTGGTATCGAAAAAAGAAAAAATTTAAGTCAGTGCCCTGTAATTGTTGCCTATTACGGAATTGAGTTTCAATTTGCTTATGGCGAAACCAATAATACTGTTGGAAATCAGTGGATGGAAACAGATAGTACAAACATTATTGAAAACAACCCATATAGTGTAAAGCCAATTTCTGAATTTACTCAAACTAAATTAGTTAATAAAACCACTATAGGTGGTGGATTTCAAATAAATGCTGGATTGCAATTGCATTTAAATAAAAGAATATACTTATTCGCACAAACTGCTCCATCTTTTCTTATCAGCAATACCACACGTAAGGAGAATGACTATATATCAAAAACAACTTCAACCTTTAAAAGTTCGCAATTTGACTTTGATATGCGTGCCTTGGTTAGCGATATTGGATTATGCTTTAGATTCTAATTATTGGAATATTTCTCTTAATTTACTTACTTGTTCGGGCGTTCCTAATACAAACAACTTTGCACCAGGTATTATTTTGGTATCTGCAGATGGATTTATCACGTATTCTCCATGTGCTGTTTTAAACCCAATAATATTTGCTCCCGATTTGTTTCTTACTTCTAAGTCTTTTATAGTATGATTTCTTAGTTGTTCAGGTAATTCACTAAACACAATTTCCTCTAAATTAATGTTTGGTCCACCTTGACCTGTAATGTGGTCTAAAAATTCAATAACATCAGGTTTTATTACCAATGACGCCATATGGGCACCTCCTATCCTATCAGGCATTATAACGTTGTTGGCACCTGCAATTTTTAATTTTTTATCACTGTTATCGTCCGAAGCGCGGCTAATAATAGTTAAATTTGGATTAATACTTCTAGCAGTTAACACTACAAATAAATTATCGGCATCAATTGGCAAGGTAGTTATAAGGGCTCTTGCATTGGCTATACCCGTTTTATAAAGCATTTCGTCTTGGGTGCAATCGCCCTGAACACATAAAAAACCGTGCTCTCTGACTTGCTCTACAAGAGTTTCATTTTTTTCAATAATTACAAAGTTTTGATTGTTGCTTTGTAAAACAGTGGCAGCTTGCTTTCCATTACGGCCATAGCCGCATATAACCACATGATTGCTGAGTTTTTGAATGGTGTTGTTCACTTTAAAAAATTTATAATAATAATTAAATTCGCCTTCTACTACATACTTGGTTATGGCACTAATAGCATAAGCAAATGTTCCAAAACTAGTGATAATTAAAAATGCTGTAAAAACCTTGCCAGCATCAGATAATGGTCGAACTTCTTGAAAGCCAACGGTGGCAATAGTTATAATGGTCATATAAAAGGCTTCAAGAAATGAGTATTGTTCAATTGTTATAAATCCAACAATGCCAATACTAACCATAGCAAGGATTAAACCTAAGGCAAGATAGAGCTTCGTGAAATACTTAATTCTGAAAACCGACATATAATTTACAAATTTAAGCTGAAAATGCTTAATTTGCTAAGCTAATTTCATGATTTTTATCTTGTTTCAAAAATAAATTTAAAACCCGCTAAATTTGTTACCTTTGCATCCCAAAAATTCAACAACATGAGTGTTCAACAAAAATTTTTGGGAGAAGGATTTACTTTTGATGATGTTCTTCTTGTGCCTGCTTACAGTGAAGTATTGCCGCGTGAAACCGATATTATAGGCAAATTTTCTAGAAATATTTCATTAAAAAGTCCCATTGTGTCGGCAGCTATGGATACGGTTACCGAACATGAATTGGCTATTGCTATTGCTCAAGAAGGTGGTATTGGGGTATTGCATAAGAATATGAGTATTGAAGCACAGGCAGAACAAGTAAAGAAGGTAAAACGCTCTGAAAGTGGTATGATTCAAGACCCTGTAACCATGAGTGTGAACGATAAGGTGAGTCATGCCTTACACATTATGAAAGAAAATAAAATTGGAGGTATCCCTGTGGTTGGAGATGACATGAAATTACTAGGGATAGTAACCAATCGTGATTTGCGCTTCGAAAAAAACATGAAACGCCCAATTAAAGAGGTAATGACAAAAAAAATAGTGACCACCAAAAATGGTCGCGATTTAAAAACTGCGGAAGATATTTTACAACAATATAAAATTGAAAAACTGCCCGTAGTTGATAAAAACAACAAACTTATTGGCTTAATTACTTACAAAGATATTATTAAATCGCGCATCAGACCAAATGCCTGCAAAGACAACTTAGGTCGTTTGCGTGTAGCCGCAGCAGTTGGTGTTACAGCCGATGTAGAACTAAGAATTGAGGCCCTAGCCAAAGCTGGCGTTGATGCAGTTATTATTGATACTGCACATGGTCACTCAAAAGGTGTTATTGACACTTTAAAGCGAATGAAGAAGGCCTTTCCAGGTATTGATATCATAGTTGGAAATGTAGCTACTGCAGATGCAGCTAAAGCTTTAGTAAAAGCTGGTGCTGATGCTGTTAAAGTGGGAATTGGACCTGGATCCATTTGTACTACTCGCATCATAGCAGGTGTAGGTGTTCCGCAATTATCAGCCATTTACGAATGTGCTAATGCGGTTAAAAATACAGGAGTTCCTATAATTGCTGATGGAGGAATACGATTTACTGGAGATATAGTAAAAGCAATTGCTGCTGGTGCTGGATGTGTTATGGTGGGGTCCTTATTTGCAGGTGTGGCCGAATCTCCTGGCGAAACCATTATTTTTGAAGGTAGAAAATTTAAATCCTATCGTGGAATGGGTTCAATTGAAGCTATGCAAAGTGGCTCTAAGGACCGCTATTTCCAAGATGCTGAAGATGATATTAAGAAATTAGTGCCCGAAGGTATTTCAGGCAGGGTTCCATATAAAGGTACATTAGCTGAAGTAGTTTACCAAATGGTAGGCGGATTAAGAGCCGGAATGGGTTATTGTGGTGCTAAAAATATTGAAGATTTACAAAAAGCAAAATTCATCAGAATAACTTCTGCAGGTGTGCGCGAAAACCATCCACATGATGTAATCATTACTCGTGAAGCACCAAATTATTCGCGCTAAGCAGTGGCACATAATTATTAGTTTATGAATCGTATCAATCAATTATTTCAAATAAAATATCCTATCATTCAAGCTGGTATGATTTGGTGTAGTGGTTGGGAATTGGCTTCCTCAGTAAGTAATGCCGGAGGGTTAGGATTAATTGGCAGTGGTAGTATGTATCCCGATGTCTTGAAAATGCATATACAAAAATGCAAAAAAGCCACTATCAAACCTTTTGGTGTGAACGTGCCTTTGTTGTATCCCAATATTGAAGAACATATTAAAACAATTATTGAAGAAAAGGTTCCCATCGTGTTCAGCAGTGCTGGTAATCCCAAAACATGGACTAGCATTTTAAAAGCTGAAGGTATTAAGGTAGTACATGTAGTAAGCAATGTAAAATTTGCCTTAAAAAGTGCCGAAGCTGGTGTTGATGCTATTGTTGCCGAAGGCTTTGAAGCTGGCGGACACAATGGTAGAGAAGAAACTACAACTTTGTGCTTAATTCCTTTGGTTCGAAAAGCTATTGATATTCCTTTGATTGCTGCAGGTGGTATTGCCACAGGAAGTGCTATGGCGGCCATGTTTTGCTTAGGTGCTGATGGCGTGCAAGTAGGTAGTCGATTTGCTGCAACCCATGAATCTTCGGCTCATCAAAATTTTAAAGATAGAATTATTAATACCTCTGAAGGAGATACACTGCTAACATTAAAAGAACTTACCCCTGTGCGTTTAATTAAAAATGAATTTTACGCAAAGGTTGAAGCTGCCTATCAAGCGGGAGCTAACAAAGAACAACTCAACGAATTATTAGGCCATGGCAGAGCCAAAAAAGGCATGTTTGAGGGGGATACCATTGAAGGCGAATTGGAAATTGGACAGGTAAGTAGTTTAATAAAAAATATAGTGCCGGCTGCACAAATTGTTGCAGAAATGATGCAGGAGTTTGAGGAGGTAAAAAGAAATTTTACATCAATGTCATTATAGTTTTATTTGGGCGTTACCGCTGCCTTTAGTATAGGTCGTATTTTCCCGCGCCCGATGTATCGGGATAGCTACAATCACTCACACTTGAATAGCTATTTGCTTTATGCTTAATAATTAACAAAGCTGAAATTAAATATTTCAAAATTTGAAAGTAACTTTAAAACAATCTTTTCATGCCATTGATTTTAAAATCATGAATTACCTTTACGATTTCCAAACTTCTTTTCAACAAGTTAAAAAAATTAGCGTCTAAGTTTTAACTTTGACCAGTTATGGCGGCTAAAGCAAATAAAGAAACCAAAAGCGTAAATGGTGTGGTAGAAACCCCACTCATGAAGCAATACAACACTATTAAGGCCAAATATCCTGATGCTTTGTTATTGTTTCGTGTGGGCGATTTTTATGAAACATTTGGTGAAGATGCTGTGAAAGCAGCCGGTATTTTAGGTATTGTACTTACCAAAAGAGCTAATGGTGCAGCGGCTTATATTGAACTGGCTGGTTTTCCACATCATTCACTTGATTCTTATTTGCCCAAATTAGTAAGAGCTGGTCATCGTGTGGCCATTTGTGATCAGTTGGAAGATCCAAAACTTGCCAAAACCATTGTTAAAAGAGGTGTCACAGAATTGGTAACACCAGGTGTATCTTACAATGACAAGGTATTAGACAATCAATCTAACAACTTTTTAGCAGCAGTTTATTTAGAAGCCAATAAGGCTGGTTTATCATTTTTAGATATTTCAACTGGTGAGTTTTTTGTGGCTGAAGGCACATGGGATTATGCTGATAAATTATTGCAAAATTTAAAACCAAGTGAAGTACTGTTCCAAAAAAGTATCCGTAAAGATTTTACTGCACATTTTGGTACACGATTTTACTCTTTTCCATTGGATGAATGGGTATTTACACAAGATTATGCGAATGATATTTTATTAAAACATTTTGGAACCTCCTCCCTTAAAGGCTTCGGTGTTGAGCAATTGCCTCTAGGAATTATTGCAGCTGGAGCTGCTTTGCACTATTTAGCAGAAACTCAACACGACAAAGTTCAACATATCAATCATTTATCGCGCATTGATGAGGAAAGATTTGTTTGGTTAGACAGATTTACAATTCGAAATTTAGAATTATTCCAACCTTCGGGCAATGGTGAAAACCAAAAGGGAAAGTCCTTAATAGATATAATTGACAACACTGTTTCGGCAATGGGGTCACGAATGTTAAAAAGATGGGTAGGAATGCCTTTAAAGGATTTATTGCCTATTCACGAACGCCTCGATTTGGTTGAACTATTCATTCAGCAATCAAACATGGCTGAAAGTATGCAAGGGCAGATAAAAAGCATGGGTGATTTAGAAAGATTAATTGCTAAAGTAGCCGTTAACCGTGTTTCTCCAAGAGAATTAGTGCAATTAAAAAACGCCCTCTTTGAAATAAAAAATTTAAAAGAAATTTGTTTACAAAGCACAAATACTCATCTAAAAAAAATAGGTGAACAACTCAATCCATGTCTTCTTATAGCTGAACGTCTTGAAAAGGAAATTAACCCCAATCCTCCAGCATTAGTGAATAAAGGAGATGTAATTTCTTCAGGTGTTAATAGTACTTTAGATGAACTCCGAAATTTAGCCTTCAAAGGAAAAGACTATTTGATACAAATGCAGCTGAAAGAAGCTGAAAAAACTGGCATTCCTTCACTAAAAATTTCTTTTAACAATGTATTTGGATACTATTTAGAAGTTACAAATACACACAAAAACAAAGTGCCAAGTGATTGGATTAGGAAACAAACATTGACTAATGCAGAACGCTACATTACACCAGAATTAAAAGAATATGAAGAAAAAATTTTAGGCGCAGAAGAAAAAATTTTAGCACTTGAAAACCAACTTTACAATGATATTGTAATTAGTTTGATGGATTACATACAACCAGTGCAATTAAATGCTTCCTTAGTGGCTCGAATTGATTGTTTGCTGAGTTTTGCACAATGCGCTATTCAAAATAATTATGTGAAACCTGAAGTGAGTAGTGATTTGGTGCTTAATATTTCTGAAGGCAGACATCCTGTAATTGAAAAATTGTTGCCTCCAGGCGAACCATATATAAGTAACGATATTTATTTAGATGATCAAACCCAACAAATAATTGTAATTACAGGTCCAAATATGTCAGGTAAATCTGCCGTATTACGACAAACTGCATTAATTGTAATCATGGCTCAGATAGGCAGTTATGTGCCAGCAAAACATGCTCAAATTGGTTTGATTGACAAGGTTTTTACACGTGTGGGGGCTTCTGACAACATTAATTCTGGTGAGTCAACTTTTATGGTTGAGATGAATGAAACAGCAAGCATTTTAAATAATTTATCCAGTAGAAGTTTAATTCTATTGGATGAAATTGGACGAGGCACCAGCACCTACGATGGTATTTCCATTGCATGGAGCATTGCTGAATTCATTCATGAGCATAAGCAATTTAAGGCAAAAACATTATTTGCTACGCATTATCACGAGCTCAATGAAATGGCCGATCGCTTTAAACGCATCAAAAATTTTAATGTTTCTGTAAAGGAATTAGAAAAAAAAGTGCTTTTCCTTCGTAAACTTACACCAGGTGGAAGTGAGCATAGTTTTGGCATTCATGTAGCACGTATGGCTGGTATGCCTAAGTTGGTGTTGGACAGAGCAAATCAAATATTGGCACATTTAGAAAGTTTACATAAACAACAAGATACAAGTGGCAAACAAAAGAAAATGAGTTTGCCTGCTCAAGATTACCAACTAAGTTTTTTTCAGTTAGATGATCCCGTTTTAAGCAATATCAAAGATGAATTATTAAAGACAGATATAAATACTTTAACACCTGTTGAAGCTTTGATGAAACTAAATGAAATAAAGAAAATGGTTGGAGGATAATATGTATATTTATTATGCTTTGAAAACATATTTGAGTAAAACTATTGAATTAGGTGCCATAAAACATTTTTTTAACACAAGCGATGCCGCCAAAAAGTATTTTCTTAATAATATAGTATTTTTTATAGTGACATTTCTTATTCCCTTTAAATTTACTAAAATTGCACATCATATAAACCAATTATGAATATAGAATTTAACCGTAATGAAGATGCTAATAGACTCCTTGTCTCAAACATGGAGAGAAAATTAGTAAAAATATATCAAGGTGGTGGTGCCAAACGTATTGAAAAACTGCATGCCGAAGGAAAAATGACAGCTCGTGAACGTATAGCATTTTTAATTGATAAAGACTCTGAAACAATTGAAATTGGTGCATTTGTTGGCGAAGACATGTACGAAGAGCATGGTGGTTGCCCAAGTGGCGGAGTTGTAATTGTGATGGGATATGTAAGTAAAAGGTTATGTTTAATTGTGGCTAATGATGCCACAGTTAAAGCGGGTGCTTGGTTTCCAATAACTGGCAAAAAGAATTTAAGAGCCCAAGAAATTGCCATGGAAAATAAAATTCCTATCATTTACTTAGTTGATAGTGCTGGAGTTTATCTACCCATGCAGGATGAAATTTTTCCTGATAAGGAGCATTTTGGCCGAATTTTTAGAAATAATGCAATAATGAGTAGCATGGGTATCATACAAATTGCCGCCATTATGGGCAGTTGCGTTGCTGGAGGTGCCTATTTACCAATCATGAGCGATGAAGCTATGATTGTTGATAAAACTGGAAGTATATTTTTAGCTGGTTCCTATTTAGTAAAAGCTGCTATTGGTGAAAGTATTGATAATGAAACTTTGGGAGGAGCAACTACACAGTGCGAAATTAGCGGTGTAACTGATAATAAATGTAAGGATGATGCCGACTGTTTAACTCGTATAAGAAACATCATGGATAAGCTAGGAAAGCCTGCTGATGCAGGTTTTGATAGAGTAAAATCAGTTGCTCCAGCTAAGGATGTTAAAGAAATTTTTGGCATATTACCCGACTCGCGCGACAAACAATACGATATGCACGAAATTATTTATCGATTGATTGACAATTCTGAATTTGAAGAATACAAAAGTGCCTACGGTCAGTCTATTATTTGCGGCTTAGCAAGAATTGATGGCTGGGCTGTTGGAATCGTGGCCAATCAACGCAAAGTAGTTAAAAGCAAAAAAGGAGAAATGCAATTTGGTGGGGTTATATACTCAGATAGTGCCGACAAAGCAGCACGATTCATCATGAACTGCAATCAAAGAAAAATTCCATTAGTGTTTTTGCAAGATGTTACTGGCTTTATGGTGGGCTCACGTAGCGAACACGGAGGTATAATTAAAGATGGAGCAAAATTAGTGAATGCCATGAGTAATTCTGTGGTTCCTAAATTTACCATTATTGTAGGAAATAGTTATGGAGCAGGTAATTATGCTATGTGTGGCAAAGCATATGATCCTAGGCTAATTGTAGGTTGGCCAAGTGCTCAAGTGGCAGTAATGGGTGGTGCCCAAGCTGCAAAAGTTTTAGTGCAAATTGAGGTAGCTAGTTTAAAATCAAAAGGCGAGATAATTACTCCTGAAAACGAAGCTGAATTGTATAATCGTATTAAAGATAAATACGACAAGCAAACCAGCCCATATTATGCTGCTGCACGTTTGTGGTTAGATGCCATAATTAATCCTTTAGATACAAGAAAGATAATAAGTATGGGTATTCAAGCGGCTAATCAATCGCCCATTAAAAAACGTTATAATGTTGGTGTAATTCAAACATAAAATTGCTTACTTAAGTTTTAATGACCTATACCCTCTAACTTTCTTATGGTGTAAAAACCATAACCTTGATTAAAATCTGATAAGTAGTAAATCTCATTATTTACAAGCACAGGAGATAATTTGAGATCCTTGGTATATGTTATTTTTTTACCATTAAAATAAAGTTGATTGTTTAGTAATTTAACTATGCTAGAGTGTTTAAGTGTGTCTTGAATTTCTGTAGCACAATGTATTTCGCCATCATGACTCCAATATGCGTAATATAAGAAGTCGTTTTTCAAGTACAGTCTGGAAATTAATTCAGGTTTATTTTCCACAATTACATATTTACTTGGGCTATATCTTTCTTTAAAGAACAAATTAAAAGTAGTTAATATTACAAAACCTATTGTCAGTAAAGATAATTTATTACTCCACTGTACCCCTTCAGTTTTAATAAGAACCACAAAAAGCAACATCATAAAAATTAACTTGCTATACCGTAATAAATAATTCATGTGCATCATTTTATATGCAGGAACCCAGCTGATATAGAATACTATAATAAAAACAAAAGCCACTAAAATAAAGTGATGCTGATATTTATTTAGATAAAAAAACAAGGCAAAAATTATAAAAATCATAGTATAGGTATTGCAGTTAGGCAAAAGCAAAAGCGAGCACAGTAGCCATAAACCATAATTGTATAAGTTGTGACTTTTGTTTCTTAATGTTGCGTTTACTGCTAAAACTAAAATTGCACTTTTCACAATTATAACACTTATTAAAAACATGGCATAGCTATCATATATAGCTAAAGGATTTCTAAGTTCATCATAAACAAACATCATTTTAAAAAATAAAAAAAATGTCTGAAAATAATAGGAAAAACTAGCATGAATTTCACCAAAGTTTGTTCTAGGAAATACGTCTAATAAATACAATTTCCAAATTGAAGTACCTTGTATTGCTATAGAAATCAATAAAAAAAATAAGCAAAAAGAAATTACCCTAACAGCCAGTTTAATTGGATGTGCAATCATCAAAAATATGATTAAAAAAATCGGAAAAACTTTGCTTATTATGGCCAATGAAAGAAAAAGAGAAGAAAGGGTATATTTTTTATTTTCAAGGGCCAACAAGCTTTCGCTTAAAAGAAAAAACAATATAAAATAAAACTGTCCAAAATAAATATTACTTCTAAAAGGAAAATAAAAAACAATAGGTAATAAAATGAGATACTTTGCTTCTATTTTGTAAAATAACACAAGTCTTTTTAAGGAAAAAATAAACAACAAAATACTGATCAAATTATTCAATAATTTTGCGTTGAATACATCCATTAATGTAAATGGATAATAATAAAAACAAATATTTGGCGGGTGTGTAAACCCGGCATAAAAGTCATCTATTTTAAGCACGTTTTTAACGTAATTACATAGCTCTACTGGCTGAAAAACCAATAGTTTAAAACTTTTATCAAAGCTCATTATTGAACTGTAATAATAAGTTTCAAAATCACTCATAGAAATTTTTAATGAGTTAATTAATATCACAATTAATATAAAAACGGTAAAGGCTAAAGCAACGCTGGCAGATAAATGGTCAGATATTCTTTTTCTAAATTTTTGCATATAGAAAAACATATTTAATTGAATCTTCTGATTAATTATGCCATTAACTTATTTGTTTCTTCAATAAACTGAAGTATATCTTCTTTCCCTTGTTTTAGTTCGGATGAACTTATAAAAATTTGAGGTAACTCCTCCCAACTGTGCAATAATTCCTTTTTATAATGCGCTATATTCTTAGCTAAAACAACTTTGTTTAACTTATCAGATTTGGTAAAAACTATACAAAATGACAATTGATTAATAGCCATCCATTCCATAAACTCCAGGTCAATTTTTTGGGGTTCAAGTCTAGCATCAATGAGTACAAAAACGCAGAGTAAGTTGCTTCTCTTTTTCAAATAATCAATGGTAAACTTATTCCACTTTTCAGCATTATTTTTTGAAGTTTTGGCATATCCATAACCAGGCAAATCGACCAAATACCAAGGATTATGTTTATCATTGATCAAAAAGTGATTAATCAGTTGCGTTTTACCGGGCTTAGAAGAAGTTTTTGCTAATCCATCATGGTTAACTAACATATTAATCAATGAAGACTTTCCAACATTACTCCTTCCTATAAAGGCGTACTCTGCCTTATCAGCTTTTGGGCACAATTGATAATTGGTATTACTAGCTAAAAATTGTGCGTTTTTTATTTGCATTTTACTTTTTTTGATAAGTGCTAATGTGTCTCTCTTTTTTTGCTTGATATATGTCGTCTATAGTAATCATAATTCCAGTTTCTTCAACTTCACCAAAACTTTTATTTAAGGCGGTACCAAAGGTTCTCATACTTGGAGAAAGATTCATGTAAATATTAACGAGTGGTGGAATATTTTCACCCAATGCTCTCACATTGGTATTTAATATTTTAAATGCTTCCTTATAATCAAGACCTTTAAAAAGTGCTTCTAAATTGTCGTTCGAAGTATATAATGGCAATGGATTAAAAGGCGTCATTAATTTTTCGTTATCAGGAAAGAATGTCTTCAAAAAATATAAAATCATATCTCTTGCTTCCTTGTTAAAATGAAGATACATAGTAACTTTTCCAAAGAAATACTTTATATCGGGATTATCAACTACAATACTTCCCAATCCATCCCAAATATTATCTAATGCGAAAAGACCTTTTCTTGCATCTACTCCTGGTTGAAATTTGGGCTGTACAAAGGATCGCCCAAGTTCAATAGTGTAAGGCATATATTTAGATAAAAACAAGTTACTAAAATTAAACATCCCTGAAGTTGCAAGTTTAGCTTCTTGCTTATTATAATCAATAACATCGCCACATCTAATAAATCTATAACCTCCAACTATTTCTTCTTCCTCTTCATTCCAAACGATGAGTTGCTTGTAACAAACTGGGTCAGTATCAAAATGATCAATATCACAATCCTTTCCCGTACCTCCGCCAGCTGCTCTAAAAGTAAGTTCTCGTAAACGTCCAATTTCAAGCATTAAATTAGGTGAGTTATGATGGGTAATAATGTAAATTTTATTATTTCCATTATTCGTATTTCTTACAAAACGTTCTAATGTAAGTTCCTTTTTTAGTAGTGACTTATCTATTGGGCTTATGATTTGATGCATTGTTAATATATTTCAAAAATGAAAGCTAAAAATTTTGTTTGGCTAATTTATAAACCATTTCTTTTATTTCATTGGCCCATTGTTCATCGGTTTTACTCTTATCAAAAGTACTGTATTTAATAGGCTTTCCAAAGTATATAGTAATCTTTTTGCCTTGTTGCTTATACATTTCATCCATCAAATAAAACATTTCTATATTGGCTTTAATCCCCAAACGCATGCGCCATCTTGATAAATTATAAAAAAATTTGCTGTTACAGCCTTCTACATATACTGGGATAATATCTCTTTGGTATTGTTTTGCCTTACTGATAAAACTTTTTTTCCATTCTAAATCTTTAATAATGCCACCGTCTTGTTTTCTTGAAACTAACCCTGCAGGAAAAACTAAGGTTAATTCATCAGAGGCAAATTGAGCATTTATCATTTTTACACTCTCAATTCCGCTTTTGCCATGCTTATTTACTGGTATAAATAGTTCTTTTAAATTTTTAAAAGAAAGCAAAATGTCATTTACAATAAATCGCATATCGCGTCTTATACTACTTAATTTATGCATCATAGCTAAAGCATCTAATCCTCCAAGCGGGTGATTTGATGCTATCACAATTCCACCACTTTTTGGCACATTTTCAATCCCAATGGTTTCTATTTCAACGCCAAATTCTATAAGAACTTTTTCTATAAAATCAAAATTATATTTATTACCATGCACAGCTAAAAACGCATTTATTTGGTCTTGATGTATAACTTTTTTAATGTAAGAAATTACAAAACCAGGAAGTGATTTAAGCAAACGTGGGTTTTTCTCAGCAATTACCTTTTCAATTTCAATAAACTTTTGCTCAGGTGCATTATCTGAAATTTCAATACTTTCTGTTTTATCTGTATTCATAATAATTTAAACATCACAAATATAACAAACTCTTTAAATTTTTATCAGTAAAAGCCTTTGTCTATTTTTTTTCATAGGTTTGTAAAGTATGAAGTTGAAACAAAAAGTTTTATTGTTTAACCCACGTAGTGCTAACTACAAATATCGTTTACCAAATTCTTTATTAGCAGTGGCAGCCGCTATTGATAATCAATTTGAATGGGTAATTGTTGATGGGAATCGAGAAAATTCTCCAGAAATTAAAATTATTGATTACCTAAATACTGGTGAGTTCGCATTTTTTGGACTAACTGTGATGCCAGGACCACAGTTAAAACAAGCCATTCCTCTTTCAAAAAAAGCAAAAGAACTTTTTCCAGAACTCACTATCATTTGGGGAGGATATTTTGCAAGCAATCAGCCTGAAACAGTTTTAAACAGTGGCTTTGTCGACTTTATTATCAACGGAATGGGCGATTTCGCTTTTCCTCAATTACTTAATTTAATAATAAAATACGGTAGAGATTTTACCGAAAAAATAGAAAGTAACCTAATACCACATAATTTGATTTATAAAAACAATTCCAATATTGTTTTTACTCCTAAAGATGGTATTTATAATCCTGATGATTTACCTGATTTTCCATATCAAAAATTGCATGAACAATATGATTTACCGAAATATTTAGGCAAAACTTATTTAGGTAACAAAACTATTGCCTATCATAGCAGTTTTGGCTGTCCTTTTACATGTTCGTTTTGCGCTGTTGTGCCGATTTATAATGCACGTTGGAAAGGCAAATCAGCTTCCAATATTTATCGTGAAATAAAATACTTGAAAGATAATTATGGTGGTGATAGCATTGAATTTCATGATAATAATTTTTTTGTTTCTGAAAAAAGAACTACTGAATTTGCTGATTTAATTATGAACGAAAACATGATTTGGTGGGGAGAAGGAAGAATAGACACTATTGATAAATATAGTGATACTTCGTTGGAAAAAATTAGAAAATCAGGTTGTAAAATGATTTTTTTTGGTGCCGAAACCGGAAACGATGAAATGCTAAAACAAATGGATAAAGGCGGCACTCAATCGGCAGCTCAAATAAAAAAATTTGCTGCACGTATGGCGCAATTTGACATTATACCTGAATATTCATTTGTACTTGGGACTCCGGCTCAAACGGCTAAAAAAGTGATGGAACAAATTGATAAGGACATTGAATTTATCAGAGAAATCAAAGAAATTAATCCAGCCACCGAAATTATTATTTATGTGTACAGCCCAGTTCCAACAAAAGGATCAGAGTTATATGAAAAAGTTTTAGCTTCTGGATTCCGCTTTCCAGAAAAACTAGAAGATTGGATAAATGCTGATTGGGAAAATTTTGACTTACGCAAAAACCCACTCACTCCTTGGCTTACACCTAGTATGGTCGATAAAATAAAAAATTTTGAAACGGTTCTTAATGGATATTATCCCACTATTACTGATATTAAAATTTCTAATTTTCAAAAAAACAGTATGCGATTGTTATCAGCCATTAGGTATAAAACAAAAATTTACCACTTTCCGTATGAAATTAAAGCGCTTCAAAAATTTTGGTTAAATTATAGACAACCAGAAATACAAGGATTTTAATGCCTTTTATAGCATCACAAATGGCAAAAATTTAATCCCCATGATGGGTCAAACTTTGCTTCAATTTTTTCATAAATTCCGAAGCATAAACAAAATTATTTAACTCAACACTATTTGTGCGCATTACTTCATCTCTGTGGCCTTGCCAATTAATTTGACCCTTATATAAAAATGAAATATTATCACCTATCTCCATTACAGAATTCATATCATGGGTAATCACAATGGTGGTGATGTTGAGTTCAGAAGTTAGTTCATAAATAAGATTATCGATTAAAATGGAAGTCTTTGGGTCTAGTCCTGAATTGGGTTCATCACAAAATAAATATTTTGGGTTCATAGAAATTGCACGTGCTATAGCTACACGTTTTTTCATTCCACCGCTTATTTCTGCAGGATATAACTTATGTGCAGTTTGAAGATTAACCCTATTAAGGCAAAAGTCAGCCCTGTCTCTTTGTTCGGCTAAACTCATATTGGTAAACATACTCAATGGGAACATCACATTTTCTTCAACAGTAAGTGAATCGAACAAAGCTCCACCTTGAAATAACATGCCTATTTCTTTTCTAATTTCCTTGCGCTCTTCAAAATCCAAATCAATAAAATTGCGACCTTCATAATTTATTTGACCACTATCAGCCGCAAACAAACCAACCATGGTTTTCATTAAAACAGTTTTACCTGAACCACTTTCTCCAATAATCAAATTGGTTTTCCCTTTTTCAAAAACAATATTAATATCATTTAAAACCGTTTTTCCATTAAACGATTTACAAATATTCTTTACCTCTATCATGACAATAATATTTGGGTTAGAATAAAGTTAAATAATAAAATTACTATGCTACTGTAAACTACTGCATTAGTACTGCTTTTACCAACTTCAAGTGCACCGCCTTGTGTATAATAACCATGATAAGCACTTACTGATGTAATGATGAATGCAAAAAATAAAGTTTTTACTAAGGCATAAGTAACATTAAAAGGGCGAAAATCGTATTGAATTCCATAAATAAACTCGTAGTTGGTAACCGCACCTGTCATTTCGCCAGCAACCAAACCGCCTAACAATGCCAAAAACATACTAATAACAATTAAAAAAGGATTGATAAAAACTGCTGCCACAATTTTAGGTAATATAAGGTAAGCTTTTGAGTTTATTCCCATAATTTCCAGCGCATCAATTTGTTCTGTAACGCGCATAGTACCAATTTCAGAAGCAATATTTGACCCAACCTTACCTGCTAAAATTAAACTCACAATGGTAGGTGAAAATTCAAGTACAATTGAGTCGCGTGAGGCCACCCCAACAGCATAAAGAGGTATCCAAGGACTTTCAAAGCCAAAGGCCGATTGAATGGTAATTACTGCACCCATAAAAATGGATATAATAACTACAATGCCTAGCGAACCAAGGCCTAAATTATCGATCTCCTTTACAAACTGTTTACGATAAATACTCCATTTTTCGGGTTTGCTAAAAACCCTACTCATCATAATGTAGTAACGACCAATGTGGAAAAACCATCTCATATATGTGCCAAAAATAATGAAATAATTAGAGGCTTATAAATAATTTCTTCAATTTTTAACATTAATATTGAACATCACAATTTACCAAGTATATTTTCGTTTAAATTATATGCGTAAAATTCAGTACTTATTTTTTACTTTAATAACAGTATGCCTATGTAAAACACTCATGGCACAATGGGTTCAAGTTGCTGATTTTCCAGGGCTTGAAAGAGATGATTTGGTTGTTTTTACATGCCATGAAAAAGCGTATGCTGGCACAGGAATGCAAATTGGTTTTCAAGTAAGCAATGACTTTTATAGCTATGATCCAATTGTAAATCATTGGGAGGTAATTGCAAACATGCCTGGAGTTGCTAGACAATATGCATTTAGTTTTTCCTTTGATAATGTAGGGTGTGTGTTTGCTGGTATTTCACAACAAGGAAATGATATAAAAGATGGTTTTCAATACTCAGCCCAAAGTGAATCATGGAATATCCTCAATGCTTATCCAGGTGCTGGATCAAGAGGTTGTGCTGCTACCACTTTCAACAATTGCGGATACGCTGGACTTGGCAGAAGCGATGATAATTTGATGCACAATGATTGGTGGAAATTTGATTTAAATAATAATAGTTGGCAACAACTCGCAAACTTTCCTGGTGCGGAACGAAACCTAACATCATGTTTTGAAAGTAATGGATTTATTTATATTGTTGGAGGTATTGGCACAAATGATGTTGCCTTTAATGATATATGGCAATATAATCCTGCTGATGATACGTGGCAACAAATAATTTCAGGTCCATTTCCTGCCTTTGGTGGAGCTGCTGTTTGCAAAACAAAATTTTCAGGTGTTATGTTTGGTGGCTTTGATGGTTTATCTACATTTTATAATGATGCCCTTGAATTTGATGGTTTTAATAATTCAATTTCATTCTTAAACCCGTTTATAGGCTTTGGTATTAAAGGAGCTAAAGCATTTTCATTAAATAATGAATTTTATTTTACTTGTGGAATCAATGAAAATAATGTTCGATTAAAAAGCACGTGGAAGTACACTCAAATTAATGCAACTAATGATCATTTTACGCCAAACATCAAATTTACTTTAATGCCAAATCCTGCAAATGACAAATTTCAAATAACTATTGATAACTTTTCACATCATGAAAATTGCAAATATTCAATTTCAACTTTAAACAATAATATAATTAAGGAAGGATTTATTCATAAAAATATAAATAAAATAACAATATTTACTGATGCCATTGCAGCTGGATTTTATATCGTAAAAATTACAAGTGAAGATATAGAAATTACCCAAAAGCTGTTAATTTTCGAGTAAATCAATAACTCATTCGCGTTAGCTTCTTAGCAGTTATAATAGTCTTTCAAAGCTTCTCAACAATTTTATTTTAATAAAAAAAAGCTCATACTGTCTAAGAAGCAAGTTTGAGCTTTAATTTTGATATTTCACGTATGTTAAACATAATAAAAAATATTAAACTTTTTTCGGTACTAATAATATTGCTATGCTCCGTTTTTTATTTAGAAAGTTGTAAAATTTTCAAGGGGAGCAAAAATAAGAAAGAAGATACATTTAAGAGTCGAAGAAAAGTGAGAAAGTCATTTAGCTTGACTTATGATTCGCTTACTACTCCTGATGCTGCACCTTCTGAGAAAAAATTTTGGGGTGAAGCAAAAATGAGTTGGGCAGATAGTGTATTTGAATCTTTAAATGAAGATGAAAAAATTGGTCAACTTTTTATGGTGGCAGCATATAGTAATCGTGACAAAAAACATATAGCTGAAATAGACTCTTTAATCCTTAATCATAAAATTGGGGGCTTAATCTTTTTTCAGGGAGGTCCGGCAAGACAAGCTATACAAACAAATCATTACCAATCTATTGCAAAAACACCCCTTTTTATGGCTATTGATGGTGAGTGGGGCTTAAATATGAGATTAGATAGTACTATTGCATATCCCAAACAAATGACACTTGGTGCTATTCAAGATAATCGCCTCATTTATGATATGGGAGTTAACATAGCAAATGAATGTAAAAGAGTTGGATTGCATATAAATTTTGCACCAGATGCCGACATCAATAGCAATGGCTTAAATCCTGTTATTGGCTATAGAGCCTTTAGCGAAAGTAAAGTCGATGTTACTTTGAAAAGTATAATGTACATGAAAGGCATGCAGGATAATCACATAATGGCATGCGGAAAACATTTTCCTGGACATGGTGACACTGATGTTGACTCGCACGCTGATATGCCAAAAATTAATCACAGCTTTGAAAGGTTAGATAGTTTAGAATTATATCCTTTTAGAGCTCTAATCAATAAGGGCCTCAAAAGTATGATGGTTGCTCACATTGAAATTCCTAGTTTAGACACCAACAAGAATGTAAGTGCATCAATTTCTTCTAACGTTATTAAAGGCCTACTTCAAGATTCAATGCAATTTCATGGATTAGTATTTACAGATGCACTAAATATGAAAGGTGTGGCAAAATACTATAAATCAGGCGAATTGGAAGTAAAAGCATTAAAAGCTGGAAATGACGTTTTACTATTTAGTGAAAATATTCCCTTGGCAATTACAGCCATAAAAGAAGCTCTAAAAACTGGAGAACTTTCTATTCATGATATCAATAAAAGTTGCAAGAAAATATTAATGGCAAAAGAATGGGCTGGTCTTGATACTCTAAAACCTGTAAAAATTTCCAATTTGGTGAATGAAATTAATAACCCAAAGTTAGAAGCATTTAACCATAAACTCTTTGATGCAGCGTTTACTGTTTTGCAAAACAAAGAAAATATACTTCCTCTAAAAAAACTGGATACGCTACAAATTGCTACGTTATGTATAGGTGAAAAAGATTTAGGAGCATTTCAAAAAACAGTAAATTTATACGGAAGTGCAACACATTTTAATGTGAAAAATTTAACTCAAAAAACTACTATTGACACTTTAATTGAATCATTAAAAATGTTCAATTTGGTGTTAGTAAGCCTTGAAAATATTACTAAAAAATCGGATAAAAATTTTGGAATAACACCTGAAACAATTGCCTTAATAAATAGAATTAAAGAGTGTAGTAAAGTAGTGATAAATTTGCCTGGAAACCCGTATTCATTGTTAAAGTTTGACAATATTGAAAATATTGATGGCATAGTTTTAACATACGAACGCAATGCATACACCCTGCAAAAAGCAGCAGAACTCATTTTTGGAGGTATTGACTCTCCTGGTAGATTACCAGTAAGCGTAATTGGAAAATATAAGGCAGGAGACGGCATGAACCTTGGAGCTCCAATAAGAATGTCCTATGTATCTCCCGAAGACCTAGGAATCAGCAGCTCAATTCTTCAAAAAGTGGATAGTTTAGCTGATGCCGCAATAGCTGAAAAGGCTACTCCAGGCTGTCAAATATTGGCAGCAAAAGATGGCAAAGTTTTTTATCATAAAGCATTTGGGAAATACAGTTATGAAAAGCCAGAAAATGTAGATATAAATACAATTTATGATATTGCATCGGTAACAAAAATTACTGCCACACTTTTTGCCACCATGCAATTGTTCGATTTAAGAAAATTTAATCCTGAACAAACACTTAAAGATGTGTTACCCACTAGCTTAAATACAAACAAGTCCGATTTAATAATTAAAGATATTTTAACCCATCAAGCTGGACTTAAACCTTTCATACCCTTCTATGAAAAAACAATCAATGATGGAAAATTATCTCCTAAAATATATAGCCATTCAAAAAATAAAATATTCAATATTCAAATAGCCGACAGTTTATTTATTAATGCAAATTATAGTGACAGTATTTATTCGCAGGTTTGGAATTCATCAATTAAACCATCTGGAAAGTATGTGTATAGTGATTTAGGTTTTTATCTTACAAAAATGATGTGTGAGTATTTGAGCAATAGAAGTCTAGATCAATACATGAGACCTATTTATCGTAAATTAGGGGCAAATTCAACGGGATATTTACCTTTAGAACGCTTCTCCAAAAAAATAATCGCACCTACCGAAGAGGATAAAATATTTAGAAAACAAATTTTACAGGGTTATGTACACGACCCAGGAGCAGCCATGCTTGGTGGAATTGCTGGTCATGCAGGTGTTTTCAGTAACGCCAATGATTTAGCAAAAATAATGCAGATGTATATAAATAAAGGCAGTTATGGTGCAGAACAATTCATAACCACTTCAACTGTAAACTACTTTACATCTTGCATAGCCTGCCCTGAAGGTAACAGAAGAGGTTTAGGATTTGATAAACCTGAACCAGATAAAACAAAAGAAGGTCCAACCTGCGAAGCTGCTTCCCTAAAAAGTTTTGGACATACTGGATTTACAGGCACATACGCATGGGCCGATCCTGAAAATGGATTGGTTTATATTTTTCTATCTAATAGAGTGCATCCTGATGCTGAAAATAAAAAACTATCAAAATTAAATACAAGAACAAATATTCATCAAGTATTTTATGATGCAATAAAAAACATTAATAGTAAATAAACCAATTTCATTATTTAATGTTTAACAACCTACACACCAGACAAAAAGCTTATTTATCAGAATAAATACTTATTTTTACATTTGGTTATGTATAAAACGCTTGTTTTAAATATTCTTCTGTTTTTTTCTCCTCTCCTTTCTGTTGGGCAAGAAATTCGTATTAAATTAAAAGATGATTTTCACAATTCTTTCAAGATAACGTACGAACTTTATTACCTCACCGACACCAGTTCTAGCATGAGTTTTGCTGAAGCACAAGAAAGCAATCAATTTAAACTTCATCAACAAAGTATTACACCTAATTTAGGGTTTACTTCAAATAATTATTGGTTTAAATTCATTATCACCAATACCCAAGCTAAACAAAGCCGGGTTTTAGAATTTGCTTATCCTTTCTTCAATAGATTAGATGTTTATATTCCAAACATACAAGGTATTTATAACAAAACTACCGTTGGTGATCATTTCCCTTTTGCCGTAAGACCATTTAAACATAAAAATTTTTTATTTGATTTGAGTTTCGAAAGTGGTGAAACAAAAATTATCTACGCGTATTTACATTGCAATGGAGAAGCTACAAGCTTTCCTATAAAAGTATGGACAAAGCATGATTATTTGAGAAATAATTATGAAGAACATTTGGCTTTAGGCATATATTATGGAATTGCTTTGTTTGTATTTTTCTTTTCGGCATTTCTTTGGTTCATAGTACGTGAACGATATCAGTTGTATTATTTTTTGTATATAATTGGAGTTGCAATTTTTCAATTTTCATTGGATGGTTTGGCCTTTGAGTATTTGTGGCCTAATAATGTTTGGTTTGCAAATCATGTCATTCCCTTGAGTGGTTCCTTTACCATACTTGCTTTGATTTTGTTTGCCATTTCTTTGCTAAAAACAAAAATACATACACCTATCATCCATAAGATTTTAATTGCACTAATGGCCATAGATGTAGTGTTTTTTATAATGTCATTTATTCCAAACCCATCATATTCAATTGCCCTAATGGGGTTAAATATTATTGCTGTACCTATTAACATTTTAATCCTTGTTGCCGCTATCATATCATATCGAATGGGAATTAGCACAGCTAAGTATTTTTTAGTAGCCTTTTCATTATTAATACTTGGTATTCTTATAGCTTTATTCAAAAATTTTGGAATCCTACCTAGGGTTTTTATCACTGAGTATAGTATTCAAATTGGTTCTGCCATTGAATTAATTATGCTGTCTTTAGCCTTAGCCGAAAATGTAAAATATTTAAAACTAGAAAAAGAAAAAGCACAAGCACTGTTGCTTGAAGAATTAAAAGAAAAAAGTAAGCTTCAGGAAATTGCTAATTTAGAATTGGAAAAAAAAGTAAATGAACGAACCGCAGAAATACAACTTCAAAAAGAAGTTATTGAGGAGAAAAACAATGATATTACAGCAAGTATCAATTACGCATTAAAAATACAAGAAGCAATTTTGCCACGCGATGAAGAACTTAAAGCTTCTCTTAATGAGTATTTTGTTTTTTACAAACCACGCGATATTATTAGTGGCGATTTTTATTGGTTTTCGAAACGTGAAAATTTAATTTTTGTTGCTGCAGCAGATTGTACAGGGCATGGCGTTCCAGGAGCATTAATGAGTATGTTGGGTAATTCTTTTTTAAACGAAATTGTAAACGAATATCAAATTTATAACCCTGCTGAAATTCTTGATTTACTTAGATTAAAAGTGATTAAAACTTTGCGCCAACGTGAAACAAATACAAAAGATGGAATGGACATTGCTATCTGCGTTATCAATACCCAATTAAAAGAAATAAATTATGCCGGTGCTTTTAACCCAGCGTATATCACTAGTTCAAAATATGACTCACATTCAAGCAGCTTTGATGTGTATGAAAACGAATTAGTACCGGATAAAAAATTAATTATTCTACCAGCCGATCGATTTCCAGTTGGCATAGTAGAAGGACAGAATAATGATATGTTTACAAATAAAGTATATAAATATAAAAGTGGCGATAGTCTTTATTTATTCAGTGATGGTTTGGCCGATCAATTTGGCGGAAATCTCGGTAAAAAATTTAAAACCAAACAAATCAAAGACTTATTATTAAAAGTGGCGAGATATGATATGGACTTCCAAAAACTGAGTATTAGTGATGAATTTGAAAGTTGGAAAGGTAAACATGAACAGGTAGATGATATTTTAATGATTGGTATTAAACTAACTTAGTTTGATTTACTCTTTACAAAAAATTCAAACTTTTTTTCGGATGTCGCTCAATTAAGGTTATAAAATCTTTATAACTAAAATATAAATTAGTATTTGGTGAGCATCAATTTTTTCTATAATATCCGTGAAAAAGGACTTTTTAAAATTGAAGGATTTGCGAGCTACTCAAATAATTGAAATTGGAATAAGTTCTTTAATTAAAGAGTATGAAGCTTGGTAAACTCAAGCTGAATATTTTAGGCCTAATGAAGAATTTTAAATAACATCTCACGCATCAGCTCTCCTTTTTCAATTTGAATACCATCTAAACCTTTACTTCGCATATCATACTCATGCAAATAACCAATTATGCGTACCAATTTATCTAATGAATAATTTTTCCCAGCCGTTTCTAAATCTTTTAATCCTGGACCATAAACTCTCATTTGTGACATAACAGCTTGCGCGTTTTTATCAGGCAATGTTTGATAATAAAGCAGTTTTGAAAAATAAGTATATAATACTGCAATATTCATTTCAAAAGGATGATCTTTAGGATTTTTAGAAAAGTAATCTACAATTTTATTTGCCTTTAAAACATCTTTGGATGCTATGGCATTTTGCAATTCAAAAATATTAAAATCCTTACTTATGCCAATAAACTGCTGCACATCATCTGGAGATATTTCATCCTCGCTTTTTTTATTGATTGCTAGTTTGTTTAACTCGTTTACAATTCTACTCAAATCATTACCTAAATGATCAGCTAACATCTGAACTGCTTTAGGATGTATTTTTATTTTGTTGGTTGAAGTATATTTTAAAATCCATTCTCCTAACTTGTAATCCTTTACTTTTTCAGAAGAAAACATAATGGAATTTTTATCCATTGATTTGGCTAAACCAGTGCGTTTGTCTAAGGTTTTATATTTATAACATATCACCAAAACTGTTGTGCTCAAAGGCTTTAAAGCATACTCTTCAAGAGGACTAATTTCCGCCTCTTTTTTGGTATTCTTAGAGCTAATTTTTACACTGACTGTTTCTGTTAAGTTTTTAATTTCTTGAGCCTCTCTTACTATAATTACCTGTCTTTCGGCCATCATAGGAAATCTTTTAGCTGCACTAATTAAACTTATTAAATCTGTGTCTTTACCATATAAAACAGTTTGATTAAATTCTCTTTCCGATTCTTCAAGCACATTGTTCTCAATATAATCAGCAATTTGATCAATGTAATAAGGTTCCTCTCCCTCCAAAAAATATATTGGGGCAAATTTTTTGGCCTTTAATGATGCAATAATATTTTCGAAACTCTCTTTTGGCAATACCTAAATATTTAATTTATTATCAATAAATATAAATTGAATTACTCTTCAAATCTTAAATGTTTAACCGTATTTTTGTTGTTAATCAATTGGTTTAATGATTCAATCCCAATTTTCAAATGCATATCTACATAATTTTCTGTTACTTTTTTATCACTATCACTTGTTTTGACACCTGAAGAAATCATAGGTTGGTCACTTACTAATAACAAAGCACCTGTAGGTATTTCATTATAAAATCCAGTACTAAAAATAGTTGCTGTTTCCATATCTATACCCATCACTCTTAATTTTCGTAAATAGTCCTTAAAATCATCATCATGCTCCCAAACACGTCTATTAGTAGTGTACACTGTACCTGTCCAATAATCCCTATCAAATTCACGAATGGTTGTGCTCACCGCCTTTTGCAAACTAAATGCAGGTAATGCAGGTACTTCAGGCGGAAAGTAATCGTTGGATGTTCCTTCTCCTCTGATCGCTGCTATTGGAAGTATTAAATCTCCTAACTCATTTTTTTTCTTTAATCCTCCACACTTCCCTAAAAATAAACAAGCTTTAGGAGCTGCTGCACTTAACAAGTCCATTATTGTTGCTGCATTAGCGCTTCCCATTCCAAAATTAATGATGGTTATATCATTGGCGGTGGCATTAGGCATTATCTTATCTGTTCCATCAATGCTCACATTATTCCACTCGGCAAACATTTTCACGTAATTTTGAAAATTAGTGAGTAAAATATATTTCCCAATTTTATCAATACTTAAGCCAGTATAACGAGGAAGCCAATTGGCTACAATATCTTCTTTACTTTTCATGTTGAATATTATAATAAAATTGTTTTGTTAGCGGTTTCAAAAGTAAGTATTTGTTTTATAATATATGACATAGCAATTCAAAAGCTAGTATTAAATATGGTATTTTTGTCAAAAATATTTATTTTGATTCCATTTTATAAGCCATAATTCAGATAGTGAAAACATATAAAAAGCTCAATTTTCCTGAATTTGAACCAAAACTTAAAAACGAAAATAATCAAACATTTGTACTTGATCATATTCGTAAAAAATGGTTGTTGCTTACGCCCGAAGAATGGGTAAGACAACATTTGGTTAACTATTTAATCACCATAAAAAATTATCCAGCTTCCCTCATTAGCCTAGAAGCTGGTTTAAAATACAACAGCCTACAAAAAAGGTCCGATATTTTAGTATATAGTAAATCCGGAAAACCCTTTTTACTTGTTGAGTGTAAGTCAACTGATGTAATTATTAATCAAAAAGTTATTGATCAAGTGAGTGTCTATAATAAATCTATAAATGCCACTTTTTTATGCGTGAGTAATGGGTTAAAGCATTACTGTTGGACATTTAATAAAATGAACTCAGAATTTGAAATTCTCAATCAAATTCCTGATTACATTGAAACTTAAACTGATTTCACAAAATCTATGCGTGACGATATTTATATTCAATTGCTTATATTTCAAGCAGTTAATATAAAAAGTATATTATTTAAAACTATTGCACACATCAAAGTAATTGTTTAATTTTGCACTCCTTTTATAACAAACGTATTAAATCATTGTTAGATAAAGAAATATTAACTTAAAAATAAACAAATGAGTAACACAAAAACATCTCCTGCCGAAAAGTTTAAAGTTAAAGACCTTTCTTTGGCTGAATGGGGAAGAAAAGAAATTAAACTAGCTGAGGTTGAAATGCCAGGCTTAATGGCTATTCGCGCTGAATATGGCGATAGCAAACCATTAAAAGGTGCTCGTATTGCAGGTTGTTTACACATGACCATTCAAACCGCAGTTTTAATTGAAACACTTACCCATCTTGGAGCTCAAGTATCATGGTCTTCATGTAATATTTTCTCAACGCAAGATCATGCTGCGGCTGCAATTGCTGCTGCTGGCATTCCGGTTTATGCATGGAAAGGAATGAATGAAGAAGAATTTGATTGGTGCATTGAACAAACATTATTTGCTTTTGAAGGTGGAGAGCCTTTAAATATGATTTTAGATGATGGTGGTGACTTAACCAATATGGTATTTGATCGCTATCCTGAATTAATGAAAGGCATCAAGGGCTTGTCTGAAGAAACAACAACCGGTGTTCATCGTTTATACGAACGTATGAAGAATGGCACACTACATATGCCAGCCATAAACGTAAATGACTCTGTTACTAAGTCTAAATTTGACAATAAATATGGTTGCCGCGAATCATTGGTTGATGCTATTCGTAGAGCTACAGATATTATGTTAGCCGGTAAAGTTGCAGTTGTAGCTGGTTATGGTGATGTTGGAAAAGGTTCTGCACAATCTTTAAGCTCTCAAGGCGTGCGTGTTATTGTTACCGAAATCGACCCTATTTGCGCTTTACAAGCCGCAATGGACGGTTACCAAGTAATGAAAATGGACAATGCTGTTAAAATTGCTGATATCGTTGTTACCGCTACTGGTAACAAAAGCATAATCGTTGACCGCCACTTCAAAAACATGAAGCATAATGCTATAGTTTGTAACATCGGTCATTTTGATAACGAAATTGATATGGCCTGGTTAAATAAAAACCATGGTGCATCAAAAGATGTGATTAAGCCTCAGGTGGATAAATATACAGTTGATGGAAAAGATATCTTAGTTCTTGCTGAAGGACGTTTAGTTAATTTAGGTTGTGCAACTGGACATCCTTCTTTCGTAATGAGTAACTCGTTCACCAACCAAACTCTAGCACAATTAGAGTTATGGCATAATTCCGCCAATTACGAAAATAAAGTATACACTTTGCCAAAGCATCTTGATGAAAAAGTGGCAAGTTTGCACTTAGCAAAAATTGGTTGCGAGTTAGAAACATTATCACAAGAACAAGCCGATTATATTGGTGTTACTGTTCAAGGTCCATTTAAATCAGAAATGTACAGATATTAAAATTAAAAAATAAACCTAATAGTCCCTGTTTTGACATTCAAAGCAGGGATTTTTTTTAATTCATTATTAATTTTTTGAAGTGAATCCAACAACAACTCCACTTAAGAATGATATCATACTTCGCGTAGCTAAAGGTGAAAAAACTGAGAGAACTCCCGTTTGGCTTATGCGTCAAGCAGGCAGAATACTGCCCGAATATCGCAAAGTTCGCGAAAAAATGGGTGGTTTTAAAGAACTCGTTAAAAGCCCAGAATTTGCTTGTGAAGTAACAATTCAACCTGTGGACATTTTAGATGTAGATGCCGCCATTATTTTTTCTGATATATTAGTCATCCCCGAAGCAATGGGCTTAAATTATGAAATGGTTGAAAGCAAAGGCCCTTGGTTTAACAAAACAATACAAAACATAAATGATATTAATGCATTAAAAATAGCTCAAGGGCATGATTTGCAATATGTGCTCGATGCCATTTCTCTTACAAAAAAAGAGTTGAACGGTAGGGTACCATTGATAGGATTTGCAGGTGCACCATGGACTATTTTTTCATATATGATTGAAGGCAAAGGCTCTAAAACATTTTCTATTGCTAAAAAATTCCTTTACACAAATCCTATTGAATCTCATTTGCTATTGGATAAAATTACCCAAAGTACCATTAACTACTTAAAGGCGCAAATTGCTGCAGGGGCCGATATGATTCAAATTTTTGACAGTTGGGCAGGTATTTTATCACCTCAACAATATACCGAATTTTCATTGAAGTATATTGATGAAATTTGCAATGCTATCAATCAGGTTCCTATCACTGTATTTGCAAAAGGAGCATTTTTTGCTCGAAAAGAAATGGCGAATTTAAACTGCAACACAATTGGTTTAGATTGGAATATGGATATAGAAGAAAGCAAGGCAATCATTGGAAACAAAAAAACTTTACAAGGAAATATGGACCCATGTTTACTTTATGCAGATTTCAAAACTATAAAGAATGAAACTCAAAAAATGTTGAGGCAATTTGGACCTGAGCGCCATATTGCAAATTTAGGGCATGGCGTTTATCCAGATATAGAAAAGGATAAAGTAAAATGCTTTATAGATACCATCAAAGAATTTAGATTTTAATATCAAAAAGTGCCAACAACAAATAGTTTCCATCAATTACAAGATTTAATCAAGTCGGTGACTGGTAAAATCTTTGTATTGTGTGATGAAAATACCTATTTTCATTGTTATGAGCAGCTTATTCAAAATATAGAGGTTCCTGTTTATCCCATTATTATTAGGCCAGGCGAAAATGAAAAAAATCTTCAAACCTGTACCTACATTTGGAATGTCCTTATGGCTGAAAATGCCGACAAAAATGCCATATTAGTTAATTTAGGAGGAGGAGTCATCACTGATGTAGGGGGATTTGTTGCAGCAACTTATAAAAGAGGAATAAATTACATTAATGTTCCAACTACCTTACTTGCCATGGTTGATGCTGCATCTGGTGGTAAATCTGGAGTTAATTTCAACCATTTAAAAAATATAATTGGAGTTATTTATCCACCCCAATTAGTAGTAATTCATGAAGCCTTTTTAAAAACTTTATCCCCACAACACCTTAAAAATGGATTTGTAGAAATGCTAAAACATGCTTTGTTGAGCAGCGAAAATGATTTAAATCAAATTATCAATTGTGGCATCATTAATAATTATATTACCACTGATACCATTTTACATAGTTTATCGATAAAAAATAAAATTGTTACACAAGATCCTTTGGAACAAGGACCAAGGAAAGTTTTGAATTTAGGGCATACGCTTGGTCATGCCATTGAATCTGTTGCTATGAAAATAGGTGCTAATATTTTACATGGCGAAGCTGTGGCTGTTGGAATAATAATTATGCTGGAATTATCAGTTTTAAAATTGAATTTTGACCCTGTTAAAGCTCAAAAAATCATCGATTTTATTTACCTAAATTATTCTGTTCCAAATTGGCTAAAGGAGCACAAATCAGGCTTAATAAAAGCTACCTTACAAGATAAAAAAAACAGTAACAATCAAATAAAAATGGTTTTACTTAAAGATATAGGGCAAGCGGTTTATGATATTCATTGCCATACAGAAGAAATTGAAACATCTATAATGTCTCTTAAGTTAAGCTAAATTTACTCCAATAAAAGATTATTAATATAAATTAACGCCACTGCATGTGCTGCAACACCTTCTTCTCGGCCAACATAGCCCATTTTTTCATTGGTAGTTGCCTTTAAAGAAATTTGGTCCTCATTAATGCTCATCACCTGTGCTAAAGTACTTTGCATTTGCGAAATAAAAGGCTTAATCTTTGGTTTTTCAAGTACTAATGTAACGTCAATATTTCCAATTTCATATCGTTTTGAAGCTAGTAATTCAACCACTTTTGTCAATAAAATTTTACTATCAATACCTTTAAATTGCATATCAGTATCAGGAAAATGTTTTCCAATATCTCCTAAAGCTGCTGCACCTAATAATGCATCACAAATAGCATGAATTACAACATCAGCATCAGAATGTCCAAAAGCTCCTTGAAAATGGGGTACTTGAATTCCAGCCAACCAAAATGGATGTCCATCTTTTAATTGATGAACATCAAAACCAAAACCAACCCTAAATTTTTGCATTAATTGCTTGGTGTTTCTTTTGCTCCTGCTTTTGTTGACTCAAAATTAAACGTGAGTGTAAAACGCAAGGTATTTTGCAATGGATTTTGTTGTACGGTTGGAATTAAATAAGCAAAGTCAATTCCAAACACATTGTATCGTAAACCTGCACCAATATTAAAATACTGACGATTTCCTTTTGATGCTGCTTCATGAAAATAACCAGTTCGGAAAGCAAATAAATTATCATACCAATATTCTAATCCTACTGCCCACATTACTTCTCTTAGTTCTTCATTCATTCCACCTGGTGCATCATAAAATGATTGGGTTAATCCTTTTACTGTACCCACATTTGAAGGCTTTCCTGCACTTAATTGAATAGTTCCATCGGCACCGTAGATAGGACTTCCAGTTGAATCACGGGCAATTTCAGGAGGTGTTGGTACTAATAATTTATTGAAATCAACCATAAATGATAACTTATTATAATCATCTAAATCTAAAGTGATGTTGTTTCCAATTTTTAAATTCATTGGTATAAAGTCTCTTACAGCGGTTTCACTATAAGAAATTTTTGATCCTAAATTTGACATATTTAAACCAAATGAGTAAGTAGCCTTTTTGCTTCCTAATTTAAGTTCATTATTTTGATAAAATGTGCTTATGTCAGCTGCCACAGCTTGCCCAGGTTTTGTATTTGCACCTGCAACATTAATATTACTTGTAAGATTCGAGAAAATATATCTCAAAGCAAGCGCTGTACTCCATCTAGAACTTAATTTACGGCTGTACGCTAAATCCAAGGCAAACTCATTTGGTCTAAATTGACCTATAGTGGTTCCATTGATATCGGTAAATGTAATATCTCCCAAAGAAAAATACCTGAGAGAGCCTGCTATGGCTTGATTTTTGTCTAATTTATGATAAGCACTTAAATAAGAAAAATTGATATCAGGAACCAATCTTCTAAGCCATGGCGTATAATTCAAAGCAAATCCTGTTTTCTTTTCAATAAACGCATACTTGGCTGCATTCCAATGCATTGAATTTACATCAGGTGTTGAAGCTGCACCGCAATCCCCCATACCTCCAGCCCTTGAATCTGGGCCAATAGATAAAAATGGAACCGAAGTGGTAATCGTATTCAATTTTACTTCTTGACCAGTAATAGTTGAGCTGGTTTGCGCGTTAACGTTTGACATTAATACTAAAGCACCAAAGACAAAAACCTTAAACCAAATATTTTTTTTCATCAAAATTTCTTTAAAGGACTGCAAATTTATAAATTAAACAATATAAAACACTTACTTATTTTAAAACCACCAATTTTTCATACTTATCGGCCCAAGTTCCATCGGGAGCTGTAACCTTTAAACGATAGACATATACTCCTCTGCCAATTTTATCACCAAAATCATCTAAACCATCCCAAGTTATTTGCTCTGATCTAAATCCTTCACATTTCACAAGCGTTTCCAAGGTTTTAACTAACCTACCTGAGACTGTAAACACTTGAATACTAACATCAAGCGTCTCACATGGCTTGTTGTGCTCAAACATGAATTTGGTGTAGGTGGTAAAAGGATTGGGATAATTTAAAACATGCTGCAAAGCCAAATTAGCAGAGGCTGAGACTATAAAATCTGTTTGAGCAGTGTTTGAATTATTATATACATCCCAAGCACGCAAAGACAATGTGTGTCGACCTTCGCTTAGTTTATTGAAAGGGTATCGAACAATACCACTTTGATATGAATTTAAATCTGATTGATAAAAGTCGTTTAAGACAATCGACTTCTCAGTATTCTCGTCAAGCACAGCCACTAAATCATGACCAATTCCATTGCCAACTGTATTAATGCCATTTTCATCAAACAATACACCCATTAAATCCGGATTCTCATTGGTAATGCTTCCTGCCACAAATTTATTGTCGTTCATATATAAATCAATCTTTGGACCATCTCCATCAACTAAAGCATTTGGATTGGTTCCTCCAACAATAAAGCTTTCATTGTATCCATTAGCATCATTGGTTCCATCGGCTGCATAATAACTTATTCGCCCTGGTCCAAAAGCATAATCAATGTCTTTAGGCACTATAAAAGAAAAACTAAATTCACCATTAGTAACACTTACTTTTCCTCGATATATAATACTTTTTCTCATTTTAAAATTTTGTGCACTTGAATATTGAGGGTCATTAGCCAAGGTCTTTAATTTGGTTTCTTTGTCATATACAGTTGGGTAAAGTATTCCATTATAGCTTGTTAATTTTGTTCCATTTAAATTAGCCACAAAGCCTTTAATAGTAATTTTTGTTAATGCTTTAAGCGTGTCGCCCGAAAATGAAACTGGCTGATTATTTATAGTCTGTGTATACACCTTATAATCAGGGAAGTTTAAACGAACCGCAGGATCACACAATAAAGAAAAGTTTCTGTGATTACTTGTGCCTGCACTTACTTGAGCAGTTTTATTCTTTGTTGTTGTACATACATCACCAACCCTAGGAAATAACTGGCTAGTTGAATCTCTTAAAAATACATTCTGATAAAAATTTCTATTCAATGTTTCATTAAAATTTGCATAAGCCAAACGAGTTGTAGTTAGAAGGCCTATTCCTCCACCGTTCGGGCGCAATATAACTTCTTCTCCTGCCGAGGTTCTTCCTGGGTCATCAAAACGGCTGAACTCGCATGTTGCAGTTACAAACAAAGGCAATCGATTGGCATTGTTCCATGATTCTATATCTTTTACTTCTAAAATTCTTTCTTGTGACCAGCCTGTTTCACCACCATGCCCGGTATAATTTACAATTAACGCGCCTCTATCTACCCGTTGATTAATAGCAGTGTTTACATCAGGATATCTTGCTCCACCTGCAGCCGATTGTTGTTTAAAAGCATCAATATATATTTTGTCAATATTATAATCATGATAGGTAGAATCAACATAGTTTGCTAATCTTTCAGATTGGGCAAAATGCAAGTTATTATCTTCATCATCAGCAACAAAACAAATTACATTTCTCCAATCTCCAGTTGATACAGAACCAGCTGTACCACAAAAGGAAGGATTAGCAACCTCTATTGTTTGTGGCTGCATGTAGGCATAAATTTTATCAACAACAGCTTTAGCCTCATCCTTTGATTTAACAGGAATTCTTCCAACAGCAACATCCATTTGTTCTGTTAAGCCCTCCCCTTCATTTTCATCCAATAAGCCAAAATAATCATCAGACACATAGGAATTAATATATGAAACACCATTTGCCGATTCAAAACAAACTACAAAATTTGTATTGCCAACTATACTTCTTCCTCTGTTTTTATATGAAGCATCTCCCATAATCAATAAATACTTCGGCATTTCTTGTTCGTTAGTTGCCCTATTATAAAACATCATCATAAATTGCTTGATAGCTGTTACATCTTGGTTTCCTCCTGAAAATTCATTGTAAATTTTTTGTGGTGTAACCACCAAGGATTTTAAACCATCATTAGCAAAATGAAGATCGGCCAACCGTTGCGACTGTTCAATAAACAAAGGATGTGAAACAATTATCATATCATAAAAACCTAGTCCATGTAAATTTTGGTTTTCAACAGCTCCAAAATCAAAGGGTTCCTTTATGGCATTACTTCCTGCATTAAAGGCTATGTATTCATTTACTGTATCTGCATTAGCTCTAAACACAAAAGAATTACCATTTAAATTACCCAAAATTTGCTTTACATTTTGTAGATCTGAAATGTCCCAAACAATGGTATTCGTAGATGCATCTGCAATATTAAAATCAGCCACTTGTCCAACTCCTGCAGAAGCAATATCTCTAAATGAAACTTCATTTCCTGACATTTTTAATTGCCTTCGTACACGCATTTCTATAAAATCAAGTAGTCCATAACCACTGTTAAATGAAGGGGATTTAGTGAATTTAATTTCGACATTTAACTGAGATGAATTGGGGATAAATTGTTGGCAATCACTTCCTATAGTTACTGGGTCGGCATAATACGGCTGTAAAGCCACTGCAGGAGGGATAACATTATAATTTGCTGAGGCACATTTAACAGAAAAAGTGGCAGATGGATTAGACCTTGCTGCCATTTGCGTTTTAATAAATGCTGGCGCATTATAGTCAATATTGGGGAAGTTAAAAGGAAAGTTATAGGTTGTAACTACATCAAAATTTTCGCCAAACCATTGACGACCACTTTTCACCACATTGCTTGCCTCATTTTCGTAAAATGCAAAATCATCAAAAGAATTAACGCTAACTGTGGCATTTTGTGTGACAGAGCTTTGTTGATTAATTCTTTTCCCTGCAATCCCATCAACGTTGATGAAATAGTAACTTGTATCAGTATAATCATTTAATTTATGGTACATACCTAAACAACTATTGTCCTTATACCAACGATGAGGTGCTTTACCATAAAAAAGTATAAAATCATCTGCATTAAATACTCCATCCGATTCACCTTCAAAGTAAATAGCACACTCCTGCAAATCATCAAATCTAGGTTCGCTATTCAAAAATGGGAGTTGTTGACCTCCTGTTCCATACATTTTTATATTACGTGGGTCAATTTCTTCGGGTTTAGCTCCAAGTGATTTAATAAAATTATGGTCAACTTTATAAACACCGTCCTTGGTAATTCCAACTTTGAACCAGGTACCCGATTTTAATACCGATTCAGAGGCAAAAGTGTGCGATCGCCCACTAGAGCGGTTTTCTTGAAGAGGTTGAATCACAATATCAAATGCAATTAATTTTTCAATTTTCCCTGTGGATGAATTTTTTCTTAATGGAACAAAATCAAATAACAATGAGGGTACCTTTTTTGTATATACTAATTTAGTATTTACTTGAATGTTGGGACTTAAGTTCCCAAATTTTTCGGCAATTTCAAGCTCAGTGTTGCTCAATGATTCAAATAACATGTTTGATAATGAAACACTTCCATTTTTATATCCTTGAGGCAATTTAGTTTTTGATGAATAATATGGGAGTCCAGAATTTGCAGCATGGGCAACTCCATCGAAATTTAAAAATTTTTCGACCGTTCCTGCACTATTATATATGCTTGGAGTTGTCCAATTTACTCTATAAGCCTGCGATAGTTTAGCAATGCCTTTTACATTATTTGTTACAGTACTACTTTTAACTATATTGGTTTTGGCATTTTCTTTAATGCCTTGTGCAAACGTTTTAATACAGAAAAACGTAATAAGGATAAAAATGGTGTGAATAAATATTTTTTTAGGTTGCATCATTGATCTTTGGATATTAACACTCATAACTGAGCAAATGTTGAAATTTAAAGTTGAAAAAACGAAAATATTGTAAATTTATTGTCAAAAATTTTAGATAGGAAGTTGTTAAAATGAAAACAGAAATAAAAAAAATCGCGTCAAATGTAACTTTACATTCAAAAAAAGTGTATACTTGTGGCTTTAATCATTTATCAATGAACAAAACTTTGTTGTTTAAATTGCTATTTACAGGCTTGACATGTATTATTCTATCGAGTGATGCAATGGCACAAGACCCGCAATTCAGCCAGTTTTACGCAAATCCGCTATACTTAAATCCTGCTTTTGCTGGAACTGCTCGCTGCCCTCGAGTTGTAATGAATTATAGAAATCAATGGCCGGGAATTCCCGGTAACTTTGTTACCTATAGTGCTTCATACGACCAACATATAGATAATATGAATGGGGGTTTGGGTGTTTTAGTAATGAATGACAGAGCAGGTTTAGGAGCATTAACTACAACTGGTGCAAGCGGTATGTATTCTTATCAATTCCCAGTTAACAGATTTTTTAGTATTCGTGCTGGTTTGCAGGCTACTTATTATCAAAAAAAGGTAGATTGGAATAGTTTAACATTTGGCGATCAAATTAGCGACAGAAACGGGTTTATTTATAAAACTTCTGAAACACCCATTCTTAATAGTCGTGGTGTAGCAGATTTTTCGGCTGGGGTATTGGCTTTTAGCGATAAATTTTTTGGTGGAGTTGCTGTGCATCATCTTACACAGCCTTATGAGGGTTTTACCAACGCTGCAAAAAGTCGTTTACCTCGTAAAATTACTGCACATGCCGGAGCAGTGATTCCATTAAGCCAATTCAACGATTGGACTATTTCACCCAACGTTATTTATCAGCAACAAGCAAATTTTCAGCAACTTAATTTAGGGCTTTACGTATCAAAAGGACCATTAGTTGGAGGATTATGGTATAGGAATCAAGATGCCATCATTGCTTTAATTGGTTTTAAAATGGAAAAATTCAAAATTGGATATACATACGATGTTACCATTTCTAAATTGAGTAATGCTTCGGCAGGCTCACATGAATTATCAATGATATTTACCTTTAAGTGTAAGGTTAAAAGAAAGAAGTTTAATACAATAAATTGTCCTACATTCTAAATATTAATGGAAATTAATTTACGCTCACCATTTACTTATACAATGAAAACAAGCAAAAAATTAATGTTGGCTTTTTCAGCAAGTAGCCTACTTTTGGCTGCCTCATGTACCAAGCCTACCTCTAATTCAACTGGTTGGGAATACAACAATCCCGATAATGGTGGATTCGAAAAAGTAGCCTATCAAGAACAAGAAACTGGCCCTGGTTTAGTTCTTATTGAAGGTGGTACTTTTAGCATGGGGCGAGTTGAACAAGATGTTTTGTACGATTGGAACAATCAGCCCAGAAGAGTTACTGTTTCTTCATTTTATATGGATGAAACTGAGGTTAGAAATATTGATTGGTTAGAATATTTGTTTTGGACAAGAAACGTTTATGGTACAGATTATTCTGAGGTGTTAAAAAAAGCGCTACCAGATACCTTAGTTTGGAGAGATCGATTGGCTTTTAATGAACCTTATGTAGAATATTATTTGCGCCATCCAGCTTATCATGAATATCCTGTAGTAGGAATTAATTGGCTTCAAGCCACTGATTTTTGTGCGTGGAGAACTGACCGTGTGAACGAATTTATTTTAATTAGAGAGGGTATTTTGGAGTTTGACCCTAATAATTGGGTTAATGAAAATAATTTCAATACTGATGCTTATCTTGTTGGACAATATGAAGGAACAGTTAAGAAAAATAAAGCTGATTTAAATAGCAAAGGTAGCGGTGAAAGAAAGGTAAGAATGGAGGATGGTATTTTATTACCTCGTTACCGACTCCCAACAGAAGCTGAGTGGGAATTTGCTGCTTATTCATTAATTGGTAACACCATGGATGAAGATGTTGTTAAGCGTAAATTATATCCTTGGAATGGTCATTATGTTAGAAATGACTCAGAAAGAGATATAGGTAAAATGATGGCTAACTTTAAAAGAGGTAGAGGTGATAACATGGGTACAGCAGGAAATCTTAATGATAATGCCGATATTACCGCACCAGTTTTATCATATTGGCCTAATGACTATGGTTTATATAACATGGCTGGTAATGTGAGCGAATGGGTAATGGATGTTTATCGCTCAGTGAGTCATGATGATAAATCTGATTTTAGAGCATTTAGAGGAAATGTATTCCAAACTAAAATACTAAATGAAGAAGGTGCAGTAGCTGATAAAGATAGCTTAGGACACATTAAATACAGAAATGTTGAAGCAGTAACTGATAACTTGGCCGAAAGAAGAAATTACAAACGTGCTGATAATATTAACTATTTAGATGGAGATTTTTCATCTCAAGTAGATGAAGAAAATTGGAAAAATTTACTTGCAACTGCCGCTGCTGCTGACGAAGGCGGAGGTGGTGAAGGAGGCGAAGCAGCCTCAGAAGGAGGAGGCGCAGAAGCTGCAGCTGCTGATGGAGAAATTAAACAAGAAGAAAGTAATGGAATGTATTACAACCAAAAAAGTGGCGCCAATGATATTACATCTATGATAAATGATAGAGCGCATGTTTTAAAAGGTGGTAACTGGCATGATAGAGCTTATTGGATGAATCCAGGTACAAGAAGATTTTTAGATGAAAGACAATCAACTTCTTGGTTAGGCTTCCGCTGCGCCATGACTCGTGTTGGTAGTCCAGTTGGTTTTAATAGCAAGTAATTAAGGAAAAATCACAAATAAAAGCCCTGCTACAAATGATATGTAGCAGGGCTTTTTTGTTGATTCACTTTAAAAAGTAATACCAATCGTATTTATTTTTTAATCCAACTAATACCTTTACTCTTTATAAATTAGTCCATAAGTATGTGATATAATGCCGATAGCGTGTCTGTTAATATTCCAATCAGTTGGACTATTACAGAAACCGTATCCATATAAAAATTAAATATGCAATGGTAAATGCCAATGTAACTTGAAATTAGGCCAATTAGGCTAGGCCGTATTTAGACTAAATTGAAAGTGTTATCTGTATAATTTACACTTTTATATGTCCCCAATTTTCTCCAGTTCTTATGCGGTGTAAAGTCATTTCAGAAACACCAAATTGACGTGCTAAAATTTTCAATCTGGTTTTACGGTTAGGGTCTAATAGTTTTTTCTTTAAAATTATTACCTGAGCCTCAGTAAGTTTATTTCCTTTTGAATTTCTTCTATGTTCATGCAATTTTTTAAGCATTTCAATTACCAAAGGACTCTTCCTGTTATGCGCCCTTTGTTCTGCAGTTGTTACCCACTTTAAATTCTTAACAAAATCATTAAGTCTGTTATAATCAAGGTGGATAACGTGCTTGTGTTCTTCGCTAGGCTTTGGAATAAAATATTCAGCTACTAGCTTTTTCATAAAAATGCTTTTAAATACTCTTTTTCCATTCACATACAATACATACCTGAATAAATTATATCCATTGGAAGGGAAAATTTTAATTAATCGTCCAGCCTCCATGCTTTCACTAAAACTTATCACACGGCCATAATTTGAGACAGCGTATTTTAGCCTTAGTTTGTCCTTAATTTCTATCTCTTTAAATTCCTCACTTGGAAAAAGTCTAAAATTCATTGTTGGATAATTTATTACAATTCATTAGTTCAAATATAGCTTTTCAATTTAAGAAAATTAACTCACTTGTCTTCTAATTTTAAGCTTTGATAGCCATTAAATGTAATTTTTATAAGTTTCTGATGTAAAAAAATAAATTTACTAAATAATTCTTGTCTTCATTTCAACTGCTCAAAATTTTAATCTTTAAACTTTAAATTTGCTTTAAATAGTTCTGTTTGAAGTTTTGGAATACTCGATTTTCCAATTCCATGTAATGCTAAAATTTGATTTTCGGTAAATTGTGAAAGGATAGTTAATGAATTAATATTGCTATTGATCAAGGCTCTTTTTGCAGGAGCAGATAAGTGTTGCATAAATGCAACATCATATTTCTTATTTTTTTCACATTCAGGGCAACTAAGACAATCACTCGATTTATAGAATACATGTCCTTGTGTACAAGTTTTCTTTACTTTTTTAAGCTTGGCTTTTGTTTCGTTTTCATTAACTCTAAATACCACGATTTTGGTGATTAAATCAATGGGTAAAGGCAAGTTCAATGGAAATTGAACCGCCCCTTTTGAGTTTTTGTAATTATCAATTTCTTTTTGAAATGCTTTTAATCCACTAGGTGCAGGATAAAATCCGATATGATTTTTATATGCTGCAAAGTGAACTAGATTACCATAATATTCAAATGTTGGCATGGCATATTTTATTGATTCAACAGCCTTTGGTGCAGCTTTGCGTATTATTGTTCTTATTTGTAGAAGTAATTTTTGAGTACTCTTAGGAAACAACTCAATATATTCATCTATGTTTGTAAATTGACTACTTTGCATAAAGATTTTTGTTAAAGGTTTAATAAAGTGTAAATGTCGAACTTTTCATTTTTATAAAACTATTGTAACAATTGCTGGCTTTTCGGTGTTAGGGAATAAACCCAGAAGAATAAAGGGAATTATTTGTCATTGAACACTGTTTTTATCTTATTACTAAGCTCTTTGTTATTGTTTTCTTTTTTTGGATTGTTTGGTCTTGACCCATCTATTTTAACTTTCGAATTAAAAAATTTAGTTGTGAAATAATTTCTGGAAATATAAACATTGGGCCATATGTAAGTACTGAAAATTCGTGACCATTCATATAGTTCGCTGCAATTAATAAGTTACTATAAGACCGATGAAAATGGTGAAATATAACTTTCTCACATTTTATAATTTCATCCAAAGAATAGTTTCTGTAACTAGAAGCATAAAATTTATCAGGTTCATCCACTTCTTTATTGAAGCAAAGGCAAAAACTATTATATTCTGATGAATTGGCATGTTAGGTTAATTACTTTCGACATACATTTTAAAATTATTTAAAATCGCTTGCCAACCTGCTTGTTGCATCTCGAGCGGATTTTCATTCTCAGCTTCAAAAATTTGTTCTATAATTATATCATCGCCAGCTATCTCGAAATTAACAACAACAATTCTACCATCCGTTAATATCGATGCTATTTTTTTATGTAAAATAATTTCGGTGTAAACCCATTCAAAGTCAAAACCCATACTTCCATCTTTAGCTTCCATCCTACATAAACATTTGCCACCAACTTTAAAATCATTGTTTGCCTTCGGAGTATGCCAATCATCGGATGCAGCATTCCACTTTACCATATGTTGTGAGCCTGTCCAATAATTCCACACTTTAGTAATTGATGCATTTACAGTTGTACCAATTTTAATTTTTGTTTTTTCCATAATTTTTGTGTCCTTTTGTTATACAAATTTATAGTTTGTTTGCTCTTCTCAAATAATAATTTGAATAAGCTTGAAAAACCTTTTACATTATAGTTTCAAAAATGACTTTAGATACATTATTTAGCGACAAATCAATAACCTCCAAACAAAAAACAGCTCAAATTAACCAATGGCTGTTAGAAGGGATATTACCCATTGATGAGCTTTTGGACTTTGCAGCAAAATCAAAACATGCTGTTAAAGCAACATGTATAGAAGGCATAGAGCAATCAACCAAAATAAACCAGGGTATTTCTAATGAAACCATGTTTTTGTTTGTAACAATGCAGCTTTTAGAAAAAGAACCTCGTGTAAAATGGGAGAGCGCCAGAGTAATTGGTAATTGTGCATCACGATTTATAGATTTGTTGCCATTGGCTATAAAAAACCTAATACTTAACTCCCATCATGAAGGTACGGTCGTACGTTGGAGCACAGCATACGCACTCGGAGAAATAATTAAATTAAATACTAAAAATAATTTAACATTAATAAAAACAGTCATGGAAATTATAGAAAAGGAAGAAAAAAACAGTATTAAAAAAATTTATTCTTCCGCTATCAAAAAAGTTACGTTATAAATTTTATGTCCCATTTTTCTTCCTATACACAGTATCGGCAACTTTAATGCAAATGCAGCTCTCAATACAAAACACAGTAGGCAAATTGAAGCAAAATCAAATCAGAAATATAACTATGAATAAGCTCAAATTGATTTCTTTATACTTTTTATTTCAGTTTTTAACCTTTGAAATAATGGCCCAAAATAATGTTTCCAATCATGATACCATATGCTATTTTACCACTGCCCAAGGTGAAATAATATGTTTAATGAGTAATATTAAAACAAAATTACTGATATTTAACATGAAAAGCCCTAATAATAAGCCAGAAACAAGTGTACAATCAACAGTAAAAGATACGATATTTACCTATTCATATTACTTAAGAGGTGGTGCAGCAGCAAATGAAGGCTTGGAATTAAATTATGTATATTTCAGTTACAAAAATAAAAAGTATATTATTTATGAAATAAGTTATTATGAAGATCAGGATGTTCAGTTTGGTATAAGAATTATTGATTCAAAAACGAATGCCCTTATTGAAAAAAAAGCTACAAAAGGTCAAATTAAAGGAACACTTACTGGTTTAAGAGAAAACAATGCTATTAAACATGGCGAAGAAATATTTGATTAAATCAGTATAAAGTAGAGAGTGCTACTGTAATCATTTTGTTTAAAAAATAATCATTAGCATTTCAATTTTAATATATTTGAAATTCTAACAATGATTATAATTTAGTCAATACATGAAAGAGAAAGCACTTAATTTATTAAAGCAGTATTACGGATATCAGTCGTTTAGAAGCATTCAATTTGAAGTTATTGAAGCTAATTTGCGTAATGAAGATGTTTTGGTTTTGATGCCCACGGGAGGAGGGAAATCAATATGCTTTCAGATACCAGCATTGATGCGCGATGGAGTTTGTATAGTAGTGTCACCACTTATTGCCTTAATGAAAGATCAGGTGGATGGATTGGTTGGAAATGGCATATCGGCAGCTTATCTCAATAGTAGTCAAAATGCTGATGAGGAAAAAGCGGTTTTAGACGAAGCTTTAAATGGGAAATTAAAGTTGCTTTATATAGCACCAGAGCGACTTTTAAGTATGCTGCAAACCTTTTTTAACTTAGTAAAGGTGAGTATGATAGCCATTGATGAAGCGCATTGTATTTCTCAATGGGGGCATGATTTTAGGCCCGAATATACCAAACTGGGGCTGTTGCGTGAGCGATTTCCAGATGTACCTGTTATTGCCTTGACAGCCACTGCTGATAAAACTACGCAAAGAGATATCATTAAGCAACTAAAATTAAAATCAGAAAATGTTTTTGTTTCTTCTTTTGACAGGCCTAACTTGAGTTTAAAAGTAAAAAGAGGTTTGAGTGATAAAGATAAGTTAAAAGAGGTTGTACAGTTCATTAATAAGAAAAAAGGGCAATCAGGTATTATTTATTGCTTGAGCAGAAAAGGCACAGAAAAATTAGCTGCTGATTTGAGTTTGCATGGCATATCCGCAACATCATACCACGCAGGAATGGGTGCTGAAGAACGTAGTAAAGTACAAGAAGATTTTATTAATGATAACATTACCGTAATATGTGCAACAATTGCTTTTGGAATGGGTATTGACAAATCAAATATAAGATGGGTTATTCATAATAATTTACCTAAAAATATTGAAAGTTACTACCAGGAAATTGGGCGAGCAGGAAGAGATGGCATGAGTGCTGAAACTATACTTTATTATAGCTATAAAGATTTAATAACTCTCAACAAATTTGCTGCTGAAAGTGGGCAGAGTGAATTGCAAATAGAAAAACTCAACTTTATGCAAAAATACTGTGAGGCTCGTATTTGCAGAAGAAAAATATTATTAGGATATTTTAGTGAAGCATTAGAAAGCAATTGCAATAATTGTGATGTTTGTTTAAATCCGCCAAAATATATAGATGCTACAATTTTAGTACAAAAGGCACTTTCGGCCATGTTAAGAATGGAAGAAAAAGTTGGTATTAATACCTTGGTACTCGTATTAAGAGGTTCAAAGGACATTGAAGTATTGGCTCATGGTTATGATAAAATTAAAACCTATGGAGCAGGAAAAGATACCAGCATTATACATTGGAAAAACTATATTTTACAAATGCTGCAAGTAGGATTAATTGAGATGGCTTATGATGAATCATTTACATTAAAAGTTTCAGAATTTGGCAAAAGAGTGATAAAGTTAGGTTTAAAGATTGAACTAGCCAATGCTGCTGAAATTGCAAGTGAAACCACTGAAAAATCGCCAATAATGGCCAAAGATTTTGCGGATGCTGACCATCCATTATTAATACAATTAAAGGCATTCAGAAAAGAACTGGCTAAAAAATTGAAGGTTCCACCTTATGTTATTTTTACAGATAAAACACTGGAAGAAATTATTGAAAAAATGCCTATTAATGAAGCGGAAATGTTACGAATATCAGGTATATCTGCAAAAAAAATGAAACAAGCTGGTAATGACATTATTTCAATAGTAAGAAATTATAAAGGCTTATCAGAGGATGTCCCTGTTCATGTTGATGAAGTGATTCATATCGATAAAATTAAAATATACCTGCGCAGCTTAAATCGAGTTGGGATTGAGCCAAGTATAGCCAATTTAGCAAAGGTGTTAGTTGGTAATAAAAACAGGAGCCTGAATAACATCGATATACTTCAATTTAATTTTTATGGATTATTGGCTGGCCAATATACTGCTAAGGAAGTTAAACCTATGATTGAACAAAAACTTCAAAGTATATTTACAGATAACCGTAATGTTAAGCAAGACAATAATGATTTTCAATTAAAGCAGGTGGAGTATTTCAATCATTATAATGCGGAATCGCAACAAAACTTAATCAATGAAGTTGCAAAATTACAAGTGTTAAGGCCTACAGAAAGTATACAAAATGAGTATATTTTAGAACAACGTAAAAGCTTCGAAAGGGCTTATGAACCTTGGGAAGAAAAAGAAAATAATTTGCTTTTAGCTAGTGCAAATATTACAAACGACATAGATTTTTTAGCTGGAATTTATAAACGCAATCCATCTTCAATAAAAATACAATTAGCCAAATTGTTATTAAAGCAACAGTTGTTGGAGGAAGAATTACCGATATGATTTTCGATTTCTTCCAATTAATCTTTAGACACATAAAGAATGCCACAGATTGGAAGATTAAAAATTGCTGTTAATAAAGCGTATGAAGGATAGAATTCATTTCACATTCATCCATTAGCTACAAGGCTCATTATTTTAGCACAAACTTTTTCGAAAGTATAACATCATTCACCGAAAGCTGAACAAAATAAATCCCAGAAGAATTTAAATTATCTTTTGATAAAATAATGTTGTGATTTCCAGCTGCAATATTACCCATTGTATACTCTGCCACAATTTTACCTAAAACATCAAATACTTTTATGCTTGTATTGGCGCTCGTTTCTGTACTAAAGTATACAACAGCATCATTTTCGGCTGGGTTTGGAGCAATTCTAAAATTATTTTTCAGTGATTCAAATTCGTGTAAAGGAGTTGCATTGTTCATATTGATATCATCAATGTAAATATTGTTTCCTTCACCAGCTTCAAAGCGGAATTTAAATTGAATGTTGGTATATCCAGCAAATAATGATAAGTTAATGTTGTCTTCTCTCCATTGGCTTTGAGAAGTAGGTGTAAATGCAGCATCTTGATCAGCTGTAGTTGAAAGTGTATTTTCGGTATAAGTTCTTCTTACACCCCAGGTTTTGCCAAAATCAACCGAAGAAAGCACTTGTAAAGAATTTGATTGATAATCGACACCCGCTGTACCTGTTAATGAGGCATAAGCGATTTTATAATATAATCGAGGGCTTGCAAATTGTGTTAAATCCATTGACGGCATAACAAACTCATCAATGCTACCAGGTGTATTATTAATATTGCTTAATTTAATTGATTTTGATCCTGTATAGGCCGCGTTACTGGTAATTCCCCACGTGTTACCACCGGTAACATTATTTACACTCCAATTGCTTGCTGCATTAATGGTTAAATTTTCGAAGCCTTCTGCAAAATTTCCAACAGTAATATCTGGTGTTGTTGGCACAATATTGATATATGTATTTTTAGTAACACTGCTGCTTCCATTTGCATTTGTTATGGTAAGGGAAACAGAATAGGTGCCAGGATTTGCATATAATACAGTAGGATTTTGATTGGTAGCTGTTGCAGGAGTTCCACCAGGAAATGACCATGACCAACTGGTGGCAGGTGCTAAATTTGAATTTTCAAAGAAGTTAATATTGGTGTTTACACACACTTGAGGTGTTTCGGCATAAAAATCAGCCACAGGCGCGCAAACAGTGTTGGTGTTTACTCCTGTTGCAGTTAAATTGTTGTTTGTCCATAAATTACTCCTTGATGCAGTGTTTGATGTTAAAGCAGCTAGCATGCGTGTTTTTTGGCCATTGGTAAACATGGTGGAGCAATAGGAATACTCCATAAAATTTTGTACATTGTCGAGTGGCGAACCGCAAGAAGCTCCATTTAAATTACATGTGGTCCACCCTACTGTATTTGGCGTATCACTCACATTATCATCAATATTACAATTGCTCGACACACCCGGAGAATTGCTATTTCCCCATGGGTGCGGTAAATTGAGCCAATGCCCAACTTCATGTGTAAGAGCCCTACTTCTAGAAGCACTTCCTGTTCCTATACTACCCACATAGTTATGTAAAATCATTACCCCATCTACTTGAGCTCCTCCATTTCCTTGCACACTAGATGGATACATTGAATAACCTGCAGCGCCACTAGAAATATTTTTAACCACCCAAACATTTAAATATTTGTTTCTTGGCCAAACATTTAATTTGGCATCATCATCGCCAATATAGGTAAGAGAAGAGTATATTCTATCAATTCCGTTGGTACAATTGCCATTGGGATCGAGCTTAGCAAGTTTAAACTGAATTCCAACATTTGCGGCAATTCCTTGAAACGCAGCAACAGTATTTGCTGTATCTGGATTCTGTTTGTTATAATCCCTATTTAAAATTGCCATAGCATCTTCAATTTGAGCATCAGAAATATTTTCCGTACCATAAACGTGCAAAATATGAAATACCACAGGAATGGTATATATCACCGAACTTGCACTTCTATTTTGTGCAAAATCAACGGTTTCTGCTTCTAGCTGCGCCTCAGCTTGATGCACCTCATTTGGATACAAAGCCTCCATTTTTTTATTTGCCTCATACGCACTGCATGGGCTTTTAACTTGTGCTATTGAACTGAAAGAAAATAAACCTATAGAGGTTATTTGAAAAAGAGTTTGGGTAAAAAACTTCATTTATTTAATCTAATTATAAATTGTGAAAAGTAAAAATACTGAATATCAATCAAATGAAAAAATTATTTGACCTCTATTTCGGTAGCAATTAAGATTTACTCGCCTAATGCTTGTTTTAAGTCCGCTAATAAATCTTCAATGTCTTCAACACCAACACTCAAACGCAATAAATTATCAACCACACCTGCAGCTTCTCTTTCGGTTTTTGGAATTGAAGCATGTGTCATAGTGGCTGGATGATTGATTAAAGATTCAACGCCTCCTAAACTTTCTGCTAGAGAAAATACATGAAATGAGGAAGCAATTTTGAAGGTTTTTTCTAGGTCTGCATTTTTCAAAACAATTGAAATCATGCCCCCAAAATCTTTCATTTGTGATTTAGCGATGTTATGATTGGGATGTGATTCAAATCCGGGCCAATATACCTTTTCGATTGCAGGATGTGAAGCTAAAAATTGGGCAATAGTTTTTCCGTTTTGACAATGTCTTTCCATACGCAAGTGCAAAGTTTTAATACCACGCAAAACCAAGAAACTATCCATTGGACCAGGCGTAGCACCACATGAATTGTGAATAAATGCTAGCTGTTCATGAATTTTATCATCATTAACACAAAGAGCTCCCATAATGACATCGCTATGTCCTCCAATGTATTTGGTTACCGAATGCATTACAATGTGTGCACCCAAATCCAGTGGATTTTGTAAATAAGGTGATGCAAAAGTGTTGTCAACACCTAGTAACAAATTATGTTCCCTGGCAATTACAGCACATGCGGCAATGTCAACAATTTGCATTGTTGGATTTGTTGGTGTTTCAACCCAAATTAATTTAGTGTTGGAGTTGATATAATTTTTTATGTTTTGAGCCTCATTTAAATCAATGAAATGAAATTTAATTTGCATGCGTTCAAACACCTTGGTAAACATTCTGTAGCTACCACCATACAAATCATTTCCAGTAATTACTTCATCACCAGGATTTAATAACTTTATAACTGCATCAATAGCACCCATACCACTACTAAAACACAGGGCATGTTTAGCGTTTTCGAGCGAAGCTAGGCATTTTTCCAAAGCATGGCGTGTAGGATTTTTACCTCTTGCATATGCATATCCTTGATGCTTACCTGGACTTGCTTGCACAAATGTTGAAGTTTGAAAAATTGGTGTCATAATTGCACCAGTACTTGGGTCAGGTTCTTGTCCTGCATGTATTGCTTTTGTAGCGAATTTCATTTGTTTAAATTTTGGGAGGCAAATTTACAAAATAAAGTTTAGTGATATTTAAATTGCAATTTGAGATAATTCAATTATGCCAATTCACTATTGAGTGCAACCTTTTCTAGTTCTTGAAATTGGTTCAACATTAGATTAAAGTAACCATCATTGCCGTTTTTATAAATTACATTAAATTTTGCTCCCCAAATTATTTCACTTGCAGTATATGAATATCTTTTATAAATGTTTTGAGAAAAAGTGTCATCATAAGCTTTCACCATGATTATTATTTCGGCATCTGCATCAATCAAATCTTGCGCAGTATAACCAAAAATTGGGCTATTTTCATCAATAGGATGTACAATTGTCCATGGTAAAGGAAAGAAATTTACTCTCTTTGCTTCTAAGGTTAAATCAAGAAACACACCCTTTTTTTGCCCATCAATTAATTTATTCATGGAAAGTAATACTTGCACTTCAACTTCAATTAACTGATTTTTTCGTTGATTAACAATTCTAAATTCAAAGGCATTAATCCCTTTATATGGCGCAATAATGGCGTATTCCGAAAAAATTATTTTTGCTGTAGGGCGAGAAAAACGTCCGTATAAAATACCTGTGATAATAGCAAATCCCATTAAACCAAACATTGATTCAATAGCAGCAATCATACTAGAGGTAAATCCAACTGGACTTATTCTTCCATAACCAACTGTTGTGAGTGTTTGAGCGCTGAAAAAAAATGCTTCCCAAAATTTTTCTACAAAATCTGTTCCTATTACACCAACCAAGTGTTCAACTCCAACAGCAACATATAAAAATGCAAACAGTAAGTTAATTAAAGTATAAAACGAGAGTGTTACCACAGCAAATCTTGTCCAGCTCATACCAATAAGTGCATGATAAATGTGCAAGTTTTGCAATGTAGATAAGCCTATTCGTTTTACATTAAAAGTTCCATCTTTGTTTACAAAACGAGCGCTCTTAGCCTTAACATTACTGCCAAAGCCAAGTTCCTTGCTTTTAGTAACATTATCTTTTTTAGAATTTTTATATTCTGAATCAGAAGGAATTTTGTTTTTCATAGAAGTCTCAAAATAAATAATTTTATTTGAAATAATATATGGAATATGCTTTGTTTTAAAATTAAATTTATCGATTCTAAATCTAAATTCATCAACTTGTAGCAACAATTGCCTAAAGTGCTTTGAATTTCATTTTTATTGCTTTACATTTACACGTTAATTATCTTCACATGATATGAAATTTACTCGTTTTAGTGTTATAGTTATTATATCAATTGCTGTATTCGTATTATCGATTTTTGCAGCTAAGCAAAATAAGGCCACCTCTAGATATCATAGTAAAAAGGAACTCGCTTCATTTCAAATGCAAATAGGTCCAATTGGACCAGGTGAATATTTCTTACCGTCAAGTCGATGTGCTGGATGTCATGGAAAAGATTCTTTAGGTTGGGCAAATGTAAATGAAGATTTAGTTGATGTTAATTTGTATGATAGATGGTCGGCATCGATGATGGGATTATCTGCTAAAGACCCACTTTGGAGGGCTAAAGTTAGTCATGAAAAATTAGTGAATCCAGCACATGGAATGACTTTGGAAGATAAATGTACAAGTTGCCATGCTCCAATGGGACATTACAATGCACACTATAATGGTGCTTCGCATTATTTGATTTCTGATTTTGACAATGATTCCTTAGGTTTAGATGGCGTTTCATGTGCAGGTTGTCATACTATTGGCGCAAATGGTTTAGGTACTACCTTTTCGGGTGAAATCCCATACGATACCACAAGACACATTTATGGACCTTTTGTTAACCCCATGGTTGGCCCTATGCAACTTTACACAGGTTATACACCAACCTATAGTGCACACATTGAAGACTCTAAAGTTTGTGCTTCATGTCATACATTACTTACGCACACTGCCGATTTAAATGGCAATTTAACAGGAGGCGAGTTTGTTGAACAAGCAACATATCATGAATATAAAAATTCAGTTTATAGCCAAAACAACACCACTTGCCAAAATTGCCATATGGCTAGAATTGAAGACCCAATTATGATTGCCAATGGCTATCTTTCACTTACGCCACGAACTCCTTTTAATCAACATTCATTTGCTGGAGCCAATGCCTTTATGCTAAAACTAATTAAAGCCAATAAAGCTAGCTTAGGGATTGATGTTCCTAATTTTAAATTTGACACCACACTAATTGCAACAAACAGAATGTTAAAAGAAAAATCTGTTGATCTCACTTTGCTATTTGACAGTGTGGCAAATGATAGTGCCTATTTTAGAGTTAAATTATTAAACAAAGCAGGACATAAATTTCCATCAGGCTATCCTTCAAGAAGGGCTATACTTCAATTTGTAGTAAAAGATAATAATAATGACACTGTTTTTAAGTCAGGGATTTTTCATAGTGATTTTAGTGTTGCTGGCGAGAATCCAGCTTTTGAGCCACATCATAATACCATCAATCAAAGTGGAGTTTCTCAAATTTACGAAATGGTAATGGGTGATGTAAATTCAAATTATACTTCAGTTTTGGAAAGGGCAGCCACAACATTAAAAGATAACAGGCTAACACCAAATGGATTTACAACATCTCATCCTTCATATGATACTGTTCAAATTTCATTAGATGCTCTTTCTGACCCTGATTTTAATAAAATTAATGGTGTGGAGGGTTCAGGAACAGATGAAGTGCATTTTCATGTGCCTATTGCAGGAGTAAGTACAACGATAAACGCCACAGCAAGAATAATTTATCAAACTTTACCACCAAAGTTTGTTGCTGAACTTTTTAGTTTTAATAGTGCTCCCATTGATACCTTTAGAAATATGTTCAATGCTGCCGACAAAACTCCAATAATCGCTCATGCTGATAGTTTAATGAATCTTCAATTAGTAACATACAACGCAAATTTATTGAACAAAATAGATGATATAAAGGTGTACCCTACTATAACCTTTGATGGAAGAATAAATATGAATGCTTATGGTTCATTGGAAATGAGAGAATTGGCTGTGTTTGACGCCAATGGAAGGCAAGTAATTTCGAAGCGGTTTAATGGAGCTTCTAAATTAGAGACATTTGTTTTACCAAAAGAAAATGGAATATACTTCTTAAAGATTTATAGCAACAAAGGTTATTTTTACCGCAAAGTTGTGAAGCAATAAAATTTTTTTACGTAATTCGTTCTTTATCTAAATTGATTAATCACCTATTAAAACAGCCTATTTAAAACTCTACATGAAAACAAAACTTTACCTTAAGTCTTTTATTGGAATGTCAGCCTTAGTGTTAGGGATGATTTCTGCAAAAGCACAAGTACTTTCTTTTACTAATTCAAATAGTAAATTGCCTAATAACGCAGTTAACTATCGAAGTGGTAACTCCGTTTCGGTTGCCGATGTAAATAATGATGGCTTAGACGATATTATTCGTTTGGACCAAAGCAATGATATCAATCTTGAAATTCAAAATATTAATGGTGGCTATACCAGTTACTTTTTAGGCTCATTTACAGGAGGAAATGCATGGGCAATGACAGTGGCTGACTTAGATAAGAATGGTATTAAAGATGTAATTGCTGGAATGGGCTCCACAGGTTCTATTGCCCTAATTAATTATTCGGGAGGGAACTACACAGCTAATATAAGTGTATTACAAGCAAGTAATTTCTTCTGGCAAAATATTTCAGTAGGAGATTTTAATAATGATGGCTGGCAAGATATTTTTGGTTGTGATGATGTTAACTGGTCGAAATTGTACATTAACAATGGTAACGGGACTTTCAGAAGAATGGCCAATGCCGTACAAACATTAACTATTGGTACGGGCACTGTAAATTTAACCGTTCAATCAGGCTTAACATTTGCTGCAGGACAGAGCGTATATATTACTTACAATAGTGAAAACTATATGCAAGGCACGGTGGTTTCCTATAGTGGAACAACTTTAGTAGTAAATGTAACATCAACTGTAGGAAGTGGCTCGTTTGGTGGTTGGTCAGTTGATCAAAACACTGTAATTAATTTTATAACGAACCCAGGAACATGGGGCTCAACAGGGGATCCAAACAATTCAGGAAATTATGGAACTGTTTGGACGGATTTTGATAGTGATGGTGATATGGATTTTTATATTGCTAAATGTCGTCAAAGTAGTTCCGATCCCAACGATTTAAGAAGAATTGACCAGTTATTTATAAATGATGGAACCTACAAATTTAAAGAAGATGCTGCAGCAAGAGGCGTAGCCAATGGATGGCAAACTTGGACAGCTAGCTTTGGTGATATTGACAATGATGGTGATTTTGATATAGCTGCCATTAACAATGACCATACATCGCAAATATTTGAAAACGATGGAACTGGACATTACACTGAACTCACAACTGCTAATATTAGTACTAGTGGCATTTATCCCCTAGAATCACAGTTCGAAGATTTTGACAATGATGGTTTTATTGATTTAATTGTTACAGGTGATGATGATTATATATATTACAAAAACAATGGTGATAAAACTTTCACCAGAATTTATTCCTTATTATCTGCTAATGGTGTAATGTCATTTGCTACAGGTGATTTAAATCATGATGGATTTATTGATATATACGCAAGTTTAGGAGATATTTATAACAATCCATCAGGCACTTATGATGATATCATGTATTTAAATGATGGCAATACAACCAATCATTTTATTACCTTTGATTTGGAAGGCACTGTTTCAAACAACGATGCCATAGGAACAAACGTGGTTATTTATGGTCCATGGGGCATTCAGAGACGTGAAGTAAGATCAGGTGAAAGCTATGGTACATGCAACTCATCCATGTTACACTTTGGTTTAGGCATTAATTTAAATGTTGATTCGGCTACTATCACATGGCCATCAGGTATTGTTCAACATTTATATAATTTAGAAGCTGATCAATTTGTTAAAATAATTGAGAATGGTTGTTTAATTACAGGTAACACTATTGGTGGACCACATGCAATTTGCAATGGACAAAGCACAACACTTACAGCTGCTTCTGGCTTTAGCTCATATTTGTGGAGCAATGGAAGTACATCCTCTTCAATTACTACCTCAACCGTTGACACTTATGCAGTTATTGTAACTGATGCTAATGGTTGCAGCAGTATTTCACCAAGTATCACTTTGGCTATAAATCCTGTTGAAATTCCTACCATACAAGCTGTAGGTGAAACTACTTTTTGTCAAGGAAATTCAATCACTTTAACATCTTCAACTGGATCATCATATACATGGTCGAACGGAGCAAATACTCAATCTGTTTCTATTACCCAATCGGGATCATATTTTGTTTCGGTTATGGGAACTTGTCAGGTTTATACTTCTGATACTATAGATGTAAATGTGTTTCCTGCACCAGCACCAAGCGCTACGGGTGGTTCAGTTACAAATTCAGGCTCTGTTACTTTAACAGCTTCAGGAAACAGTTTAACTTGGTATGATGATGTTGCAGGAACAAACGTAGTTGGTACTGGTCCATTATTTAATACACCAACTATTAGCTCTACTACCACTTATTATGTTCAAGATACTTATACTTATGGTGGAGGTATTGAATATGCTGGTGCTCACCATCACACTGGAACTTCACTATGGAGCGGGAATACAACCAACGCTTCTTTAATTTTTGATGCTTATGAAGACTTTACTTTAAAAACAGTAAAGGTATATACAGATACTCCTGGAGACAGATTGGTAGTTTTAACTGATGCATCAAACAACGTACTTCAAAGTTTAATGGTAAATATTCCGATGGACTCATCTATTATCACACTTAATTTTGCCATTCCAGCTGGTACTGGTTACAAAATTGGAACAGATGCTGCTCAAAACACCACATTATGGGGAAATCCTAGCCCACGTTTAAAAAGAACACAAGGTGCTTCAGTGGCGTATCCGTATGTTATAAATAATTTAGTTTCAATTACCAATTCAACACAAGGATTAAATGTTTACTATTATTTTTATAATTGGGAAATTGAAAAAACAAGCACCATTTGCACTAGTGCATTAACACCTGTTGTTGCTGAGGTCATTATAACTGGTTTAAACCATATTTCTAATAACTCAAATATTCATTTATTTCCAAATCCAGCTAGTGATAAATTGAGTATTACTTTTGATAAATCAATGAATAATAATGTAAGTGTTAACATTGTTGATGTTGCTGGTAGAATAGCACAAACAAACAGCTTTGTGAATATTTCTGCTCAATCGCAACAACATATTGATATTAGCAAATTAGCTAAGGGTGTTTACTTTGTAAAAATAAATACGGCTGATGAAGAATACATTGAAAAATTGCTTGTAAAATAGTTAAAAATAATCATTCCAAATATAGCCTCTGAATTCATTTTCAGGGGCTTTTTTTTTACTAGTTTTCGCTGTTGCAACTTTAATTTAAAGCGATTATACCGATATGATATTTGTAATAGACCAAATAAATTTGGCCTAGCAAATGATCATCGGCATTTACCTCAGTTTGAAATGGTCTAAAGACCATTTCACTTTCGTATAATTTATAATTCACATTGGTATTACTGATTTTAAAAGTAATCCTGCTTCACAAATGTTATACCTATTGTATTTATTAAATAGTCGTCCCTCAAAAAGTCCAATTCCTATAGGCCTATTGGATTTACT
>DAORKI010000004.1:0-74108 GCA_035439485.1 Bacteroidia bacterium
CTAATTTCAAGTTAGACCATCATTTACCTTTCATATTTATTTTTTTTTGGACTAAAAAAGAATTTTAATTGGTTTATGCTGTTAAGTATTGTGAGTTTAGTGTTTGCCAACCTGAAAATATAGACTAATACCTAAAAACATTATCTCAATATTTCCAACCTATAAGCATCCAATTTGATTAATATAAAAAGGAGGATAGTAAAGCTCCATAATGAAGAGCCTCCATAACTAAAAAAAGGCAGTGGTATACCAATTACAGGAGCCAGTCCTATTGTCATTCCAACATTTACCATCAAATGAAAAAAGATGATTGATGCAACTCCATAAGCATAAATTCTACTAAAAGGAGAACGCTGCCTTTCGGCCAAAAAAAGAATGCGCAACAAGAGAAACAAAAATAATATAACTACAACCGAAGTCCCAGCAAATCCCCACTCCTCGCCTACTGTACAAAAAATAAAATCAGTGCTCTGTTCAGGAACAAAATCATATTTCGTTTGTGTTCCATTCAAAAATCCTTTTCCCGACAAACCACCTGAACCAATAGCTATCAAACTTTGATTCACATTGTAGCCTGCCTTTTTAATATCAGATTCCTTTCCTAAAAAAACATCTATCCTTTTCTTTTGATGACCTTGTAAATGATTATATGCATAATCAACACTATAAATCACACCTGAACTCAAAACAAACAAAGTGGATAGCAATAATATGTTTTGACGTGTTTTGCGCATAAATAAAAACAAAACACCCGATATGACTGCTAATGCAATAATTAGGATTAATTTATCTACCAACAAGGCTAAAATAAACAATACCACTACGATTGCCCCCAGTAATAAGAAATTACCTGATAAACCTTCACGATAGAGTACCAAAATAAATGCAAAAAATACCAAAGCCACACCCGTTTCATTCTCTAACAATATCAACAATATAGGCAAACAAATAAGAATTGCAGATATTATTTTTGTTCTATTATCAGTCATTTTAATATCTAATTGTGAAAGATATTTTGCTAGTGCCATAGCGGTAGCAAATTTTGCAAACTCGGCAGGTTGAACCCCAAATTCTCCAAATTTGAACCAAGATTTACTACCCGAAATTTCAGTCCCTAAAAACAAAACAGCCACCAAAGAAATAAGTACCAATCCCCACAGTGGCCAAGCCACAGCAGCATAAAAATTTCCATCCACAATCAAAATAATCAATGCTAATGCTAATGAAGTACCTATCCAAATCATTTGTTTGCCATACTTTTGACTTAGGTCGGTAATCAATTGGTGCTCCTCGTTATAAACAGATGCATAAATATTTATCCAACCCATGCCCACCAGCAATAGGTACATGATTACCGTTACCCAGTCAATATTTCTAAATATGCCTTCTTGTGTTTTTCTCATATTTAGTCCTCATCATCTTTAGATTTTTTTTCTGTAGAAAGCACAACACCTTCTAACATTCGCTTTTCCATATCGGGTTTACTAATACTATCGCGCAAATATTTTTCTATCATAAGTCCACCAATCGGTACTGCCCATGTAGCTCCCCAACCGCCATTTTCGACCAAAACTGCCACAGCAATTTTTGGATTTTCACGCGGGGCAAATGCCACAAAAACTGAGTGGTCTTTACCATGTGGGTTTTGTGCTGTTCCTGTTTTACCACATACAACTATATCTTTTAATCGCGCAGAAGTTGATGTACCATGATCCACAGCGCCTTGCATGCCATCAATTATTGGTTCAAAATATTGTGGGTCAACCTTGGTATAATGTTTTGTTTTGTATTCTGCACGTGGTTGTTTTTTTTCGCCTACACCTTTTATGATATGAGGAGTATAGTAAAATCCTTTATTTGCAATAGAACAAATAATATTAGCCATTTGCAACGGTGTTACTCCTAATTCGCCTTGACCAATTGATAATGAAACAATGGTGGAAGATTTCCAACCATTTTTGCCAAAGTATTTGTCGTAATATTTTTGTGTGGGCACATTTCCTGGCAATTCTTGAGGCAAATCAGTATGAATTTTTACGCCAACTCCAAAGCTCAAAACGTACTCTCGCCAAGCATTGTATCCTGCCACAACATTTGGATACTTTTTTCTATTGTCAATAATACTTCTAAAAACATAACAAAAATAAGAGTTACATGAAGTTGAAACCGCTCCAGGTAAATCCATAGGGCTTGGATGTGGATGACATTTTGGTTTACCACCCATCACTGGATACCCTCTATTGCAAGGATATCTGGTTTCACGAAAAGTTACTTGTTCTTGTTCACCAATTAAACCATTAAGTAACTTAAAAGTAGAACCTGGAGGATAATAAGCCATTAATGCTCTATTAAATAAGGGCAGTGACTTATCCATAAAAAGCTTTCCATAATTTTTAGTACGTTCTCTTCCAACTAATAAATTTGGATTGTACGATGGACCTGAGACACAAGCTAGGATCTCTCCTGTAGAAGGGTCAATAGCTACAATTGCTCCTGATTTATTTTGCAATAATTGTTCTCCATACTTTTGCAATTTAGCACTCAATGATGAAATAAGATTTTGCCCCGAAATTGCAGTGGTATCGTACATCCCATCCTTAAATCTACCTTTGGGACGATTAAATACATCTACCATCATAATTTTCAAACCTTTTTTTCCTCGCAATTCTTCCTCATATGATTTCTCAATACCACTAATACCAATATAATCGCCTGATTTGTAATAAGGATTTTTCTCAGTAATTTTTTCAGAAACTTCACCAACATAACCTAAGGTGTGTGCAGCAATTTCTTGCGGATATTTTCGAAGTGTACGTGCCTGAACAAAAAAACCTTTAAATTTATATAGTTTCTCCTGGAGTGCAGCATAGGTTTCTTTTGATAATTGCTTTTCAAAAATCGATTCTTTGTAGGGCGAATAGGCCCTCACTTGTTTCATCTTTTTAATGAATTGTTCTTTCGTTATACCAATGGTTTCACAAAAATCAATGGTATCAATTTTTTTTACTTGACGAGGCGTAACCATCAAATCATATGCTGCCTCATTATATACCAACAAAACACCATCTCTATCATAAACCAATCCTCTTGCTGGATATTCAGTCATATAGCGCAACACATTATTGTTGGCCGACATTTTATATGAATCGTTTATTACTTGAATGTAAAATAATCGCATCAAATAAATTAGGCATACCGCAACAAAAATTACAGCAATTACATATCTACGGCCTGATAACGCGTTCATTGAAAAAGAAAATAATGACAAAATTACTTTGACAATGACAAAATAAAATTATCTTTAAAAAGACTTATAAACAATCTTATTGACTTAATTAATTTTTTCTAAGCTCCTTAGGTTTATATATCATCATTTGACTAATGAACAATAAAACCATAGTAAAAACTAAACTTAATCCCATGCGAGTTAAGGTAAACAGAAGTTCGTCAGCACTGTAGGCTTCAATAAAAAAGAAAGTAAAATGGTGAATTAATACAAGCAGTAATGAATATGAAAAATACCACGAAGCACCTAAGTAATGAAGAGTTGGCTCGGTGCTGCTATCATAACCATCACGAGGCGAAAACAATTTTAAAATAAAAGATCTGGAATAACCCATTAAAACGCAAGCAGCTGCATGCATTCCCATAGTATCTTGAAACATATCAATTAATAATCCTGCACTTAAAGAAATCATCATTACCATCCAAACAGGAGTTGCAAAGGGCAACATGAGAATAATAAAAACATATAAATAGGGATTTATATACCCACTAAATTGAATATTATTGAGCACCAATACCTGTAAAAAGATAAAGAATATAAATCTAATGATATGTTTAAATATTACACTAATCATGCTGAGAGCGTTCTTCTAAAATCTTTTTTTCTTCACGTAATATGTTATTGATGATATAAACGTGTGTTATATTTTTAAGATTTGCACTATACTTAACTTTTATGTTATAAAATTCTCCACCTTCTCTTGGAACAAAGCTTTCGACTGTACCAATGATAATATTACTAGGAAAAATATCTGAGAAGTTACTGGTAACTATGGTGTCGCCTTTAGCAATTTTAACATGAGTACCAATATCTTGCAACAAACCAAATCGATAATCTCCACCTTCCCAAATCAAAGAACCAAGTTCATCATAACGTTTTATTTTAGCGCTAATTTTAGCATCTTTATTTAGGATACTTAAAACAGTACAAAAATTTGCTGAAACATCTTTGGTATATCCAATAATTCCATTCGATGAGATAACTGCCATATCATTTGTAATGCCTTGCTTGTAGCCTCTATTAAGCGTTAAATAATTGTTTCTTCTATTCACAGAATTATTAACTACCTCAGCAGGAATATAAGTATATTGTTGTTTAATAACAGTGTCATTAATTACTGTTTTAGTGGTTATAAATTTTGCAAAAGAGCCTAAAGATTGATTGCGCAATCGAGCATTTTCGGCTGCTAATAATTCATTTGTTTCTTTTAATGCAAAATACTCTTTAATTGAATTAACAGTGGTAAAAACATTCCCAGCAAAAGCGTTGGACGAATTTATCCAACCTGCTTTTTGAAAAGAATTATTTTGAAAAACTAAATAAAAACAAAAAACCTCCATCAGTATAAAGAGTACAAAGTTGGAGTACTTCCATAAAAACCGCAGCAGGTTGCGCATTTAACAATTGATGCTTTTAACTGTTGAAATTTTTTATTTAATAAGGAATTGAAACTTTCCAATGTTTTTTAGTGCTATACCAGTACCTCTTGCAACTGCTCTTAGAGGATCTTCGGCAATATGCACTGGTAATTTAGTTTTGATAGAAATTCTTTTATCTAAACCTCTCAACAATGACCCACCACCAGCTAAATAAATTCCAGTACGATAAATATCAGCAGAAAGCTCAGGTGGAGTCATTTCCAAGGCACTTAAAATAGCTTCTTCAATTTTGGAAATTGACTTGTCCAAGGCGTGGGCAATTTCTACATAACTCACATGAATTTCTTTTGGAATTCCAGTCATTAAATCTCGTCCATGAACTGCATAATCAGGTGGAGGATTATCAATATCAACAGAAGCAGCGCCTACTTCAATTTTAACACGTTCAGCAGAACGTTCACCAATTAAAATATTATGTTGACGTCTCATATAATCTTCAATATTGGCCGTAAAATCATCCCCAGCAATTCGAATTGATTTATCACAAACTATTCCACCTAATGCAATAACAGCGATTTCACTAGTTCCACCACCAATGTCAATAATCATGTTACCCATTGGTTCCTCAACATCAATTCCAATACCAATGGCCGCTGCCATAGGTTCATGAATCAAATAAACTTCTTTTCCACCAGCATGCTCGGCACTGTCACGCACTGCACGTTTTTCAACTTCGGTAATACCTGAAGGAATACAAATTACCATACGCAATGATGGTTGAAATAATCTTTTGCCAGGATTAATCATTTTAATCATACCCTTAATCATTTCTTCTGCCGCTTCGAAATCAGCAATTACGCCATCTTTTAAAGGACGAATTGTTTTAATATTTTCATGTGTCTTTCCATGCATCATCATAGCTTGTTTACCAACAGCAATCACCTTTCCGGTGGTTCTATCAATAGCAACAATGGATGGTTCGTCAACTACAACTTTATCGTTATGTATGATAAGGGTATTCGCAGTACCCAAGTCGATGGCTATTTCCTGTGTAAGAAGGTCAAAAAAACCCATATAGTGTTAATTTAAGGCGGTTAATCTAATAGCTACAAAAGTAGAATTATTATTTGATGCAAACAGCAACTTAAATTAATTATCAGATTTTATTTTGAACAAGAAATTGACAACCCATTTTGAAGCAATACAATTTTATTCAATCATTGATTGATGATTTGTTGGATGAATATTTATTTGCTTAGCATAGCATCTAATTCTGCTTCTCCAATAATTTTTATATTTAATTCATTTGCTTTTTTCAACTTTTCGGGTCCCATTTTATCCCCAGCAAGCAAGTAATCAAGTTTACTCGAAACTGCGCTCACATTCCTTCCTCCATTGATTTCCACTATTTTTTTTATTTCATCTCTGCTTTTACTGAATACACCTGAAACTAAAAAACTTTTTCCTTCCAACTTGTTTGTTCTTACTACACCAACTTCTTCTACCATGGCCATTTGCAAACCCTTTTGCTTTAGCTTTTCAATAATTAAAATATTTTTTTCGTCTCTAAAAAAACCATGTACTTGTTGGGCAATTTTTTCGCCTATTTCGTGAATAGCATTTAAACTTTCTTCACTTGCTTCCATTAATTTATCAATGCTTTGATAATGTAGTGCTAATTTTTTTGCCACTGTTTCTCCAACTAATCTTATTCCCATAGCAAACAATACCCGTTCAAAAGGTACTTTTTTAGATGCTTCAATACCATCTAAAATATTTTGAACCGATTTTTCTTTCAACGACCTTTTTTTCTTTTCTTCTTCCTCCCCTACTTCAAATTCTAAATTCTGTAATTGGTTTGAATCAAGGTCATATAAATCACCATAATTCTTTATCAAACCTTTGTCAAATAAACCTGAAACAGTTTCAGCTCCTAAGCTATCGATATTCATGGCCTTTCTTCCAATGAAGTGCTCAATTTTACCCTTTAATTGTGGGGTGCAGCCACCTTCATTTGGACAATAATGCAGTGCATCGCCTTCTTTTCTTTGTAACAAAGTATGGCATTCAGGGCAATGTGTGATATAGCTTATTGGACTCGAATTTTGTGACCGTTTATCAATATCAACGCCAACTATTTTAGGAATTATTTCACCTCCTTTTTCAACAAAAACTGTATCGTTTTCGTGTAAATTTAATCTTTCTATTTCATCAGCATTGTATAAACTTGCACGTTTTACTGTGGTTCCTGCAAGCAAAACAGGAACCAAATTTGCAACCGGGGTAATAGCACCAGTGCGGCCAACTTGATAGGTTACTTTTAATAATTTCGATACAGCACGTTCTGTTTTATATTTGTAAGATATAGCCCAGCGTGGGGTTTTGGAAGTAAATCCTAATTCCTCTTGTTGCTGATAATTATTTACCTTGATTACCACCCCATCTATTTCAAATCCTAAATTTTTTCTTTCACTCTCATATTTACTTATAAAATTAAAAACATCCTCCATTTTTGGGCACAATTGGTAATGTTGACTTACTTGAAATCCCCAATTGGCAGCAATTTTCAAACTATCATAGTGATTTTCAGCAACCGGCACATCACTATATAAAAAATATAAAAATGCATCTAAAGGTCTTTTTGCTACCTCCCTTGAATCTTGTTGCTTTAATGTTCCTGAAGCAAAATTTCTTGGATTTTTATACAATTTTTCAGCAATTTCTGTTTCATCTAAGCCTTTTAATTCAAGTTCTTTTCTCCATTTCTCATTTAATTTTTCGAAGGTTTTTTTATGCATAAAAATTTCACCTCTAATTTCAAATTCATCAGGATAATCGCCTGGTTTTAATTGATGTGGAATACTTTTTATGGTTTTAACATTAGCCGTTACATCATCACCTTGAGTGCCATCGCCACGAGTTACAGCTCTAATTAATTTGCCTTTTTGATAGGTTAAGCTTATGGCTAAACCATCAAATTTTAACTCTGCCACATATTCAAAATTTTCACCAATCGCCTTTTTTATTCTATTGTCAAATTCAACTAAATCGGTTTCATTATAGGTGTTTCCCAGGCTTAACATTGGGTATTTGTGTTTTACAGTTTGAAACTCCTTGGTAATTGTTCCTCCAACTTTCCTTGTAGGACTATCGATATCCGCTAAATGAGGAAACAAACTTTCTAAATGTTCTAACTCTTTAAGCAATGTATCAAACTCTTGATCGCTTACGAGAGATTCAGAGAGAACATAATAATGATATGTATATCGATTAATAAGGGCTGTTAATTCAGTTATTTTGTGAGCAGCTTCAAGTTCATTTATTGTTGAATTCATAGGAGTAGAAATTAAAAACGGCAAAGGAAATCCCTTGCCGTTAATTGCTTAATATGAGGTGTATTACTTTTTTTCTTGTTCAACACTATTGATGTTACGTAACATTTTAAGCTGTTCTTTCAATAATTTAATTTCATTTTTAAGATTTTCAATTTTCTTTTTGGTTTCTTTTAAAAGGGTATCAGCTCCTTTTGAATTACCAAAAAAGCCAATGTTATTATCTAGCAAAGCAGCTTCATGTTCTTTCTTTCTAATTTTTTCTTGCAATTGATACATTTCTTCACTTACCTTATTCCTTGCATCAGGACGACTTGACAAACTCTCAATCTTATTTTTATAATTTTCTTTAGTTCTTTCAAACTTTCCTGCACGCATAGCATCAAAATGATTATCAATAGCTTTTCGATAGGCATTATTCAGTTTATCTTTTTCTTTCAAGGGTACATGACCAATACTCATCCATTGACTTTGAAATGCTTTTAAATTTTCAAAATTAATGTTGTTGTCATCAACTCTTTGATATGCTTCAATTTGAGCGATAAGATCAATTTTTGCTTTTAAGTTTTCAGCTTGACTTGCATCTTGTTCAGCAAAATTAGCCTTTTTACGTTCAAAATAATGATCACAGGCCGCTCTAAAGCGTTGCCACAATTTTTCTGAATGCTTATAATTTACTGGACCAGTTTCTTTCCATTGTTTTTGGAGATTCAAAATTAACTCTGTTGTTTTTTTCCATTCAACACTATCTTTCACCTCCTCGGCTTTCATACACAAATCATTCTTTATTCGATAATTATCCTGATATGCTTTTCTGATATGTTCATAATGCGCTTCCTTGGCCTTAAAGAACTTTTCTCTTAGGCTTTTAAATGCATTCCACAGCTCTTCGTTATCTTTTTTAGATGCAAAACCAAGTTGTTTCCATGAGTTTAATAAAGTCTCAACCTCTTCAGTCATTTTTTGCCAGGCAGCATTGTTATCTGGAAGTGTAGCAATTAAATTTTCTAATTGTTGGATTAGGTTTTGTTTACCAACTTTATTCTCTTCATGTGTGTTTTTAACTTTATCAATATAATCTTTAAGTTTTGCATAAACTTGATCCGCAGCAGTCCTAAATCTTTGCCAAATTGCCTCATTCATTTCGCGCGAAACCGTGCCAGCCTCTTTCCATTCCTCTTGCAATTGTTTAATTCCTTCTATAGCAATTTTTATAGATGGTTCATCAATTAACTTTTCGGCTTTACTGCACAATTCCTTTTTAATTTCTAAATTCTTCTTATAATTTAACTCTCTGAGTTCTTTATCAATTTGAATATATTCATATACCTTTTCACTTGCATAGCGATAAGCATCACCAATAAGCCTATTATCTGATGCCGCAACCATGCCTACTGCACGCCATTCTTCTTGTAAATCATGTAATTTATCAAAAATTGATTTGATAGGCATATTACCCAAATTTGCAGTTTCAGCCAAGGTTTTAAGTTGCTCTACAATATTTCTTTTTTTGTTGGCATTTTCAGCTAGTAAGGCATCTTTCTTTCTTTTTAATTCCTGTCTGCGCTGATCAAAACCTTTGAATAACTCAACAAAAATGGCATCCATCGGATCTTTTTCAAATTTAAATTCTTCTCGGAGACCACCTTCAGCTACAAATGCCTGTAGTTTTTGCTCATGCTCATCTTTTAATAATTCATTAAATGCCACTTTTATAGTTCGCACATCCTGCCAAGAGCTTCCTTCCTCGTCAGTTTGGGCAAGATTTTTTAACTTATCTAGTAGTTCAACTTTAGTTAAATGGGCATATGATTCAAGCGCTAATTCTTCCTCTTTTTCTTCATTTAATTGTGCTTCTGCTTCCAGCATTTCTGTGGATAATATAATATCTGAAGTATTTTCTTCCACAGTGTTTTTTTCTACTCCATTTTCTACCCCTTCAATTACTGAGTTATCAACAACATTTGTTGATGCTTCATTTTTTTGCACATTACTTTCTACAGCACCTTCTGTTGCCGCTTCATTCAACTTTGAATTTGTTTCTTCCATGACACTTATTTTTCAAATATTTTTACCCCTTTCATCCATTTTTTTAAAAGGGATGCAAATATAGTTTACAGATTTATAGTTACCAAAATTAAAATTTTGATTAAAATTGGCAAAAAATAAAATCAAAATAATGAAAAAAATAATTTTTACCTCCTTAATCTTTTGCCTTGGAATTTGTCAATTTGTATTCGCCCAAACATTCAACAGTCCCGAAAGTGTTGAATTTGATTACGCAAACAACAGGTATTTAATAGCTAATCGTGCAGCTAATCAAATTTTAGCTCGTGCTGCCGATGGCACTTTAAGTGTTTTTGCATCTTTAAATGGTTCTCCCTACGGAATTGAAATAGTGGGAGATACACTTTACTGCTGCACAAGTGGTTCATTAAGAGGCGTAAATTTAAATACAGGCTTGCAGATTTTTAATCAAACAATTGCTTCAGGAGCTTTTTTAAATGGTATAACTCATGATCCAGCAGGTAACCTATATTTAACTGGGTTTTCAAGTATGAAAGTTTATCGCTTCAATACTGCTACTCGTCAATCAAATATTTTTGTGAATAATACAGGAAATACACCAAATGGGATTATTTATGATGCTTATGATGGTGTTAATCCGAGATTAGTTATGGCTGGCTGGGGTACACCTTCTCTGATTAAAGCTATTTCCTTGTCAGATTCTTCATTATCTACCCTCGTTAGCACACCTTTTGGCAGTATTGATGGTATTGCAAAGGGAAAAAATGGAAATTTTTATATTTCTTGCTGGAGTAATAATTCTATTCAAAGATATGATAGTACTTTTGCCAACTCCCCAACTGCCATGGTTACAAGTGGTCTTTCAAGCCCAGCTGATATTTTTTACAATCAACTTTCAGATACTTTAGCAGTTCCATTTGGTAGTGGAACCAATGGCAGTGTTAATTATTACTTTTTTGGAGATATAACATCTCAAAAAGCAATAATAAATTCTGATATTATCAAAGTTTTTCCAAATCCAACAGCTGAGATTATTAATATTAATGGGCTGAGCACAGCTTTCAAAAATATAACCATAAATATATATGAAATTGCTACCGGTAAACTAGTGTATAGCCTTTTAACATCACATTTAAATCAAAATATAACTATCAACTTACAAGATCATAATTTTTCATCGGGAATTTACCTTTTAGAATTATCATCATCCAATGAAATACTTTCGAGAAGTAAATTAACCATAGAATAATTTAAAGTAAGATCATGTTTAAACCTCGAAATTTCCTTTTTGCTGCTATTTTGTTGCTTTTTATTGCTTCGGTGAGTATGTATTTTGATGATTTGCAATCTGTTATTTCCATTGGAAGTCGATGGTTATCCATATTTTTCTTTTGTTTATTTGGCTATAAACAAAAAAGTTTAACAGCTTGGATTTTTATTAGTATGATAATTGGAGTTTTTGTGGGGATTGACTTTCCCAGCATAGCCGAAAACTCTAAAGTGTTAAGCAGTGTTTTTTTAAAGTTAATAAAAACTGTCATAGCTCCATTATTATTTGGCACCTTGGTAGTAGGAATTGCTGGGCATGCTAATCTTAAACAAATAGGGAGAATGGGTATTAAATCATTAATTTATTTTGAGATTGTAACCACCATAGCACTTTTTATAGGTCTAGCAGCTATTAATATAAGTGGTGCAGGAAGAGGAATAAAGTTACCCGCTTCCACTGAAAAACTAGAGGTGACTGCCACAAAGCAGAGTGCATCAGACATAATTTTGCACATATTTCCAGAAAATATAGCAAAATCAGTAGCCGAAGGTCAAATTTTGCAAATAGTAATATTCAGTATTATTTTCGGGATAGCCCTTGCCATGGTAAGTGAAGCCAAAAGATTACCAGTGCTCGAATTTGCTGAAAGTTTATCGGAAGTAATGTTTAAGTTTACTAATATTATAATGTATTTTGCGCCAATAGGTGTAGGTGCTGCAGTAGCATACACCATTTCGCATATGGGTTTTGAAGTGCTGTCGAATCTGGTTCAATTACTATTGACTTTGTATTTGGCTTTAATTGCATTTATTTTATTGGTATTGGTACCAGTAGGATTTATAATTAAACTGCCATTCAATGCATTTGTAAAAGCCATTGCAGAACCAGTGTCAATAGCCTTTGCAACTACAAGTTCAGAGTCGGCCTTGCCAAAAGCAATGGAAGCCATGGAAAAATTAGGTGTACCAAGAAAAATTGTATCATTTGTGATGCCTACAGGATATTCATTTAATTTAGACGGCACTACCTTGTACTTAGCCTTAGCATCGGTGTTTGTAGCTCAGGCTGCTGGAATAGAAATGACATGGGGCGCTCAATTAATCATGGTATTTACATTAATGTTAACTAGCAAAGGAGTGGCTGGAGTCCCTAGAGCGTCATTAGTGATACTATTAGGAACAGCAGCCTCCTTTAATTTGCCAACTGAACCCATTTTTGTGATTTTAGCTATCGACAGTTTAATGGATATGGCAAGAACTTCGGTAAATGTTATAGGCAATTGTTTGGCCACAGTGGTTATAGCCAAATGGGAAAATGAATTTGAATACAACCCAGACAAAATAGATGTTTGAAGTGCATAAATCCTGGGTTTATATTACAATTTATGGCTTTTCAACAATCAATTATTAATATCTAACGATAAAAAGTTTTGTTATTCCAAAATTTTGCTTTACTTTTGCGAACATGAAAAAAATAATACTCTTTTTAGCAGTGGTGAGCTTGCCTAAATTAGGCTTTTCACAATTTAAATGGGACTTTGGTGGCAATGTTGGTGCTTCCAACTATCTTGGCGATATCGGAGGTAAAGATAAACCTCGTAGAGATTTCGTTTATGATATGAAGATAAATCAAACAAGAGCAAATCTTGGTGGTTTCGCAAGATACAAGCTAAGACCAGCTATCTCAGTTAAAGCTTCTTTAAACTACATCCGTATCCAAGGAAATGATGCTTTGAGCACTAATCCTGCAAGAAATGCACGAAATTTAAGTTTCAGAAATAATATGATGGAGTTATCCACAACTGCTGAATATTACTTCTACAAATCAAGTGATATGTCAGGACGCCCAGGTTTAAGAGGAAGCCGCAAACGTGTTGATTTTAGAACTTACGGATTTTTAGGTATTGGAGCTCTTTATACTAATCCACAAGCTGAATTTAATGGTTCTTGGGTAAATTTAAGAGATTACAAAACCGAAAATGTTGCTTATGGTCCTATTGCAGTCGTTATACCAGTTGGTGTTGGTTTAACCTACACTATCAATCGTCATTACCGCTTTGGATTTGAATTTGGTTTCAGAAAAACATTTACTGATTATTTAGATGATGTTTCTACTAATTATGTCCCTGAAGTTTTTGCAAATGAGCCTCAAATGACTGGTACAGGTGCGGTTGGAACACAATACCTTACTGATAGAGCCAAATTAGCTAACAGAAATGTGGAGTTAACAACAAGTAGCATTGATCGTGCTAATTATGGTTGGACAGAAGAATTCAATGGTACAAAATTGAACAAAAGAGGCGATGATACCAACTTTGATAACTATTTAACAGCAAGTTTAAGTTTTAGTTACGTAATAAAAGGAAAGAACAAATTCTACAAGCAAAAGTATAAGAGCTTAAGTCAACGTAGAAAAGTTGTTAAACGTAAAACTAGAGCTAAATTCTAATAAAAAAAGCGGGTTTTTACCCGCTTTTTTTATGTTTTTAAATTGTACAATTTTATTTATCTTTGTAAAAAATTTAAACAATGTTATCATCAATATTACTCGGTTTTCTTGGCGGCCTTGGCGGAAGCGAAGTTATTTTAATAGTTGCAATCATTTTACTTATGTTTGGTGGGAAAAAAATTCCCGAATTAATGAGAGGCTTAGGTAAAGGAATTAAAGAATTCAAAGATGCATCAAAAGGCGTTGAAGAGAAAAAAGATTTACCACAATAATTAATCGAAAATTTTAATAAAAAAACCAATGAATTTCATTGGTTTTTTTATTTTTACATCACAGGTATCACTGTGAAATATTTTATGAATCCTTGGAATGAATTACCATTTGTAAGATTATTAATAGCCCTTGTTACAGGTATTGTACTTGCTATTAACATTCCAACTTTAATTGAGTTTAATTATACTTGGTTAGGTGCCTTATTAATATTTATTTACCTTGCCATTTGGAATTGGAAAATTAGCTTTCAATATCGTTTTATTAAAGGAATTCCGAGCTTATTATTGCTTGTTGTATTAGGAGTAAATTTAGTTAAGGTTCATTCTGAAATCAATTACAAGAGCCATTTTAATAAAATAAAAGGCGAATATATCTTAATTAAAATTAATGAACCACCTAAAAAGAAACAACAAACCATTAAAGCAATTGGGGAGGTAATTGCAGTTAAAAATAATGCAAAATGGACTGAAACAAAAGGAAAGCTGTTGGTTTACATTTCAAAAAGTAAAGGTTCCGAAACATTAAAATATGGAGATATTATTGTTAGTAAAAGCAAAATTGTTGAAACGCCAGCCCCAAAAAATCCTCAAGAATTCAATTACAAAAAGTATCTAGCATTTCATCAAATATACCATCAAACCTATATTGGGGATAATAATTGGATTAATCTTCATAAGAGCGAGTCAAATAAGTTACTGGCATTCTCATACCAGATTCGAAGTTATTTTATATCCATAATTGAAGAAGCCAAAATTACTGGAAATGAATTGGCAATTGGGTCGGCATTAATATTAGGTTTTGAAGATAATTTATCAAATGAAGTTATTGGCTCATTTGCTGCCACAGGGGCTTTACACGTTTTAAGTGTTTCGGGTTTACATGTTGGTATCATATTTTTAGTTCTGAATTATATTTTACAATTGCTTGGCGAGAGTAAAACAGCCCGCGTTACAAAATTAATAGTTTCATTGCTGGGATTATGGTTTTACGCCCTAATTACAGGCATGTCGCCTTCTGTTTGGCGAGCTGCTACTATGTTTAGTTTAATTACAATAGGGAAATTTTATAATAAAGATGTAAATACTATAAATATCATCGGTAGTTCAGCTTTTATTTTATTATGCATTAACCCATTCATGATTACTGAAGTGGGCTTTCAACTTTCTTATTTAGCTGTAATAGGCATTGTAACCATTCACCCTTGGTTATACAGTTTAATAGAAGTAAAAAACAAAATCTTAAACAACATTTGGTCAATAAGTTGTGTGTCTGTGGCTGCTCAATTTATTACTTTTCCTTTGGGATTGCTTTATTTTCATCAATTTCCAAATTATTTCTTGTTTTCGAATTTGATAGTAATTCCAATTTCAACTATAATACTATATGTAGGTGTACTTTTATTGGTGGTTTCAAAAGTACCTTTTGCTGGAATAATAGTATCGAAATTGTTGTTTGCTCTATTGTGGTTGCTAAAGACCACTGTTTCATTTTTTGAACATTTGCCTTATGCCATAATTGATGGTATTTCAATTTCAACATTTGAGGCATTGCTGCTGTATGCAATTTTAATAGGTGTAATGGTATACTCAATTCATAAAAAAATATCCATTTTAAATATGACCTTGAGCCTTTGTTTGATTTTTATACTAGTTCAAATTAAACAAAAAGTGGAGCAAAAAAATCAACAAAAAATTATTTTTTATGCCATTAATAAGCACAGTGCTATAGATATTATTTCTGGCCAAAATAATGTCGCTATATTTGATTCAGCCTTATTTTTCAATAAAGATAAAATTAGGTTTCATATCACAGCAAACAGAAATTATTTAGGCGTTAATCATACTATTGAAATTAAAAAAAATCAAAAAATTAGATCTAAAAATGAAATTATTAGCAATGATGATGCATATTTATTTTTTAATAATCATGTTATATTATATAATTTCAAGCCAAGCATTGCAATTACCAAACTTAGAGTTATTCCTGAAATTGTGCTTGTTAATAAAGAAAATTTAACTCGATTAAGCACAGTTGTGAAATTATTTCCTAGAGCTCAATTTATTTTTGACGGGACTATTTCACTTAATAAATATAAAGATGTAATGACACACAATCCAAACATTAATATGAGAAGTGTATTAAATGAAGGTGCAATAATTTTTGAAACATGAGTAGTGAATTTATACTTGAACTAAAAGTTTTATTTGGTTTTGGGAAATGGTACAAGGTATTTGATTCATATCATGATGCTGTTACCCACATTCCAAATAATAAATCAATATTAGTGCACTTGGGAAAAACAGAAATTTGTTTAGCACGCAACGAAACTATCATAACGGCATTTTTAAATGAATGCCCTCATAACCAAATGCCATTAAATAGAGGTTTTTTTAATGAAAAGAAAGAATGGATTTGTCCCTATCACCGTCATTGTTTTAATGTATCAAATGGTGACAATTTAACTATGCCCGAAACAGGAAAACTAAAATTATTCCAAATTAAAATAAGCAAAAATGGACTGTATGTTTACAAGGATAACTAAAAATTAGGCTTGTGTAAATATTTTGAGTAAAATTTCTCGATATTCATTACTGCCTCATCAGCCGTATCAACCAAACTAACTAAATCTAAATCAATTTCATTAATATTTTGTTCCTTTTTAAGTAATGAACTTTTAATCCATTCTAACAAACCACCCCAGTAGTCTTTTCCAACTAATATAACGGGAAAAGCAGCTACTTTTCTTGTTTGAATTAAAGTCAAGGCTTCAAATAGTTCGTCTAGTGTACCAAACCCGCCAGGCAAAACAATAAAGCCTTGAGCATATTTCATAAACATCACTTTACGTACAAAAAAGTAGTCGAAACTAATTAGTTTATCTACGTCAATATAAGGATTAGAGTATTGCTCGTGCGGCAATTCAATATTCAGTCCAACCGACATCCCACCACCTTTATTAGCGCCTTTATTGGCTGCTTCCATAATGCCGGGGCCACCTCCAGTGATTACTCCATATCCTTTTTGTGTAAGTTTAAAAGCTATTTCTTCGGCTAATAAATAATACTGGTTTTCGTTTTTTGTTCTGGCACTTCCAAAAATGGAAACGCAAGGCCCAATTTTTCCTAATTTTTCAAATGCCTCCACAAACTCGGCCATGATTTTAAAAATTTGCCACGAGTCTTTCACCTTTACTTCACTCCAATCTTTAGGCTGAAATGCCCTTCTAATTCTTTCTTCTTCGTTCATATATATATTTTCGTTATGGATTTACCAATTGTTTTAGCTCGTGTTTTAAATATTGTGCTGTAAAGCTTTGTTTATGATGTACAACTTGCTCGGGTGTTCCTTCACAAACCAGCATTCCTCCTTCATCACCACCTTCAGGCCCCATATCAATAATATAATCAGCCACTTTTATAATATCCATGTTATGTTCGATAATTAACACAGAATTTCCATTATCAACTAACTTATTAATTACTTCAAGAAAAATTCTAATATCTTCAAAGTGCAGGCCAGTACTTGGCTCATCAAGAATATAGAATGTGTTGCCTGTATCTCTCTTTGATAATTCAGCTGCTAACTTAATTCTTTGCGCTTCGCCCCCCGAAAGCGTTGTGCTCGATTGCCCAAGTGTTATATAACCTAGTCCAACCTCATTCATAGTTTTTATTTTTTGCAAAATAGAAGGTATGCCACTAAAAAATTCTACAGCATCTTCAATAGTCAAATTTAAAATATCACTAATAGATTTTCCTTTGTATCTTATTTCTAAAGTTTCTCGGTTGTATCGTTTGCCATTACATTCACTACAGTTTACATACACATCGGGCAAAAAATTCATTTCTATGGTCACTAATCCAGCACCTTGACAAGTTTCACATCTTCCTCCTTTTACATTAAATGAAAATCTTCCTGGCTTGTAGCCTCTAATTTTTGCTTCGGGAATCTCGGCAAATAAATTTCTAATATCTCCAAATACATTGGTATATGTTGCAGGATTACTTCTTGGAGTTCTGCCTATTGGTGATTGATCTATTTCAATAATTTTATCTATATTTTTCAATCCATCAATACTTTGATATGGCAAAGGGTTTTGATGACTTCTATAAAAATGTTTATTTAAAATTGGATATAAAGTTTCTTTAATTAAGGAAGACTTACCGCTTCCAGAAACACCAGTTACACAAACTAATTTTCCCAAGGGAATGCTAACATCCACATTTTTTAAATTATGACCTGTAGCCCCTTTGATGGTCAAAAATTTTCCTGTTCCTTTTCTTCGTTGTTTTGGAATTTCAATTTTCATTTCATTCCTCAAGTATTTTGCGGTAATTGAATTTTGGATTAGTAATTCTTGTGGAGTTCCACTTGCTACTACGCGGCCACCATGTATACCAGCCTTTGGGCCAATGTCTAAAACAAAGTCTGCTTGTTCAATCATTTCTCTATCATGTTCTACAACAATAACAGAGTTTCCAGTATCGCGTAAATTAATTAATGAATTAATTAAACGAGTGTTATCTCTTTGGTGTAAACCAATGCTTGGCTCATCTAATATATATAAAACACCTACTAATTGTGAACCTATTTGAGTAGCCAGTCGAATTCGCTGTGATTCACCGCCAGAAAGCGATTGAGAAGATCTGTTCAACTCCAAATACCCCAAACCAACATCAAGTAAAAATTGTATCCTTGGCCTTATTTCTTTCAACACTTCAGATGCAATAAGATTTTGTTTATCAGTTAAGCGTTGCTCTAAATTATTAAACCATATTTTTAGATTTTTCAAATTCATACTATTCAACTCATAAATATTTTTTGAGTCGATTTTAAAGTATAAACTTTCCTGTTTTAGTCTTGCGCCATTGCATTTAGGGCAAGCTACTTTATTCATAAAGCTTTCTGCCCATTTGTCAATACTTTTAGATCCAAGTTCCTCTTGTTGCCTTGCTATAAAATTTACAATACCTTCAAATTGAACTGCATGTGTGGTTCCAGAATGTTGATTTTTGACTTTAATGAGTTCGTTACTTCCGTAAAGAATAATATCTAAAGCTTCTTCTTGAATTTCCTCGATAGGTGTATCAAGATTAAAACCATGTAATACACCTAATGAATTAATTTGTTCAAAAATCCAAGTATTTCGAGCTTCTCCAAGTGCAATTATTCCACCCTTTTTGATACTAAGTTTAGGATTGGGAATTAATTTTTTTTGATCTATTTGACTAACTACACCCAGACCATTACATTTTGGACATGCACCAAATGGCGAATTAAATGAAAATAAATTGGGAGCAGGATCATCATAGGAAATGCCAGAATCGGCACACATCAGAGCACGGCTATAAAAACTAAGCTCGTTAGTTTCGTTGTCCAATACAGCCACAGATCCTTTGGCCATCCGCATTCCTAATTGTAATGAACTTACTAAACGTGTTTTAATGTCGTCAGCTACAGTGAATCTGTCAATCACAATTTCAATGTTGTGGATTTTATACCTATCGAGCTGCATTCTGGCTTTAAGTTCAGTTATCTCGCCATCTATGCGTGCTCTAATAAATCCTTGCTTAATAATTTGTTCAAACAACTCCCGATAATGTCCTTTTCGTCCTTTAACTACAGGAGCTAGTATAGAAATTTTTTTATCATGGTATTTTTCAAGAATAATATTTACTATTTGATCATCGGTATATTTTACCATTGGTTTACCTGTTACATATGAATATGCAGTAGCGGTGCGTGCAAATAGTAATCTTAAAAAATCATAAATCTCGGTAATAGTGCCCACTGTGGAGCGAGGGTTTTTGTTTGTAGTTTTTTGCTCAATAGAAATTACAGGACTTAAACCAACAATTCTATCTACATCAGGTCTTTCCAAATTTCCCAAAAATTGACGTGCATATATGGAAAAACTTTCTATATATCTTCTTTGACCTTCAGCAAAAATGGTATCGAAAGCCAATGATGACTTACCACTTCCACTCAAGCCAGTTATAACCACTAGTTTATTTCTTGGTATAACAACATCAATGTTTTTTAAATTATGTACTCGAGCTCCTGTAATCTCTAAATTTTCCTCTTCTTCCCAATGCATAAAATATAATGTTATTTCTTATTTTGAAAATGAGAGGAATCGTTATGGGTACTTGGTATAAAACCTAAGCTATCGTTCTTTAAATTGTATTTTGGGTTCCCTAGATAGATTTCATTTAACATCATCTCATCAAAGTTTTTGGTTGGAATGTCAATAACAAAGGTGTTCTTATTTTTGTTTTCAAGAAAATTTTGTCTCAACCATGGATTTAAAAGTTTAATTAATTTATAGTTATATCCTATTTTTTGTGAAAAATCGGCAATGTTGCTAATTGATGAATCTACAGCCAATTGTTGAATAGGGATTTGAGGATAAAGATCGCTTTTACGAAGTATGAAACCATACTTTTGAGGCGATTGCATAATTTCTTTCAAGGCTAAAATTCTAAAAATGTATCTGGCTGTTTCTTGATTCAATAATAAGTCATAATAATTTGATACTTTTTGACTTTCCATTTGTTTGGCAATGCCATTAATTCCCATATTGTAAGAGGCAGCCACCAATGTCCAATTCCCGAATTTAGCGTAAGCTTCCTTAAAATATTTACAAGCTGCTTCAGTTGCCTTTTGTATATGGTATCTTTCATCAATATTCTCGTTTACGGTAAGGCCATAATTGTTGGCTGTTTTGTCTAAAAATTGCCAAAATCCAGATGCTCCCGAAGGAGAAACAGCATTAGTAAAACCGCTTTCAATAAGGGCAACATATTTAAAATCATCAGGAATTCCGTTCTTTTTAAGAATAGGAGATATTTTTTGAAACCATCTATAAGCTCTTTTGTGCAACAAAATACTCTGCGATTGCCAATAGGTATTCAATAATAATTCTCTGTCTAATGATTCCCGTACATCAAATTGGTTGAGAGGCACTGCTTCACCAGCAAAATCAAGTTTTGAAGGCAGATTTAATGAATATACTTTGTAATTTTTTCGAAACTCATTTTTGTAATAATCATCTTGAGCTCTTTTATTTGAAAAAACTATTAAATTAATGCCTAACAAAACAAACAGTAAAACAATAGCTGCAGCGAGATGTTTGTTTTTATTAATTGAATCCATTTATTTAATTAAATTTCAATAGCAAAAAGCTATTATTGAGCAGTTGGTGCTTTTTTGGTTTTGGAAATGTAAAACAAGACCCCAAAAATAGCTAAAAAATATACAGCAAGCAAGCCTGCGTTTATAAAGGACCAATTTTCGATACTTAAAACCCAAATAGTGATTAGGCAAGAAAACATAGAAATTATCCCAATTATTATGGCCACCTGTTTATCTGTAAATCCTGCATAGGACAAATGATGCGTAGTATGATCTTTTCCTCCAACAAAAGGAGACTGACCTCGTCCAAGTCGGTTAATTGTAACTGTGGTGGTGTCAATAATAGGAATTATAAAAACAATTAATGTGAGAATAACTTGTTTAGTTTGAGAGTGGTTTTCACTATCAAAAGGTGTATTCCAAAAACAAGTAATTGCCATTGCTCCGAGTAATACCCCAAGAAACTGACTGCCAGTGTCGCCCATATATATTTTTGAAGGATTCCAATTATAGAAAAGGAAACCAATAAGTGCCGCAAGCACACCAATTAAAACAATAAACTCAATACTTTCGAAACTATTTAGTGCTGAAAGTACGATTAATGCTGAAATTATTATTGATATTGAAACAGTAGTTGTAATAGCATCCATGTTATCGAGCATATTAATTGAATTCATGATGCCAACAATCCAAAACACTGTAATAAAATAATTCAGGATATTAGATGAAAACAGTTGTATATAAGTTCCTGAGAAGCAAAGAATAAAGCCACATAAGACTTGGGCTAAAAACTTAAGTAAAGGGCGTGTATTGTATGCATCATCTGCTAATCCAACTAAAAAACCAATTGTTACAGCAAGCATTAGGCCAATAAATTTAACATTTTCAAGTATACTATGCTGCGATGAAAGCATAAAGTAAAATGTAATGGCAAATAAAAAATTCAAGAAAAATGATATTCCACCTAATGCAGGTTTTGATCTGCTGCCCCATCTGATAGCGTTTTCATCAACATTTCTCATCCCTAAATTTTTTGAAAATTTAATAAACAAGCCATTTAACAAAAATGAAAATGCTGTTGCTAAAACTCCAAAAATCAGATAAAAGACAATCATACTATACTTTTCGTACATAATATTTAGCCAGATTATACCGCAAATATAGTTAAAAAGTGTTTAAAAATAATATTTGTTTATATCAAAGGTGGGTAAAATTGCATCCTTGTTAGATATAAGTGGGTTTACATCTCCCCAATTTATATTAAGTTGCTCATCGTTCCAAATAATTCCGCTTTCCGATGATTTATTATAAAATGTTGAGCATTTGTAAGCAAACACTGTTTGGTCTACTAATGCCACAAAACCATGAGCAAAACCAATTGGAATATAAAACATGAAGTTATTTTTATCATTGAGTTCAACGGTGTAGTGCTGACCAAAGGTTGGGGAATCTTTTCTTAAATCAACTGCCACATCAAGCACACTTCCTTTAATTACCCTTACCAATTTTGCCTGGGCATGAACCCCAGTTTGGAAATGCAAACCTCTCAAGACATTTTTATTGGATAGGGATTGATTATCTTGAACAAAATTATCGTCAATACCAATATTATGGAATTTCTCTTTGTTGAATGATTCAAAAAACACTCCTCTTTCATCAGAAAAAACATCTGGTTCAATTAATTTTAAACCATTAATGTCAAGGTTTATAACTTTCATAAGAATTAGCTCCTTGTAAAAAATCTTTTCAAAAGCGAAGGCTTTGGTGGTTCATCTTCTTCATAATAGCCATAACCATAGCCATACCCGTAACCATAGCCATAGCCATAGCCATACCCGTAGCCATATCCATAAGAAGAGCCATAATTATAACCATAAGAACTTCCACTTGCTTCCACCCCATTTAAAATGATTGACAAATTTTTAATATTTTTTTCTTCAACCAATGTGTTTATATTATCAAAGAAATTTTTCTTGGAATAATTGGCCCTGAATATAAATATAGGATAATCAGCTTTTTGAATATTAGGAATACCATCTGATACAATGCCAATTGGTGGATTATCAATGATAATAATATCATATATTTTTTTCAGCTCGTTAACAAAATCATCCATGATTGGTGATATGATGAGCTCGGCAGGATTTGGTGGAATTGGACCCGCTGTAATAAATTGTAGGTTTGGCAGTGCACTTTTTTGCACACAATCATGAAACTTGTCTTTCCCAATTAAAATAGTACTCATTCCATGTGTGTTAGGCGCATCAAAGCCTATATGAATTTTAGGCTTTCTCATATCCAAATCAAGTACAATCACTTTTTTGCCAGCAAATGCAATAATACCTGCTAAGTTGATGGCTACGAAAGTTTTACCTTCACCAGAAATACTTGAGGTTATGGCTACAACTTTTGCGCCACCCTCATTTGATATAAATTGCAAATTTGCTCTAATTGACCTAAAGGCTTCTGAAATTGATGATTTTGGATTTTTATCGACTAATAATTGTGAAACAGGGATTTCCTTTTTGTATTTTGGAACAATTCCCAAAATAGCTATATCAGTGTATCTTCTAATTTCATTGATGGTAGTAATATTGTTAAACATCAAAAACCTTAAAGCCACTGTAATAACAGATAATAAGGTAGCTATACCTATGGCAGTTAATAAAATGGTATTTCTATTAGGATAAATTGGTAAAGTTTGCTCAACCGCTTGTTCAAGAATTGAATTTTGTGGAACAAACCCTGCTATAGCAATGGAGTACTCCGCTTTTTTGTTAATTAATGAATTGTAAAATGTTTCGTTTATTCCATAAAGTTGTTTTAATCTATTGAACTCAAGTTCAATTGCTGGAACATCCTCAAGATCCTTTTCAAGAGCATCAATTTTATCTTGAATTTCTTTACTTCTTGCACCTAATGTTTCCTCCATTGCCTTGATGATGTTCACCAATTCTTGTTTTTCCTGCTTTATTCTGTCATTAAGCTCTTTAATCACCCTATTTTCAGGATTTGCATCTTTCAAGTAAACTGTTCTTTTATGTTCTAAATCGTCAATACTTTTAACCTTATAAATAATATAGTTTTCAGATGTTGTGTTGTCTCCAAAAACTTGAAGACTAAATACGTCAAATTTTCCTGTTTGTTGATATTGCACACCAGTTTCATGTACCAAGCTCAGTTGGTAATTAATTTTAAGGAGATCTGCCTCGAGGTAATCAAGTTTTTTATAAAACCCTGCTGCAAAATCTCGTCCAACTGTAGTTTTAGTTTGTTTTCTATAGTCTTGGATTTTTTGCTCATAAGTTCTTAAATCTTCTGAAACATAGGAAAGTTGTTTATCAATGAAATCAATCGTTTTTTGCGCACTTTCAGATTTTTTTACAACATCATAGTTAATGAAATCACTTGCTACTTGATTAACAATATCAGCCGTTTTTTTTGCATTATTTTCTTCTAATGAAATACGCAGCGTTTTAGCATAATAATTTAAAACCGTGATTTCAAGTCGACCAATGTATGGATCAGCCATTGTTTGAGGATCGTTGATTACAAAATAAAAAACGTCCTTTTTTAAATTGGTTTGATAATCCTGAATACTTGAAAAGTTCAATATTTTAATTTTGAATTTTACATCAGGAAAAACCACAATACTATTTGGCTTAGCTATTTTTACTTGTCGCACATCGTTCATGATGTAAGAAACTTCAATTGCATTTTGCGATTTAAATTTTAATTGAATTGATCTCCCATAAATGCCTTTATTAAATACTTCAAAGTCTTCAATTTCATAAGGACTAGTTTTGTAATGTTCATTCACTTTAAAGGTACCTTTCACAAAATAACTCACTTGAATAGGTAATTGCGATATTGATTTGCGTAAAAATATTTTTGAACGCATTAATTCAACCACCCCATCTAATCCATTTTCGGTTTCTAATACATTGCCAACATTAAGTATTTTTGAGTTTCCACTATTGTTCGTAATTTGAATTACCGCACTACTTTTAAATATTTCTCTTTGATAACGCACATATAGCAATGCGCTCATTAAGGCAATGAGATAAAATAAAATTATATAAATCACATTTTTTTGAAAAATATGAAGTAATAATCCAAGATCAAAGTTATCAAGCGCTGTGGCTGATTTTTTCTTTGTTTGGCTCATTATTTAAGATAGTTAAATAAGAGTAAAACTGTAGTAAGGATAGACAAATATGGTCCAACCTCAACCATTAAATTTTTTGCAATTTGAGGCGAAGGGGTAATATAAACAATATCGTTGGATTGCATCATGAAGTCAGCATCTTTTAAACCATCAATTGATCTAATATTAAAGTGATACACTTTAGGTTCAGTAAATTCTCCTCTAATCACTTTTATATCATATGCTCTACCTGTTCGGGTTATTCCCCCAGCAGAAGCAATAACTCTAAGCAAGTTTGTGTTTTCATCAACTAATTGAACAATTTTAGCATTCCCTTCAGATCCGGTGAAAACCAACACTTTTCTATTGGTAATTTTAAGTATAATAAATGGTTGTATATAATATTTTGAGAACTCTTCTTCTAAAAACATTTCAGCTTCTCTGAGTGTAAGGCCCCCCAATTTAACCCTTCCTAGTATGGGTAAATTCACAAGCCCATCAAACTCTACCCTATAGGTAAGTTCATTGCCTAATAAATTATTGTTGATTTTATCATCACCAATCAAATTCAATACTTTAAAACCTTCATTTGTTAACAAAATCATGGTAATTTGATCGTTGGGGTTGAGGCGGGTTTCAAGCTCTTTTACTTTTGGTAAAGGCTCATATTGATAATCCTTTGGAGCCTTTAACATCATACTGGGATTCAATAACTTACAACTGCTGATGGTGACTGCCAATAAGAATAAAAACGTAAGTTGTTTTAACATTTTAAGAAACTATTTTTTTGCAAATTTATTATTTAATTGCTACTTATTGCTACTTTTTAAATATAAATATTCTTAATTCCATTTATCCAAGCAACTTGTCATAAAGAGTTTTCATGTCAGCACAAAGCCTTGTATAATGAAAGTTATCCTTTACAAACATCCAACCATCTGTTCCCATTTTTAATCGCAATTGTTCATTTTCGGTAATTCTATATAAGGCATTAAAGAAATCAGAGGCATTATTATTTTCACATAATATGGCAGTTATATTAGGTTTAACCACATTTTCAATTCCTCCTACATTAGTTGTAACAATAGGTTTATTACATGCTTGTGCCTCTATCAAACTCACTGGTGTACCTTCATTAAAAGAGGTGAGCGCAACAACATCAATGCCTGCTAAAACTTCATCAACTTCTTTTATCCATGAGGTAAAAATTACTTGAGCATTATAATTTGGGGTATCTATATAACTATAAGAAAGCTGAAGCGATTGGCAGTATGTTATTAATTCATCTTTAAGTTCACCATCTCCCACAATAAATGCTTTTATTTTTTTACTGGTGGCTTCAGATAGCTTTTTGAAAGCATCCAAAAACATTTTATGATTCTTTACAGGCACCAATCTACCTATAATTCCAATACAAATTTCATCATCTTTTATGTTATATTTTTTTCTAAAGTTTATTCTTTTGCTATCAATATTGCTATTGAATTTTAATAAATCAAATCCTAATGGAATTACGGTTATTTTATTGGGATTACAAATTTTATGAATTTTAGATAATTCCATCTTTTGTTTTTCACTAATTGCTACAATGGCATCGCTTCTTTTAGCTAAATATCGTTCAATATTTTTATAAAAGGTGGTAGTTGCAAAGCCAAAATATGAATGAAATACATGGCCATGAAAGGTGTGTACTACTTTTGGCACCTTGCATGAAAATGCTGCCAATCGACCTAATGTACCTGCCTTTGAAGCGTGTGTATGCACAATATCGGGTTTAAATTCAGAAATAATATTTTTTATTTTTTTGTAGGCTGCAATATCTTGTGTGGGATCAATTTTACGTTTCATTTCTTCAATAATTACAGGTTCAAGCCCCAAGCTACTTGTAATAAATGTTGAACTATCTTCTGAATCGTCCTTTTCACCTCCAACAAGTAGGGTTTCATAACCTTGTAAATACTTAGTAAGATAGGCAACATTATAGGTGGGACCACCTAAATTAAATCTGTTTATGATACGTAAAACTTTGGGCATAACATTTAATTATAATACTTTTTATACCAGTTTTGAAACACAATCAAAGCCCAGACTTTAGCTACTGAATCTCCTGGATTATTAGAAAAAAGCCTCTTTAACAAATTTTGAATAAAGATTGGATTGAAAATTTGCTGCTCAATAATATAGCTGTCAGAAAGTAAGTCATCAACTATTAATGATTTTAAGTCTGTTTTAAACCATTTTAAAAGAGGAACTTCAAATCCCTTTTTAGACCTGGTAAAAATTTCTTGTGGCAATTCATTTTGGAAAGCCTTTTTTAAGATTAACTTTCTGTTTTTTGCATTTATTTTAAAGTTGTCGGGTAATGAAAATGCATAATCAACAACCCTATAATCAAGAAAAGGAACTCGAATTTCTAAACTATTAGCCATACTCATACTATCTACCTTTGTGAGCATGTCACCTGCCAACACCATTTTCATATCGGTTAGCAAAATGTTTTTCATGGAAATGTTTTCATGAAGTGCAAATGCATTAAGTAAATTTGATTTGTTTTCATCAAACAAATTTTGATCATTTTTGGATATGTAATCCAATCTAAAAAGACTGTTTAATTCATTTGCGTCATAAAAACCTGCCCATCTCCAATATCTTTCAGCATCGCTTAATTTGGCTCCATGAGATAATTTGTTTAACTGCCGAATTAAATTACCGAATTTTGAGTTTCTTGATTGGGGTAGTACTTTTAAAATTGGAGCAAGATGCTTTAGTTGATGAATATGAAATTGATTTTGCATCACGGCATATGCAGCGGCATGTTTGTTATAGCCGGCAAACATTTCATCGGCACCATCACCCGATAAAGCTACTGTTACTTTTTTCCTGGTTTGTTGACTCAAAATATATACATTGAGGGCAGAAGAATCTGCAAATGGTTCATCTATGTATGAGAGTACATTATTTAAATTCTCATATAAATCATTATTGGAAAGTGAAAAAACTGTGTGATTTGTATTGCATTTTTTTGCCACAAGTCTTGCAAAATCAGTTTCGTCAAACAAAGGTTCGTCTTTGAAACCTATTGAAAATGTATTTAAATGCTTAGTATGTTTGGCAGCAAGGGCAGTAATGATAGATGAATCAACGCCTCCACTCAAAAAAGCGCCTAAAGGAACATCAGCAATCATTCTTATTTGAACAGCATCATCAAGCAAGTGGTATATTTTTTTGCAACTATCTTCAAAGTCAAATGAAATAGGATTTTGAGGATTAGTATTTATTTGATAGTAACATTGTATACTTAATTTACCATTTTTTAGAACAGCAAAATGTGCGGGTGGCAGCTTATTAACATTTTTGAAAATGCTGTGACTACCTGCTATGTAGTTAAGATGAAAATATTGCAATAATGCTGCATGATTGATTTCCTTGTTAATTTCAAATTGGAGCAGTGCTTTCATTTCCGAAGCAAAGCAAAAATAATCTTCGTTAATAGTATATAAAAAGGGTTTTATCCCAAATCTGTCACGAGCAATAAATAATTCGTTAGTTTTATTATTCATAATGGCGAATGCAAAAAAGCCATTTAGTTTGTTGAGACAATTCTGCCCTTCGAGAATAAATAATTTCAATAGAACCTCAGTATCGCTATCGGTGCTGAATTTTATTCCTTTTTGGATTAATTCTTGTTTTAGAATTTTGAAATTAAAAATTTCACCATTAAACACAATGGTGTAATCTTTATTTTCATCACTAAAAGGTTGATTGGCAGCATCACTCGTGTCGATTATAGCTAATCTTGCATGAGCTAATGCAAAATTCTCTTTTTCAATAATGGCCTTAAAATCAGGACCTCTTTGATTTAAGGTTTGAATAGCATTAGCAATTAACTTAATTTTCTTTTTGCCATTATCTGTAAAAGCAAATATTCCAGCAATTCCGCACATAATATTATTACTTCACAACTATTTTTGGAATAGTTATTTTACAATTAAACTTCAATAATTTATTTACTTAAAATTTTAAATTCGGTTCTTCTGTTTAATTGTCGACCAGCATCTGTATCATTAGTGGCAATAGGTTGTGTTAGCCCATAACCTTTATATTCCAATCTATTTTTAGAAATACCTTTTGAAATTAGGTAATCAACACATGATTTAGATCTTGCATTTGATAAATAAATGTTGTAATCGGCTGTTCCTTTATTATCTGTATGGCTTGATAACTCAATACGCATATTTGGATAATCATTTAGCAATTGAATTAGATGGTCGAGTTCAATAATTGATTGAGCTCTAAGCGTTGCCTTATCAAAATCATAAAAGATGTTTTTAAGAATAATTTTTGAACCAACAGCTAAATTATTAAGAGGAAAATCTTTAACAATTTCTTGATTTTTTTGAGAAACTGGAACATTTATATTTTCATATGCTGTTTGATAATCCATAGATTTTGCAATTAACTCGTACTTTTTACCTGTTGGAACAGCTGCTTCATAATTACCTTCGGGAGTAGAATTTATTGTTACTACTTCTTTAGATGAAATATTATCTATAATTTTTATAGTAGCTTGCAATGGTTTTTTACTTACTGCATCGTAGACCTTACCTTTGATGATAGCTGTTACATCACTTTTTGTAACAAGGGCAAAATTCTTATCAATTTGCAAGTCACCTGAGGATTTTGGAACTTTAACAGTATCCATTTTAGATTTGTAGCTTGGTGCTGAAACTGTGGCAATTAATATTTTTTCGGATGGTACCCAAACTCCGTAGTAGCCTGATAATTCTTCGGTAGTAAACTTTTCAATTATTTCATTTGACTCTGTATTAATAATTTCTATGGTAGCATTTTCAATTGGACTTTGGTTGTATTGATCCACCACTATACCTTTCATTAAGGCGCTAGTAGGTGTTTTTTTTCCACGAATTACAAGTGGCCCTTCTTGTTTTTTTGTTTCCAATGAATCTTGAGGGTTATCAGAATCTAGAAAGTTCACCAAATAAATATCTTTTTCACCAAATCCGTCATTTTTGTAGGAAGCATAGTATCCATGGAGACCGTTAGCAGAAATTACGAAAAAAACATCGTCATCACTTGTATTAATTGGATAACCAATATTTTCAGGTTTTGACCATTGTCCATTAGTTAATGTAGTTTTATAAATATCAAAACCTCCCATTGAATTGTGTCCTTGCGAACTGAAATACATCGTTTTTCCATCAGGCATTAAAAAAACACCTTCTTCATTATATTCTGTATTTAATGTAGGACCAACATTTAATAGTCCACCCCATTTATTACTTTTCAAATCTTTAACTACCATGTAGATATCCCTCTCCCCGTATCCACCTGGTCTTTCGCTGATAAAATATAAGGTATCTAAACCTTTATTTATTGTTGCTGAACTTTCGTGGTATTTTGTGTTAATAGGATCTTTCATTCTAGAAGGTTTACTCCATTGCAGGTTAACTAGGTCACACTCATAAATATCTCCTTGTCCTTGATCATCAATATTAATAAACAATTTTTCACCTGATGGCGATAAATTATTGGTGGCATCATGTACATCAGTATTAACAGGCGGTCCAATATTTTTAGCTTTAGTCCACTTATTCCCAAAACTAAAACTTTGATAAATATCTTCCCAATATTCATCAATTAAATCATCTTTATCACCTTCTGGCCCAGAGGTGGTTCCTGGTCTTCGACTGGTAAACATTAACACATCTTCATCAGCAGAAATAATAGGTCCATAATCAGTATATGGCGAATTAATTTCAGGACCAAGATTTTCAATTTTAACCTTAACAGGCTTTTTTACTCTTTCTTGTCCAATATTTACTTCATCTATTCTTTTATTGATTTTTAATAACTCTTTTTCATTTTTTGATTTGAGCACAAATTCTTTATGTAATTGATATTCAGAGCGAGCTTTATCCCAATTATTAGCAAGATGGTTGCTCATCCCCAGCCAGTAATGAATATCATCTGAAACTTTATTATCTAATTCAAATGCCCTTTCAAAATGAACCTTTGCTCTGTTTTTAAAGCTACTAAACATGTAGCACATGGCTATGTGGTAATTCAAATTTGCATTATTTGGATTAAATTCATTGGCTTTTTCAAGTAATGGTAATGCTCTTTTATATCTATATGAGCCTTCTTTAAAAATTTTCATTCCCTCATCTAAATTATTTTGAGCTTGAGCAAGTTCAATTGGTTTTGTTGGGAAATTTGTTGCATTAAACTCAACATTTTGAGCATTCATTTCAGTGAGAAAGAAGGCCAAAAAAGGTATTAAAAGTAATATTCGCATCATTAATCACAATTATTTCTTGTCAAAGATAATTTTTTAATATTAATTTCAAAAAGTCATTTTGGAAATTCTTGTTATTCATTATGATTAAAAATAGCTGATAGATTATTTATTTTGTTTTTAAATAATTCTACTACATTTGAAAAATGAAAAGTAATAATATTCTTGTAATAAAATACGGCACTTTAATATCTATGTTTTCATTAATATGGATTGTGTTTGAACAATTATTGGGTCTTCAAGATGAATATTTAGAATGGCATAAAATAGTAACTAATTTTAGCATGCTTATACCAATTTTTGGAATTTGGTTGGCCATAAGTGAATTTAAAGCTGTGCGTGTTTCAAAATACAGCTTTCAAAAAGGTTTTTCGCTAGGATTCAGAATAACCATAATAAATACAATATTAATCATACCTATTATATATTTGTTTTATTATTTTATTAACCCTGATTGGACGAATACTATGATGAATAAAGCTAAAATAGAAGCGTTGAACAGCGGCAAGGATTCTATTAAAGCAATGGAAGAAGCTAGATCTTACTTTAGTTTTAAATATTATTTAATCCAAAATATTATTGGAACCTTTATATTTGGCACATTGATGAGTTCAATCATTGCATTTTTACAAAAAAATAGAGCATCAAAGAAGTCATGGTCTTAACTCCATTTCAAGTATTTTAATTTGATCAAAACCTATGAATTTGTTTTGATTTTTATAAGCATACTCTAATACAATTTTTTGACTTAAATGAGAAGGTTTGTTTTTTTGATGTTGGTTGTCTTGAAATACAAGGCCCTGTTCAGTTTTAATGAAATTGGCTGAAACTTCTAAAGTATCACCTATTTCATAAATATTTCTTTGAACACCTAATTTTTTTTTATACCCTTTTGCTACTGCATATTTATCATCAACCCAAAAACCCAGCGTTTGAAAATCGTTGTAATTACCTGGGGAAATCAAGTAAATTTTATACTTGATACCTGAGGGTGATCCTTTTAAACCTCCACTATATTTTTGGGAAGTCACCTCAATTATTTTGGGTTCAGACACAAAACCATGCTTAGTAGAGGTACAATTGATGAAAAGAGGAATAATTAAACAGAAAAAAACTGAGTAAATTTTTATGTTCAAATTTAAAGACACTACTCAGTAATATTAATTTTTTTGATATGGTCGCCTTGTTTAATGGTATCAATTATTTCCAATCCTTCAACGACTTTACCGAAACAGGTATGATTTCTATCTAAATGTGCAGTATTTTTGCGGTCTAAAACAATAAAAAACTGCGATCCTCCAGTGTCTCTGCCTGCATGTGCCATTGATAATACTCCCCTATCATGATATTGATTTTCGCCATTTAATTCACATTTAATTTTATATCCTGGTCCACCGCTTCCCGTTCCATTTGGGCATCCACCTTGAACCACAAAATTTGGTATTACCCTATGAAAAGTTAAGCCATCATAAAAGCCACTTTTAGCCAAATCAGTAAAATTTTTAACTGTTAGGGGAGCATCATTTTGGTAAAACTCAACTTTAAGTGTTCCTTTGTCTGTAATTATTTCAGCTTTCATATTTTTAATTCATTTATTTCTACCTTAAATCAATAACTTCATAGCCAGGATAACTCTTTTCATTAAAAACAAAAATGGTCTCAGGTACAGCAGTATTAGTGCTCAGTGACTTAACTGCATAAGTCATATCAGTACCATCCTTTCCAAGAATTTTAATACTCACAATTTGTGACTTTTCTTTGTTAATAGTTAAAACTGCAGTGTGATAATTCTTCTTTTTAGCATCTTCTGGGTACAATTTAATAATTTGAAAAATTGACCCATTTTTTTGTTTTTCTTCCTTCACATATTCATATTTAAACCCTTTTTCATGCATGGTGAATATATTTGAAGGGTTTAGGCCTGTTTCCTTTTCTTTGCTTTCTACAGTATTAATTTGTACTTCAGAGGCATCCTTTAAAACTGTCCAACTTGTTTTTCCATCACTTATTATAACTTGATTATTAACCTCCAGTTTATATTTATTTGACTTGAGTGTTAACTTACCAAACTGAGTGTGTATTGATTTGTTTTTTAGGTTTTCAACAGTAATGCTGAATTCAGCGTTAATACTTGAATATGTTTTAGTTTTTGCTGAAACATCATCTAAAATTTTTTTTGCTTTTGCATCTATTTGGGCATATGTGTATATGTGTAATATCATAAAACCAAACGCAATAATTGCTTTTTTCATATTTATTTTTTTATTCGGACTAATAAACTTAAGAAAGGTTTAATTCTTTTTTATATAAAATTAATTTCAATAATTATATCCCCTTCAAAATGTGTTCCAAACTTTGTTCATCCTTAATTAGTACTTGTCGAGCTTTACTTCCTTCAAAGGGTCCGATTATACCTGCAGCCTCCAATTGGTCTACAATTCGGCCTGCTCTGTTATAACCTAATTTTAATCGCCTTTGAATTAAAGAGGTTGAACCTTGTTGATGCTGTACAATGATTCTAGCTGCCTCTTCAAAAAAACTATCACGTTGAGAAAGGTCAATACTTTCCTTTTCTGAATTATCATTTTCATCAACATATTCGGGCAATAAATAAGGTTGTGGATAGGCTCTTTGGGCACCAATAAATTCTGTTATTTTGTCTACTTCAGGAGTATCAACAAAAGCGCATTGAATTCTTATGAGATCATTTCCAGTGGATAATAACATGTCGCCTCTACCAATTAATTGTTCAGCTCCACCTGCATCTAGGATGGTACGTGAATCGATTTTTGATGAAACTCTAAATGCTATTCGAGCTGGAAAATTGGCCTTAATGGTACCAGTTATAATATTTACTGATGGACGTTGAGTTGCGATAATTAAATGTATACCTATAGCACGTGCCAATTGAGCTAAACGAGCAATAGGCATTTCTACTTCTTTCCCAGCTGTCATAATGAGGTCAGCAAATTCATCCACCACCAATACAATATAGGGCATATAGTGATGCCCTTCTAATGGATTCAGTTTACGTGAAATAAACTTGGCATTATATTCTTTGATATTACGAACCATTGCATTTTTTAAAAGTTCGTAACGAGCATCCATCAATATACATAATGAATTAAGCGTATGAATTACCTTTTTTGTATCGGTAATAATGCTTTCTTCGGCATTAGGCAACTTGGCTAAAAAGTGACGTTCAATAGTATTAAACAAGGTAAGTTCAACCTTTTTTGGGTCAACCAATACAAATTTAATTTGTGATGGATGTTTTTTATACAACAGAGAAACTAAAATTGCATTTAATCCAACTGATTTTCCTTGACCAGTGGCACCTGCCATTAACAAATGAGGCATTTTGGCTAAATCAGTGATGAAAGTGTCATTGGTGATAGTCTTACCTAGCGCAATAGGTAAATCAAAATTAGTATTTTGAAATTTCTCAGAGGCAATAATACTTCTCATGCTTACCACCTCGGGTTTTTGATTAGGAACTTCAATACCAATGGTTCCTTTTCCAGGCATTGGTGCAATAATTCTAATCCCTAAAGCAGATAAACTTAGAGCAATATCATCTTCCAAATTTTTAATTTTAGAAATTCGTACTCCAGGAGCAGGTACAATTTCATATAAAGTAACTGTAGGTCCTATTGTAGCTTTAATTTTTTCAATTTCAATACTATAATTCTTTAAAGTATCAAGAATTCTATCTTTATTGGCCTGAAGTTCTTCATTATTTATAGTAATTGAATCATTTCCATGCTTTTCAAGTAAATCAATTTCGGGAAAAACATAGGCTGACAAATCAGCCTTTGGGTCAAAATCACCTTCTGCGTGTATAAATCCATCGTCTTCTAAATTATCATTCATATTGTTAGGGGCAATAAATTCAGGTTCAACATTTATTTGGTGCTCAACAATTAATTCAAGGTCGCCCTCACCCTTAGCGGGAATTTTATCTAGTTTATTATTTAGATTAATTTCAAAATCTTGCACCAAACTGTTATCTTCAACTAAATTTTCAATTTCCATCACTGGCTCCAAACTATTCACCATTTCCTTTTTAAGGGTTTTAGAAAGCTGTATTTCTTCCTCTTTTTCAAATTCATTCCAATTTTTAGGAGAAATTTTAGTTTCAGCACTTTCATCAATATGGCCTACCTTAAGCTCATTATCAAATTCATTAACTTTAATATCATCCACCACTGTTTCAATTTTTTTACCAATGCCATTCCAATTAAAGCCTAGATAGGCATATCCAGCATTAAGTGCAACAAGCATAAGGGCTGTACCAACTAATCCAAAAAATGAGATTAGCCACATATTCACTTGATATCCAAAGTTTCCTCCAATGAAAAACCACTCAGTTTCAATTAAGTGATTAAATACAAACGAAGTACTTGTAGAGACTAGTAACAATAGCAGAAAACAATGTTTAATTGTTTTGCGAAATGAAAATAATTTAACTTTAAAAACCAATTTAAAGCCAAGGGCAAAAATAACTGGGACTAAGAATAAGGATGCAATTCCAAAGCCACGATGCATAAACCAATGAGAGAGAATGGCACCAGTTTTTCCTAACCAATTTGCCACTTTAATTTCATTATTGCTTAACAATGTCCAATAGCCATCAATCACTTTATCTTGATCAATAGACCAGGTGAAGAAAAAGGATATAATGGCTACAAATAAATAGGTAGAAAAAAGTAATAATAATGCACCTCCTATTATCTTAGCTCTTTTTATTTTTAATGCATTAGAGTTTTCTAAAGGAGCTTGAATAGAGTTTGTGCTGTTTTTTTCAGCCTTCTTATTTTTTGACTCAGCAGTATTTTTTTTAGCGCTTGCCTTTTTTTCCTTAACTTCTTCTAACTTTTCTACTGTTTCCATTGGGTTAAATTTTAGCAATCAAAAATAATTAACTAATTACGTTAAAAAAGGATGTTTATAATATGTAATTAACATGTAATTGTTTAAATCGGATATAAAACATTAAAGTTGAGTTTTTATGATTTTTTGGGTGTTTGAGTCAAAGTCAAACTTTTGTTAGCAACATAAAATTTTCGAATTAAGAATCATTAGTTTTCAATACAGAAATGTTTAAAGTTTAATTGGCCTTTGGTTAAAGCAAGAGTATTGCAAAGTTATATTTGCTTTATGTTTATAGGTGTAATGATAGTTTTAAGGTTTATTTGGACTTGGGTTAAAAGAATCATTTTCTTTGGAATTATAGCAAGTATACTATCCGTTTTATTGTTTAAATATGTGATGGTTCCTTTTACGCCACTGATGATTAGCAGATCTATTGAACATATATTTGATGGAAAGACTCCCAAATTAAAAAAAACATGGGTGGCTTTAGACGACATGTCAAAGGAAATGCCTTTAGCTGCCATGTGTGCTGAAGACGGGAATTTTTTGAACCATCATGGTTTTGATTTTGAGGCCATGGAAAAAGCATGGAAGTATAATAATAAACATGGAGATAAAAAACCCATTAAAGGCGGAAGTACTATTTCGCAACAGGTAGCAAAAAATGTGTTTTTATGGCAAGGACGAACCTATTTAAGAAAAGGTTTAGAAGTGTATTTTACTTTTTTGATTGAATTGATTTGGAGTAAGCATCGAATAATGGAAGTATACTTGAATGTTATTGAAATGGGTGATGGAATTTATGGAGCAGAAGAAGCTTCACAAGCCTATTACAACAAATCATGCAAAAAACTCAAACGGGGTGAAGCTGCTCTGATTGCTGTATGTTTTCCAAATCCAAGAAAATTGAGTCCTTTAACACCAAATAAGCGGCTGTTCAATAAGCAACAAAAAATTGTTCGATTAATGAACTACACTGGAAAAATTGATTGGAACAAACCAAATTAATTATTGCACTTTTGACGAAGTAAAAAATCAATAATTACAAGGGCTGCCATAGCTTCAACAATTGGAACTGCTCTTGGAACCACGCATACATCATGTCTTCCTGACACTTTTAAACTTACTTCATTTAAATCTTTGTTGAGTGTTTTTTGTTCAATTTTTATAGAAGAAACTGGTTTAAATGCAACATTAAAATTAATTTCAGCGCCATTGCTAATGCCTCCTTGTATGCCACCAGAATGATTAGTTAAAAATTCAATTTTATTTTCATTATTAACCATGAGATCATTATGCTCTGAACCTTTCATAGTGGCTGATTTAAAGCCAGAACCAAATTCAAAACCTTTTACAGCATTGATACTTAACATTGCTTTGCCCAATTCGGCATGCAATTTATCGAATACAGGTTCGCCCAATCCAACTGGAACACCATTAATTTTGCAAGTAATAATTCCTCCTAATGTGTCGCCTGTTAATGCTGTATTTTCAATTAATTGAATCATTTTGAAAGCAATTTCCTTATTTGGACACCGCACTAAATTACTTTCAATGTCTTCAAAATTCAAGGGATGCAAACCTTCATCCAATTTGATGTTTCCAATTTGAGATACATAAGCACAAAATGAAATTTGATGCTGTTTCAAGTACAATTGCGCAACCGCACCAGCTACTACCCTACTTAATGTTTCTCGAGCTGAGGCACGTCCGCTACCTCGATGATCTTTATGACCGTATTTGGCTGTGTAAGTATAATCAGCATGTGAAGGTCTAAAGGTATCTTTTAAATTATCGTAGTCCTTACTTTGGTGGTCTTCGTTATGAACCATAAATGCAATAGGGGTACCAATAGTTCTACCATCAAAAATACCTGATAAAAAAATAACTTTATCTTTTTCTTTTCTTGGGGAAACAATTCCTGACTGACCAGGTTTTCGTCTATCCAATTGATGTTGGATAAATTCAAAATCTATGATTATACCTGGAGGACAACCATCAATAACACCACCAATTGCATTTCCATGACTTTCTCCAAAAGTTGTAAGTTTAAAAAGAGTCCCATAAGTATTTCCGGCCATAAGGTGCATTATATAATGGTGCTAATGTATTAAAACTTGTTTATTAATTTGTGCATTTATCAAATGATAATGAAAATTCAGTATAAAATTTCTTAAAAAAATATGTATATAAACATCATGTTAACTTTGTATTTGATACGTTTTTAGTAAATTGTAAATTACTTTTACAAAAGCTTTATTTTTTTTGTGTGATTAACTATGTTAAATTATAACTTTGCGTTTTGATAAGACATAAAATATGGATAAGTTTTCTTATTTGAGTAACGGACATGTTGATGCTATTGAAGATAGCTATAAACAATATTTAGATAATCCTGATTCGGTTGAACCCGGATGGAGAAGTTTCTTTGAAGGGTTTGAATTTGCAAGAAAAAATTACGAAACTCTACATGAAGTACCTGATAATATTACTAAGGAGTTTCAGGTTGTAAATTTAATCAATCTTTACAGAAGCACTGGGCATTTATTTACCAAAACCAATCCAGTGCGTGATCGTAGAAAATACACGCCAACTTTAGATGATATACATTTAATTGGTTTGGGTGAAGCTGACATGGAAACAGAGTTTCAGGCTGGGAATCAAATTGGTTTAGGCCCAGCGAAACTAAAAGACATTATAAGTTTTTTAAAGAAAACATATTGTAATTCAATTGGTGTTGAGTTTAAGTACATTCGAAATCAAAAAATTTTAGAATGGTTACAAAAGCGTATGGAGAGCACACAAAATACACCAAGTCTTTCCTCTAAAGAAAAATTGCGTTTACTTGAAAATATTAGCAAGGCAGTAGTATTCGAAAACTTTTTACATACCAAGTTTGTAGGGCAAAAAAGATTCTCTTTGGAGGGGGCAGAGTCATTGATACCTGCATTAGATGCTGTAATTGAGAAAGGAGCAGAAATAGGAATTCAAGAGTTTGTAATTGGAATGGCTCATAGGGGTCGTCTGAATGTTTTGGCTAACATTTTACATAAAACGTATGAAGATATATTTAGTGAATTTGAAGGAAAAGAATTTGAAGATTCTTTATTTGATGGAGATGTAAAATATCATCAAGGTTATAGTGCTGATATTGTTACCGATACAGGAAAGAAAGTTCATTTAAGTTTAACTCCAAATCCATCGCATTTAGAAACTGTTGGACCTGTTGTAGAAGGTATATCTCGTGCAAAAATAGATGCTGCATATCAAGGAGATTATAATAAGTTGGCGCCAATATTAATTCATGGCGATGCTGCAATTGCTGCTCAAGGTGTAGTTTACGAGGTAATTCAAATGTCGAAATTAGATGGGTATAAAACTGGAGGAACCATTCATTTAGTAATTAATAATCAAATAGGGTTTACCACCAATTATCATGATGCCCGTTCAAGCACATACTGTACTGATATTGCGAAGGTGGTGCAATCACCTGTTTTTCATGTGAATGGTGATGATGTAGAGGCTTTAGTATATTCAATTCGTTTGGCAGTAGAATTTCGTCAAAATTTTCATAAGGATGTGTTTATCGACTTATTATGTTACCGCAAATATGGGCACAATGAAGGTGATGAACCACGATTCACACAACCAATATTATATAAAGCTATTGCTGCACATCAAAATGCAAGAGAGATTTACGTTAAAAAATTAATGGCTGAAGGTTCTGTTGATGAAAATAAATCGAAAGAAATTGAAAAAAATTTCAAAAAATTATTACAAGATAGGCTGGATGATGCCAAGCAAATAAGTAAATCGAAAATAACTTCATTTTTAGATGGGGTTTGGAAAGGATTAAGAATGGATGAAGATCATGATTTTGATCAATCACCAGTAACTGCCGTAAAAAAAGAAACACTCCTTAGCATTGGACAAAAAATATCCCAGATTCCATCAGATATGAAATTCTTTAATAAGGTGGAAAGTATATTGAAAGATCGTCAAAAAATGCTCGAAGGAGAAGGACGACTTGACTGGGCTATGGGTGAGCTCTTGGCTTATGGAACACTTTTAAAAGAAAATTATCCGATTCGATTCAGTGGGCAGGATGTTGAGCGAGGCACTTTTTCGCACAGACATGCCGTCATAAAAATTGAAGATAGCGAAGAAGAATATGTTCCATTAAACAATATCGATAATATTCAAGCAAAGTTTGAAATTTATAATTCATTGCTTTCGGAATATGGAGTACTCGGCTTTGAATATGGTTATGCAATGGCTACACCGCAGGGTTTAACCATATGGGAAGCACAGTTTGGCGATTTCAATAATTGTGCTCAAGTAATTTTTGACCAATACTTGTCGGCTGCTGAAGATAAATGGAGAAGGATGAATGGGATATGTGTATTTTTACCTCATGGTTACGAAGGCCAAGGTGCAGAGCATAGTAGTGCGCGCATGGAGCGTTTTTTACATCTTTGTGCACAAAATAATATGTATGTAGTAAATGTTACAAGCCCAGCCAACTTTTTTCATTGCCTACGCAGGCAGTTGATAAGCTCTTTTAGAAAGCCACTTATAGCATTCACACCAAAAAGTTTATTAAGACATCCTAAGTGTGTTTCTAAAATTGAAGACTTTACCAATGGTGGATTTAAAGAGCTTATTGATGACACTAATGCCGATCCATCAAAAGTGAATGAAATTTTGCTTTGCACTGGTAAAATATTTTATGAATTAGCTGAACGTAAAGAAGAAATGAATGCCGAGCATATTGCAATTATTAGATTAGAGCAGTTGTATCCATTTCCAATGAATCAAATTAATGATGTATTTGCAAAATACAAAAAGGTAAAGTCATACACTTGGGTGCAGGAAGAACCTGAAAACATGGGTGCTTGGGCATATATGCTTCGTACTTTACGAAAGATTGATTTAAAATTAATTTCTCGAAAAGAAAGTGCCAGTCCAGCAACTGGGTCTTCAAAAACACATGCTAAGCAACAAAAAGAAATAATCGATAAAGCTTTTGCCTCTGAAAAAGTGAAAGCATAAATAATTATAACCATTAAATATTAATCTTATGATGATAGAAATAAAAGTTCCAAGCCCTGGAGAATCAATTACAGAAGTACAAATTGCACGTTGGTTAAAAAAAGAAGGAGATATTGTAGAAAAGGATGATGAGCTATGTGAAATTGATTCAGATAAAGCTACATTAACTGTAAATGCAGAAGAGGCAGGACAATTACAAATTCTAGCTAAAGAAGGCGAAACAGTTAAAGTGGGTGAAATAGTATGTAAGATTGACACATCAGTTGCAGCAATTCCAAATGCGACAGCAATTGAAAAAGCCGTGCCCAATAAAAATGTTGAAACTACGAAAGCAGTTCCAAATAAGGTTGAAATGCCTGTTAAGGAAAGCTATGCTCAAGGAGTCCCATCGCCATCGGCTAAAAAACTAATGGATGAGAATCAAATACCGGCAAATGCAGTTGTTGGAACAGGTAAAGGAGGTAGAGTAACAAAACAAGACGTTTTGAGTTTGATGTCGAAAGGCTTTAATTCTAGTATTAAAGAAGAAACCAGCAGGAATACTGATCGACAAAAAATGACATCCTTACGCAAAAAGCTATCTCAACGATTAGTGGCTGTTAAAAATGAAACAGCTATGTTGACTACTTTTAACGAAGTAGATATGAGCGCGATTATGGCCATTAGAGCAAAGTACAAGGATGCATTTAAAGAAAAATTTGGCGTGAATGTTGGGTTCATGAGCTTTTTTACCAAGGCAGTGACAGAAGCACTTCAATTGTTTCCTGCGGTTAATGCTATGATTGACGGAGATGAAATTGTGTATCACAAATATTGTGATATTGGAATTGCAGTGAGTGCTCCAAAAGGTTTGGTAGTTCCAGTATTGCGTAATGCCGAAGCTATGAGTTTGGCTGACATTGAAAATGGCATCAAAACATTAGCATTAAAAGCAAGAGATAATAAAATTACTATTGAAGAAATGACTGGTGGAACCTTTACCATCACCAACGGTGGGGTTTTTGGAAGTATGATGAGCACACCAATTATTAATCCACCTCAAAGCGCAATATTAGGAATGCATAATGTGGTTGACAGACCAATTGCTGTTAATGGTGAAGTTAAAATTAGACCAATAATGTATGTTGCCCTTTCATACGATCACCGTATTATTGATGGTAGAGAATCTGTAGGATTTTTAGTTAAAGTTAAAGAAATGCTTGAAAACCCAGCAAAAATGCTTTTTGGAGCTAAATCGCCAGAAGAAATTTTATTAGGTTTGTAGATAATATAGATAGTTAAATTTAAAGGGTTGAAGTAATTCAATCCTTTTTTTATTTCACTCCCATGGACAACATTCAAATTACTAGTTTAAGTAATCCTAAAATTAAGTTAATAACTAAGTTAGAGAAATCGGGACATAGGGCCGAAATGGGTTTATTTACGGTGGAAGGAAAAAAGGAAATTTTGCTTTGTGCTGAAGCAGGGTATGAAATCACAGAATTGTACTACTGTAAAGCAATCATTAAAGATTTTTCGCTTTTGCATAACCCTTTATTTAAAGGTTCAAATCTCATTGAAATTTCATTGCCCGTTTTTGAGAAAATTGCCTATCGTGAAAGTAGAGATGGTTATTTTGCTGTTGCCAAAACAAAGTATAAAAACTTAAACGAAATTAAGCTTTCTCCCAAGGCCCATATTATAGTTTTAGAATCTGTTGAAAAACCGGGAAACCTTGGTGCAATTTTGCGTTCGGCAGATGCTGCTCAAGTAGATGCGGTAATTGTTTGTGATAAAAAAACCGATATTTTTAATCCTAATGCCATTAGAAGTAGCCTAGGATGTATATTTACAAATCAAATAGTGTGTTGTAGTAATGAGGAATGTTTACAGTGGCTAAAATTGAATGAAATTATCACTTATGCCGCTGCACTATCTGCCACCGAATTATATCATGAACAAAATTTTACACATGCAACAGCACTTGTGTTTGGTACTGAAGCTGAGGGTTTAAGTAATTTTTGGTTGAGCCATGCAGATAAACAAATTAAAATTCCAATGCGTGGAAAAATTGATTCTTTGAATGTTTCAGGAAGTTGTGCTGTAATGATGTTTGAAGTAGAAAGGCAAAGAGGATTTGGGAGAATTGCAAAAATTAACAACTAATATTTCGGGAATTTAGCTCGAAAACTCTACTTCAAATTTTAACACCTATCACCAGTATATCATCAATTTGTTCAATATCTTTTCTGTAGTCAATTATATATTTGTCCAACTCCACTCCTTGCTCCTGCATAGATTTATTTTGCAATGACAAAATTAATTCTTTAAATCTTTTTCTAGTTAATTTCTTTTGTCCCGAATCTCCTCCAAATTGATCTGCAAAGCCATCAGTAAATAGAAAAAAAGAATCTGTTTTATTTAAATTGAAAGTATGGTTCATGAATGGTATTCTATCATCATTCATTCCAATTGGTTGTTTGTTTGCCTTAGTCTCCATAATTATTCCATTTTGAATTATCCATAAAGGATTGTTTGCTCCAGCCCACTGCATGGTGTTGTTTATTGGATTATAAGCACATAAAGAAATATCCATACCATCTTTGATGTCCTCTTCACTTTTACTGAAGTTTTCAATTACTATTTCAGCAGTTTTATCAAGAATTTTTGCAGGTTGTGTCAAACCAAATTCTCGAACTGCTCTATTAAGTGCATTGTAACAAATCACTGAAACCATTGCTCCGGGAACTCCATGTCCAGTACAATCGCAAGCAGCCAACAAAATCAAATCATCAACTTTTTCCATCCAATAAAAATCACCCGCAACAATATCTTTGGGCTTATATAAAATAAAGAAATTTTCTAAATGTTGCTTTAGTATTTTTTGTGTTGGAAGTATGGCTGTTTGAATTCGTAATGCATATTCAATACTATCAAGAATTTCTTTTTGCTTTTCTTCTACCAACAGTTTTTGATTAGAGATAATTAGGTTGTCTTTTTTCTTTCTTCTATAGTTACGATAACTGATAGCTGCCAATAATATCATAAATGCAAATCCAGCCATAAAACTATTTCTAACAATTTTATGTGTTTCTATTTCATGGTCTGAAATTGCCTTATCTATTGCCTTTTGCTTTTCATATTCGTTTTGATACTTTTCTTTTTGTACCAATTGATGAATTTCTTCACTTTTCAATTTATTATTAAGTAAAATGTACTGTTTATAGTGTTCGAAAGCCCCTTTAAAATCACCCTTAGCCGAATCAATTGTTGTTGCAAGTAACTCGCTTTTTTTTAGATTATTTGAAAATAAATTTCGTTTTTCAATTTCAATTGAGCGTTCAATACACAATTTAGCTTTATTGTATTCCTTTAATTTAAGATAAGTGTTAGCCAAACGATGGTTTGCATTGGCAATTTGGGCTTCTTCTTTTATTTCTTCAAATATTTTTAATGACTTGGTATTAAATTCAAGGGCCTTTTGAAAATTACCTTCGGTTAAATAAATACTTCCAATATTTCCAGAAGTAATCCCAATCCAATAAATATCTTTCATATCTTCTGACATAGACATACACTTTTGGTAATTCAATAGCGCTTTTTGAAATTCATGGTTATCCATATACATACCTCCAATGCAGCTGTAAACCCTTCGAACCTGCTGATTGTTTTTTATAAGTTCATATAATGAAAGTGACTTTAAATAACATTGAAGTGCTTTGCTAATATCATGAAGTTTACCATGTAAGTCGCCTTTTGACATAAACACTTGAGCTAAGCTAGCAGTATCTTTTATTTCAGTATACATGGATATTGATTGCTCATACTTCTCTAAAGCCTGACTATTTTCATCTTGGCTCCGATATATTTCTGCAATTTGATATAAACAGCCTGCTATGCCTTTTTTGTAATTCATTTTTTTCGCTCTCTGCAAAGCTTGCTGACAATATTGTATTCCTTTAGGATAGTTTCCTACAGCAATATAAAAATTACTCAAGCCTCTAATAGAGCCAATAATAGCTTCATTGTCACTTGCTTCTTCATATATGGAAATTCGGATTTTTTGGGTTTTGACTACATTAAACGTATCCTTCATTTCAGTATAATAGTATCTCACAAATCCATAGGCTTCAGCTTTTTGCTGCAAGAGTTGTTTTTTCTTTTCAATATCATTGGTTTGTGCTATTAGTTTATCTAATATTTTAATCAGAGGTTGGGCATATTTTAAATTATCATTTATATCACATTGGTTACAAAGTGCAAAATATATATTTACTTTAGCAGTATCCGTAGTTGCTTTTTGCAAAGCAAGATGAAGCGAATCCATTGTAATACTTCTGGCATTTGTAAAAAAAATGCACAAGAAAAATAAGGTAATAAGAATGATATTTTTTTTCATTTTATTCATCAAAAATTCACTTGTTTTTGGCTGAGTTTGGAAAAGTGAGTGTCATTAAATTGAAACACATGTTGTTGCTATGATAATCTTTATTGAATGGAAGCCTAAATAATGCTATTTAAATTTTGATATATGCTTTTTATATTTCAACACAAGCTCTGTTTTAGGGTAAAGCACATTACTTTTACTAATAATTTTCTTCTAGTTAAAAGTATATAATTATTAGTTGACAGAAAAGTTACAAGCATAAGTTGTAACTATAAATTTAATAATAATCATAGTTATTTAAATCCAAAACTAACTTCTACCCTATTATTTTTTTCTTTTCCTTCGTTTGTCGAATTTTCGACTATGTTTTTTGAATCCCCAAAAGGAACTATTTTTAAGCGGCTACTTTCAATTCCTTTTTTCATAAAATATTCTCCAAGCACAGCTGCACGGTCTTTTGTAAGTGTCATGGCAAAGGAGTCACTATTCGTATTATCCGTATGCACTTCCATTTTCAAAACCAATGCCTGGTTGTTTTTCATCAATTGAGCCAATTTATCTAAATTTTCGTAGGCAATGCTCAAAATTTCATCTTTTAAAGGTGCAAATTTTATGGTTTCACTGGCTTTTTTAACAATAAACATTTCCTCAGGACTCAGCTCAGGACAGCCCTTATTATTAGCACTACCTTTCGTTTGAGGGCAATCATCATCTTTATCCATAATTCCATCTCCATCTGAATCCTTGTTAGGACAACCTCTATTTTCTTTGCTACCAGGTTCAGTTGGACATTGGTCATCAATATCAGGAACGCCATCTTTATCGTTATCAACTGGGCAGCCATTATTATCTATGGTTCCAAAATCATTTGGACACTTATCCTCTTCATCTTTTATTCCATCGCCATCGCTATCAGGGCAGCCTTTCATCTCTTGCAAGCCTTTCTGATCAGGGCATAAATCTTCATCGTCTCTTATACCATCATCGTCTCTATCAGGGCAACCTTGAAAACGTTGTGAGCCAGGCACATCAGGACATTTATCAAATTTATCTATAACATTATCACCATCCTTATCAGGACAACCTTTAAATCTTGGCAAACCATAATCAGTAGGGCATTGATCTTCAAAATCAGGGACTCTGTCATTATCACTATCTGGACAGCCTTTCATTTCGAGAGAACCTTTTGCCTTAGGGCATTTATCTTCGCTATCAGGAATTCCATCACCATCTTCATCTTCAGAATAAGGATCATTTCCAAATCTTAAGTTCATGCCAATACGGATGTTGAAAGATTTAGCGTTTTGAGGAAAAATGGCACCAAAGATATTATCACTTACGATATAAAACTGGCTTCCGCTCCAAGTATTTAATGAAACACCCCAACCTAAATTGTTGTAACTTTTATTAAACATAGAATAACATAGATTCATATGAATTAAATCAGTTAATCTTCCGCCTATCGAAACACTCAAACCAGGGCGCATTTTGCCATCATAAAATAACCCATGTAAAACTAAATTAGTTTGAAAACGTTCAGTTAATTGATAAGTGCCACCAAGGTAAATTTGCTTATTAAGTTTGGTGCGATATTCATTTGAAGTAGAATCTATATTAAATGTAGCGTATGCCGAATCAAGCACAGCATTAAAAGCCTGATTGATGGTTGTTGTATCATTAATTAAATCGCCAATATACAAACCTCTGTATGTATAGCTGGCTTCAGGATTTTCACTTTGAAAATTTTGCACGTTGGATCGCCATTTTATTCCACCAAAATCAATCATTGATAAATTCACAAAAATTTTATCTGTTAATTTATATTGCGCTCCTAAATCAATTGCATGCCCATTATTTTTAAGTCCAAAGGCATAATCTGTAAACTTTGTATCTGAACCCAAAAGGTCTTTAATGTTACCCGATTTGTTGATTAAAACATCAGATTGTGCCTTTAGTGCATAATCATATGCATCAGTATATAGCGAAATTCCTGATCTTACGGTTTGGATATTTTCCATGCCATACAAGTATTTGTATTTTATTCCAGCCGTTAGTTTATTATTCACTTTTAAAACGTAATTTAGGCCATACTCACGATAATGAGTGTATTGTAACCCAAGATTTAATTGAATAGTTTTTCCAATTTGAGGACCGTTTCCATTCCATAAAAAATCAATTAATCCTTTGCTATAATTGGCAATTCCACTAAACTTTTCAGTGGCGGTAATATTAAAATAATTTTTTTTTATTCTAAAGCCAACGGATAAAATATCGATTTGAGCGTTAGTTAAAAGGTAATTGTTATCATCCATTTTACTAATAGCCTTATTCATATCAAAAGTTAAGGAATCGTCATTTCTTTTATAAATTAAATCGTGATAACGAAATCCTGTATTGGTTATTCCAAAGTAAGTTGAAGAAAGTACGGGGATTCCTACGTTTACAGCATTAATAGGGAAAATTGAAGGGTTACAATAAATACTTTGACTTATACTACTCATATTATATAGCGTATAATTTTGCTGTGCAACAGAAACAGAAGATTTGGCAAACAGAATTGTTACCGCAATAAAAGTAATTTTAATATAATCAAAAGGTAGTCTTATCGTCATCTTTAACAAATTGATGTAAAACTACAAAAGAATATCACACTTCAAAAACTATTTTGCTTTTGCTGTATCTTTTATTTTTTTTAGAGATTCTTTTACAGTTTTCATGTACTTTTTATCACTGTAAAATCCTTCATCTTCGCCCGCTTTGTAGCCTATCATAACTTTAGGAAAATCAAGAGCGTCAAGCACATCGGTAGGTAAATTTAAATTATTCTTGTTAGGAATTTCAGATATCAATTCAACTTCAAAGTCAACTTGGTATCCATTATCTTCATTTTGAGGATCAACATCCCATCTATTTGTATTAATTAATACGCAAGTGTTTTCATAACCAATTCTGCTATATTCAATGGCGTAGTAATAATCTTTTCCTAATGTAAATTGAAACGCTCCGTTTTTACCAGTGTATATTGAATCAATTTTGGAATTTCCTTTAAAAAGTCTAATAGTTACTCCTTCTAATCGTGCTTCATCATCTACAACAATGCCTTGTATAACCAAAAAATCCTCCTTTGGTGCTGCTGGTTCACTTTTTTGGGCGAAAAGTTGAGTAGAGGCAATAATAAAAACAGATTTAACAGCGGCTATTTTGATCCAATTCATGGTTATTTTTTTAATAAACAATGTTATTGAAAATTGAAATTTAAGTGAGGGTCAATTGAATTAAGTTTTAAACCTTTTCATGTTAATAGTCAAATAATAATATTATTTAGGTGCAATAGTGATAACTGGCACTTCCGAAATATTAATTATTTCTTGTGCTAAAGAGCTCACAAAATAAGGTGTATGGCTTATTTCTTGTTGGGTTAATAGCATAATTACATCTCCTTCTATTTTTCTAGCATAATCGGCAATAATCTCTCCTAATGATTCGTATCCAAGTGAGGATTTAATAATTTCGGCAGTATATTTGACCTTACTTTTTTCAATAATCAATTTTACTTCAATCAACTGTTGCCCTAATCTGTTTATTAAATATTCATCAGCATCAAAAACTACAGTTACAATATTTAAAATAATACTTGAATCTAATTTTGCCAGCGCAATTGCCTTATTTAATTTGTCTTTAGAATCTTTAGATAAATCAACTGGTAAAATAATATTTTTAAATTTTGTTAATTGACTATGTTGATTACTTGAAAGCACTGGAACCGGGCAGCTTCTCATTATTCTTAAAGCATTTGAACCTAAAAAGCGGTTTTTATAATCACCAGCACTGTTGCACCCCATAATAAGTAGTTTAGTATTAATGGCGGCCGCTTTTTCCAATATTCTATCGTAAACTTTTCCTTTTTCAATGTATATTTGAAGCTTGTCTATATCTTTCAACTCAGAAACATTGCTCAAGATGGCTTCAAATTTTAATCTTATATTTTTTTTTATAAATTCGTCTTGTTGTAAATTAGTTGTTGCCTGACTGTGTTCTGGGCCTTCAATTACATAAATAAAGTGCAAGCTAGTTTGAATGCTTTTACTAATAACAACAGCATATTTAATAGCTTGTACAGATTGGTCAGAGAAATCGGTTGGAATTAAAATATTAAAATTTGCGGCTGACATATAAAAAATAAATATTTTTGAAAATTATCTTAGACATCAAAAAAACATCACAAATAAAACAAATATAATTTAAACTTTGCATATGAACAAAATTCCAGACTCCGAATTAATTTTAAACCCTGATGGCAGTATTTTTCATTTACATCTTTTGCCACATCAAATAAGCGATACAATACTTTTAGTGGGTGACCCAGGAAGAGTGGAGATGGTTTCAAAAAACTTTGATCATATTGATTATAAAATACAAAATCGAGAATTTGCGACCCATACTGGAATGTATAACAATAAGAAAGTTTCGGTGGTAAGCACAGGCATTGGTACCGATAATATTGATATTGTGATTAATGAACTAGATGCTCTGGTAAATATTGATTTAAAAAATAGAATTGAAAAAAAAGAAAAGACCAAATTAAAGCTCATTCGCATAGGTACTTCAGGTGCGTTGCAAGAAGATATTAATGTTGACTCATTTGTTTTATCAGAATATGGTTTAGGTATGGATGGTTTATTGCATTTTTACAAACATGATTTTTCAGAAGAACAAGATATTTTAAAAGCTTTTATAGCGCAAACAAACTGGAAAGCTCCGCTTAATTCGCCATATCTCATAAAAGGAAGTACCACATTATTTAATACTTTAAAAGATGGTATGCATTCGGGAATAACTGCCACTGCATGTGGTTTTTATGGTCCACAAGGTAGGCGTTTGAGGCTTGATATGGCTATTGATGGTTTAAATGAAAAACTTACTGCATTTCATTATAAACAACATAGAGTTACAAATTTTGAAATGGAAACATCAGCACTATTTGGATTGAGTAAATTACTTGGTCATGAAGCTATTACGGCATGCGCCATTATTGCCAATAGGATACGAAAAGAATATAGTAAAGATTATAAAGTTACTGTTGATAAGTTGGTTAAAATAATATTAAAGAGACTTACAGATTAGATTTCATTTCGATAGATATTTACAAAATTAAATTCAGAGTCATAACTGAAATATAGTTGTAAATAATTAAAATGAATACAAGTGAATTAAATGCATTAATTAGTTTATTAGATGATCCTGATGAGACCATTTTTGAACAAATTAATGGTAAAATTTTGGCACAAGGCTCAACTGTGGTAAATGAATTGGAGCTAGCTTGGGAAAATAGTAAAAGTATTTTACAACAACAAAGAATTGAAAATTTAATTCAAAAAATACAATTTTCAGACACTTCAAATGGACTGAATCAATGGATTGCTGGAGGTGGTAAGGATTTATTAGAAGGTGCAATTATTATTGCTAAATATCAGTTTCCTGATTTAAATGAAGGTAAAATTTACAGTTATATTGATCAACTAAAGCAAGACATTTGGCTTGAATTAAATCCAAATTTAACCGCCTTAGAACAAGTTAGGGTAATTAATCATATATTATTTGAAGTACATTATTTTATTGGAAACAATACCGATTTTCATCATCCTAACAATTCATTTATTAATACCGTACTTGAATCTAAAAGAGGAAATCCATTATCGCTTTCCATAATTTATGCAATTTTGGCACAAAAACTAACCATGCCTATTTATGGGGTTAATTTACCTCAACACTTTATTTTGGCCTACATGGGTGGAGAAAACACATTTGGATTATATGATTTGGACAAAAATAAAGAAGTACTTTTTTATATTAATGCTTTCAGCAAAGGAACAATTTTCAATAGAAATGAAGTTGAAGCTTACCTGCAACAATTAAAATTAAGTCCTAATGATAATTATTTCTACCCTTGCAACAATATTGAAATGATTAAACGCATGATTAACAATTTGATTTTTGCATTTGAAAAAAATGGGAACGAACAAAAGTCAAAAGACATGAAATTATTACTTAAGAGTTTTAAAAGTTAACGCTATGTTGATACCTAAAAAAAACACACCTAGGTGGATTATCTTTATAATAGATATCCTGATTTGTGTTTTTTCAATATTTTTAGCCTACTTACTGCGCTTTAACTTTCAAATTCCTGAAATGGATAAGCAAGAGATGCCTTTAGTAATTGGCTGCATTTTAACGATTCGAATAATTAGCTTTCTTATAGGAAAGACTTATGCAAGTATTATTCGGTATACTAGCTCAAAGGATGCGCAAAGAATATTTACGGTTATTTCGATTGGTTCTCTATTATTAGGTTTAACAGATATATTTACTTATGTAATTAATGGCAGAATTATTATTCCAAGTTCAATCATCATAATTGATTTTATTAGTACTGTTTTCTTATTAGTAGCTTCAAGGACCTTAGTAAAGGTGCTCTATTATGAGTTAAAAAATCCAAGACGCGAAAAAACTAAGGTAATTGTATATGGTGCAGGCGAAGCTGGAGTGATAACGCTAAGGACTTTAGATAAAGATGCAGGAGCAAAATACAAGGTAGTGGCGTTTATTGATGATGATAAGAAGAAGAAAGGAAAAAAAATAGAAGGGGTTAAAATATATCACACCGATGAACTGGACCAGTTGTTGAGCGAATCTGAAATTACCTTTATCATTATTTCAACCACTCACATTCCATCTTCAAAAAAGCAAGCATTGGTTGAAAAGTGTTTAAATTACAACACACGAGTGCTTAATGTACCTCCTATTTCAAGTTGGATAAATGGCCAATTGAGTTTTAAGCAAATCAAAAAAATAAAAATAGAAGAATTATTGGAACGTGATGAAATTGTACTTGACAAGCAAAAGATTTTCGAACAATTACATGGGAAAACAATTCTTGTAACTGGAGCAGCAGGTTCTATAGGTAGTGAAATTGTTAGGCAAATAATCAACTATAATCCCAAAAAAATAGTATTATTAGACCAAGCCGAAAGTCCTATATATGATTTGGTAAATGAGCTAAAGGAACACAATCAAACATCATTTGAAGAGGTTATAGCAGATGTACGAAATCAGGAAAGGATGGAAAACGTGTTTAACTTTTTTAAACCTGAAATTGTGTATCATGCAGCTGCATACAAACATGTTCCATTAATGGAAATGAATCCATCAGAAGCCATTTCAACTAATGTTGGAGGTACAAAAATAGTTGCGGATTTAGCTATCAAGTATGGTACAAATAAGTTTGTGTTAGTTTCAACAGATAAAGCAGTAAACCCAACCAGTGTAATGGGCGCATCAAAAAGAGCTGCCGAAATATATACACAAGCACTAGGCAAAACAAGCAACACAAAATTTATCACTACTCGGTTTGGCAATGTTTTAGGTTCAAATGGCTCAGTTATTCCATTATTTAAAAAGCAAATTGAAAAAGGAGGTCCTTTAACTATTACACATCCTGAAATTACCCGATATTTTATGACCATACCAGAAGCTTGCCAACTGGTGTTAGAGGCGGGTTGTATGGGCAATGGAGGTGAAATTTTTATTTTCGATATGGGTGAATCCGTTAAAATTGTTGACTTAGCAAACAAAATGATACGTTTGAGCGGGCTCACCGTTGGAAAAGATATTGAAATTGCCTTCACGGGTCTTCGACCAGGCGAGAAGCTATATGAAGAGTTATTGAACAATGCGGAAAATACACTTCCCACACACAATAAGCAAATCATGATTGCCAAAGTTCAACCTTATAATATAGAAGAAATTAGGCCTCAAATAACTAAATTGATTGATCTTTTTTACACTCAAGATAATGTTAAAATAGTTACACAATTAAAATCAATTGTTCCAGAATATATAAGCAATAACTCTGTTTTCGAGCAACTTGACTCAACTTCAAAAGAAAACGAGAATCATAAATAATTGTCATTAATCAGAATTTGGATAAAACTTGAGAAGATTTTTTATAAAAAATTAACTAGTTAATAAAAAACAATTAAGTTTGTTGCTATAATTTGTAGCACTGATTTTAAAGGTTTATAAATAGCGTAATGAATAGAAATATTATTAATTTGAGTTTGGTTGTATTTTGCATTTTTTTCATTAGAACAAATGAGATTAAAGCCCAATGCAATAACATTTTTCAGTTTACAGTGTTAGCCACTCCAGCTACATGTCTATTAGCAGATGGGAATATAGGAATAACCAATGTTACAGGAGGAAGTGGTGTTTATACCTTTTCTTTGCTAAGTGGTCCTGCTACTGGGCCTAGTGTTCCACCTAACAATCATGCATTTCCAAATTTATCGGCAGGTGTATATAGCTTTACCATATCTGATGGAACCTGCGATACTACAGTAAGTGTTACAGTAGAAATCACAGGCAGTATTACAAGTGCTTCTGCAATTACTACTCCAACCTCATGCACTGGAAGTACAGGAACAATTACTGTTTCTCATCAACCAGCTGCTGTAAATGTTGTTAATTATATATTAACTCCACCTAATGCTCCCAATAATGCTACAGGTGTTTTTACTGCATTACCTGCTGGTAATTATAGTGTAGTGCTTGAAGATGCTAACAATTGCCCATTTACAATTAATGGAATTGTAATTAATGCACCTGCCCCAATTACAAATGCTGATATAGTAGTGACCCCAATTGTATGCAAAGGAGCACTGGGAGTAATTGAAGTAAATGGTGTAACAGGAGGAACAGCACCATTTCAATACCAATTCGACAATAATCCTTTTTCAGGAACATCAACTTTTACGGATGTTTTGCAGGGTGTACATGCAATTAATATTATTGACGCTAACGGATGCACCTACACCGAAGGAGTTATGATGACAGGAAGCACAACCGAATTAAAAGATTGTAGTGCTGGAAAGGACACCACTATTTTCTTTGGTGAAAATGCTCCACTATCAGCAATTAAAGGCGTTGGAAGTAAGTTTTTTTGGTCACCTGGCGACTTGCTCGATGATAGTTTATTGTTAAATCCAACCGCCTTTCCCAGAACAACAACCACCTATACTTTCACTACTAAAACAGCAGAAGGATGCACTTGTATTGATAGGGTCACTGTTAGGGTTGTACCACTTATAAAAATTCCGAACACATTTACACCAAATCAGGATGGAACCAATGATATTTGGATTATAGAAAACACGGAACTTTATGAAGAGGTTGAATTAAATATTTTTAACCGTTGGGGCGATAAAGTATATTACAAAAAAGATTACAAAGCCGGCACAGATGAATGGACTGGAGGATCATTGCCTCCAGCAACTTATTACTATGTTTTGAGGTTTAAATATCCCAACAATGATGAACGTTTTGAATATACAGGAGGAATTACACTTATTAGATAAAACAGAAACAGCAATTTATGACCTACATTAATAAAATAATTCTGCTTTTTATAAGCTTGTTTTTTGTTACCAACTTGCATGAAATTAAAGCACAACAAACTTCTCAATACACACAATATATTTTCAATTATTTTGGCATTAATCCTGCTGCAGGTGGTTCTACCAAATGCTTGCAACTTAAGGCTGGCTACCGTAAGCAATGGTGGGGCTTTGAATCAGCTCCTGTTGAACAATTTTTTAGTGTTAGTGGAATATTAAAAAACAGAAAGCCTTATGTTAAAAGTAAAAATGTAATTGGATTTTATCAAGAACAAGATAAAACAGGTGGTCAGGGACCAACAGCAAGAAATTCATTTAATTTAAATTATTCTTATCATTTACCTTTATCAAGTAATTTTTATGCGTCTGCTGGTGTATTTGTTGGTTTGATTCAATTCAGTTTTATACGTGATAATGTTTCACTTACTGTTGCTGATGATAATGCTATTGGTGCTTCAAAAAAAGTAATACTATATCCTGATATTAATCCAGGCGTTATGATTTATAATCCTAATCTTTTTCTAGGGTATTCGATGAAATACGCTATTCAAAAAAAATTGGATCCCATATATGGCGTAGGTAGTACCTTGCAAAGAACTCATTATATTACCACGGGAGCAAGCCTCCATGGAAATCGCAAAGAAATTTCGTATATGCCATCTATTAATGTAAAATTGGGTGGCGGGGGTTCACCAGTAGGATTAGATGTAGGTTTCTTAGTTGATTATGATGATCAATTTAGATGTGGTGTAGTTTATCGAAAAAATGATGCTGCTTGTGCCATTGTGCAATTTAGAGTTAAAAGATTTCAAGTTGGATACGCCTTTGATTATGTAACCTCAAAGGTTAGATTTGGTGCAGCAAATACGCATGAAATCATGATTGGTTACAGAATATGTAAGGATAATGGTGGAGGTGTGAATGATGAAGGTCGTTGTTATGCCTATGATTGATTCTATTCTAATAAACAAATATACTCTTTTCCATTTTTGACCTTGTAAAGCTTAACAATTGTTGAATCAAGGGATTCATTTTTTTAATATATTTATAGAATTAAATTTCCCTTATTTTTGAAAATATATTTAAATCAGTTATTTCAACAAACATTGTTTCGATTTTCATTAAAACAATTAATTAAAATATTAAGCATTACCAGCATTTTTGCCATAACATGCTTGTTTTTAGTAAAAAATTGGCCCTCAATAATTCAAAACATTTCAGGTGAGATTTTTTATACTGGAGAAATTGATTTACTTGAATTTGCGCCCAACCATCCTGAAGTAAATGTAAGCGCTTTAGAGCAGTTAAAAGGTTTCACAGCTCCACAATTTAAAGTAAATCATCAATTAATGCCTAACTTTTTATGGATGGATCCAACCTATATGGCTGGTTTATTACAACCAAATTACAAAATAAAAAATTGTGTTCCTTTATCAACAAAAATACAAGCGGAATTGGCCTTTTATTGGCATTATTATTTCTTGGTCAACAACAATTTAAAATTATATAAAAACTATAGGGACACCAATACTTTTGCAGGCTCTTGGGTTAACTATGCAAATTTACACCCTGAGCTTTCAACTGCTGCTATTAGTTTTTGGGCTCAAATACAGCCTTATAAGATAGGTGGAAATTGTAGCGCAAAAACAGCCTATATTGGTAACAAGGAACTACCTGATAGTTGTTATGTGCATAACGAGAATAATGAATTAATTTCTAAAAAACATATTAGTCCATTAATCCCAATTGAATTATTACAATGCGATTTTCAAACCCAATCAATGTATGTTGATTCATTATTAAATGTATTAAAACGTCCATTACAAATGATCAATGAAAATGGCGAAACATTCAGATTGTACAGTGATGAAATTTTAGAAAATGACAATAGAATTTCAATCGAAAAAGAAAAATATGCAAACTTAAGTTGGAATGAATTTCAGGCCATAAAAAGAATTGAAAGAGAAATAGCCTATAAAAACTCATTCATGTTAAAACCTAATTTACATAATTGTTTGTATACAGAGTATTCAATAGATGGGCAAAACAAATACAGACACAACTATAAAACTATGAGAGTTGTTAATTCTAAAATCAATAATCAGTACTATTCTACTCCCGACTTTTATCCAAGGTATCCAAGCAATTGGAAGGACTGGAAAGGTCCATGGCATGGATTAAAATGGTTAGAGATCTGTAGAAAAACAGAAATTGATTTAGGAGACAATTTGTTTTCTCCTTTCGTAGCTGCTGGCTGGGATAGCACAGAAACTAATAATATAAGACCAGCACAATGGTTAGGCTTACTAAAAATTTTAGGTGCTATGGGTGCTGAATTTTATTACTCTGGTTTTTTTAATACTGGCAAACAAGTTGCAAAACCAGAAAATTATGTTTGGCAAGCTGTTATGCCAGTTTATGCGCAAGGTGTAACTAGTTTTTATGAGGATATTTTAAGAAATGGAAATATTTATTTTAGTGAAAACCTCATTCAATATCCCGAAAGTGACGTACCCGTAGTGATAAGAAAAAGTAAAAATAAAAAGATATGGGTTATTGCCTGTACTTGGCAAACAGGAACAAACTTCAACAATAACATTGGTCAAGAAAAAATAATTAAAGTAAATGTAGGAAACAAAAAAATAACCTTGAAAGCCCGGAGACAAGGAAGCGTTTATGTATACAGTGAAGAAAAAACTATGCCTTTATTCTATCAAATTGATGCATGGCATGAGTACAAACATCCCTATCATTGGTCAAAAAATATACAACTGGAAGCTGAGTTATACCTTGATAACTCAAAATCAGAAAGCATCGCTGAGAATGACTACACTAAATTTGTTTCTTATGTAAACTTAAATTTGGAAACTGTTATTCCATTTGATTTCCATGGTATAAATAATCATGTTAAAACTATACGTTTTTGGGTGAGAAATAATGAAATTGAAAATAAAATGGATGTCTATTTGGATGAAATCAAAATTGGAGAAATAAAAGCTTTAAAAAAGAATGAGTTTATGATGTATAGTTTAAACCTTAATAATAATGAAATGAAGCTAAATAACGCCAAACATCATTTAAAAATTATCAACTCGAGCAAATCAATAATGCTTGACAAAGTTGAATTGGAAATAAATTAAAATATGAACAAATAACAGTGCTTTTCATAAAAACTAATTTTTATTTTTAACCAATTTTAAATCTAAATGGGTTCACTAAGTATACACTTTTTGTTTAATTTAACTACCATTTTTACATTTATTTGGATAGTTAAAAAATTTAATCCATCAAGGATATTTGTTGCACTTTTAGCCATTTGGCTTCTAATTCAAAGCATACTTGGAATAAAAGGATTTTATATGAATGAAAGTACAATACCTCCAAGGTTTGTTTTGATGGTTTTGCCGCCTATATTGTTTATTTTAATCCTACTAAGTTCTAATTTTGGAAAAACTTACTTAAATAATCTCAGTTTAAAAAACTTAACCCTTATTCATGCTATAAGGATTCCAATTGAAATAGTTTTATGGGCTTTATATGAAGAAAAATTGGTACCTCAATTAATGACTTTTGAAGGCGCGAATTTTGATATTTTGTCGGGTATATCAGCACCTTTTGTTTTTTATTATCTGCATAAAAATGAAAATTACAACAAATTTTTTCTCATTGTTTGGAATGTTTTTTGTTTGATATTATTGCTTATAATCGTCACTATAGCAGTGCTTTCGGCCCCATCACCTTTGCAGCAGTTAGCTTTTGAACAGCCAAACATTGGAGTTCTTCAACATCCATTTAATTGGTTGCCCTCTTTTATAGTTCCGGTGGTGCTTTTTTGTCATTTGGCATCCTTAAGATTATTAATCCTAAAAAAATAAAAAATTGGAATTAAATGAACTCATTGAATTTAGGTCAATTCCTGATGTGAGTAAAAAATTAAGTGATTTTGGTGTAATAAAGATATTTCAAGAAGGGACCATCATTCTTAATGAGCATGCCTATGTAAATGCCATTCCAATAGTAATTTCTGGAACTATCAAGGTAACGCAATCTGATTTTGATAATCGTGAAATTTTACTTTATTATATTAAACCTGGCGAAAGTTGTATTATGTCTTTTTTAGCTGGCTTACATCAAGATCAAAGTAAAATAAAAGCAACAGTTGAAGAAACAACCGAATTACTTTTAGTGCCGATTGAAAAAGTTAGTTTGCTCATTAAAGAATATCCTAGTTGGTTAGATTATATATTCAAGTTATATCATAAACGATTTGAGGAGTTATTAGAGGTTGTTAATGCTGTTGCTTTTAAAAAAATGGATGAAAGATTACTAGATTTTCTTCATCATAAAAGTGCTGTTATGAATCAAAAAATCCTACACATCACCCATGAACAAGTTGCAAATGAGTTAGGAACAGCAAGAGTTGTAATATCAAGATTATTGAAAAAACTGGAAGAAGATGGAATTGTAAAATTAGGTAGAAATAAAATTTCTCTTGTGTAACAAATGTAACTGTATGTAATTATAAAATATTGGAATTTTGTTTCATTAAATCATTAACTTAAAAATTTAAAATTATGAAACCAAACATGGGAACAATCGATAAAGCAGTTAGAATTATTGCTGCTTTAGTAATTGCAGCACTTTACTTCGCAGGCATTTTATCGGGTACGATTGCTATTATACTTTTAGTAATTGCAGTAATTTTTATCATCACTAGCTTTATGAGTTTTTGTCCTTTATACTACCCTTTTGGGATTTCCACTCGTAAAAAAGAATAAACAAATTTTAAAATTCAAAGAACGCAAAATCAATCAAATGGTTTTGCGTTTTTTTTTACTCTCAACAATACAGCAAATGTAACAAAAGTAACCAAGTAGAAATTTTGTTGGCTTTAACTTTGTGCCTTCAAATTAAGCAAACATGATTTCTAAAATAACTAAAAACAAAATCACATTTTTGGGTGTGTTGTTTGGTGCCATAGGAGGATACTTGTATTACACTCATGTTGGCTGTTTGAGCGGAACTTGTGCCATTACAGCAAGCCCAATAATGAGCACAATTTATGGTGCTGTTATGGGTGGATTAATCTTTAATATGTTCGAAAAAGAACCTAAAAACAAAAATGATGAAAAAAATTAACATAATTATTTTTAGTTTGATGCTCAAAGGCTTCTCTATCATAGCGCAAACCTCTCCATTTGAAATTTATCTTGAGTCACAATCAATCATTGGTGTAAATGGTGTGCAATCTTATGCCTTTGCCCAACATAATGGAAAATGGCTTATTATTGGTGGTAGAATTGATGGGTTACATCGTAGACAACCTTTTACTTCTTTTGACATTCCTGGACACAATACAAATTTAATGGTGATTGATCCAATAAGTAATCAAAGTTGGAGCGCACCATTAGGTAGCCTTTCGACCGAATTACAAAATCAATTAAGCTCTACAAATATGGAATTTTACCAGCAAGATAGTGTGTTATATATTATTGGTGGTTATGGCTATAATAGTTTAACGACAACAAGAATTACCTACCCAAATTTAACTGTAGTGAATGTTCCAAATGTTATTAACGCGATAATAAATGGGACAGCTTTTAATAATTTTTTTCGTCAAATTACCGATAACAATTTTGCTATTACAGGAGGGCGTTTACATAAAATTTATGATACCTTTTATTTGGTAGGCGGGCATAAATTTGACGGCAATTATAATCCAATGGGTAATCCAACATACACACAAAGTTATAGCAATCAAATTAGAAAATTCAAAATTATTGATGACGGTATAAACATTACTACTAATCACTTACCATACATTACCGATAATGCGAACCTGCATAGACGGGATTACAATATGAGCGCTCAAATTTTTCCCAATGGTCAAGAAGGATTAACAGCTTTTTCGGGTGTATTCCAAGCCGCAGCTGATATTCCATTTTTAAACTGTGTAAACATTGATAGTGCTGGATATACTGTAAACAATTCTTTCGCTCAATATTACAATCACTATCATTGCGCTTACATGCCTATATATAGTGCACAATCTAACGAAATGCACACAGTATTTTTTGGTGGTATCGCGCAATATTTTGATAGCTTAGGAACTTTAGTTCAAGACAATAACGTTCCATTTGTAAAAACAATTGCTAGGGTGACTCGTGATCAAAATGGTATAATGTCAGAATATAAATTGCCCACAGAAATGCCTGGCTATTTTGGCGCTGGTGCAGAGTTTATAAGGAATAAAAACATGCCTGCATACAATAATGAAGTTCTCCAGCTTGATAATTTACCCAATGACACCAATTTAGTTGGATACATTTTTGGTGGAATAAACAGTAGCGCTGCCAACATATTTTTTATTAATACAGGAGCCGAAAGCAATGCAGCTAGTATAATTTATAAAGTGTATCTTGTAAAAAATACCTCTGTTGGAAATGATATATTAAATGCACAAAGTAAAGGCAGCTTACATATGCAAGTTTATCCTAATCCAAATCAGGGTAACTTAATGCTCAAATTTAATTTAAACCAAAAAGAAAAAGTTAAACTAACTATTTCTGACCTTAATGGGAAGCTTGTTATGGAAGAAAAAATTGCACAAGTTAACATTGGTGAAAATTTATTAATCAGAAAAATAGAAGCATTACAAGATGGAGCTGTTTATCTAATTACTCTTCAAACTTCAAAAGAAAAGTCAACACAAAAAATAATCATTAATAAATAATAAAATGAATATCCAAGAATTAGTTCAGAACAAAAAGGGAACCATTATTGATGTACGTACCGACTACGAATTTGCAGAAGCACATGCCCATGGTGCAATCAATATTCCTGTATATGATTTTGCTGATAGTATCGAAGAAATTAAACAAATGAAACAACCTATAATATTATGTTGTGCTTCAGGAGGAAGAAGTAATCAAGCTTTTAGGTTTTTATCGCAACTTGGCGTAAGCTGTGTTGATGCTGGTCCTTGGCAAAATGTATATCAATATCAAAACGAAAATTAAATAAGTAATAAGCTATAAATGAGAATTGTTTTTTAATAATTAAAATTACATATGATGATAAATACAATAAAGAAACTATTTGGAATTGGGCCTGCTGCGAACTATGTTGATTTAGTTAAGGAAGGTGCTATAATATTAGATGTTAGAAGTAAAGGTGAGTATGCCAGTGGACATATCAAAGGTTCAGTAAATATTTCAGTAGATCAGCTAAATAACAACCTGGATAAACTAAAAGATAAGAACAAAGTAATTATTACATGCTGTGCATCAGGTATGAGAAGTGCATCTGCCAAGGCAATATTAAGGGCTAAAGGTTACACCAAAGTATATAATGGTGGTAGTTGGTACAGTTTACAAAACAAAATAAACTAATATGTTTAAAGAAATATTATTTAGTGGTTGGCATTTCATGCGTTTTTTACGCCTTGGAATCGGTATTTTTATTGCTATTCAAGCCATTCAATTTCGTGATGCCTTATCAGGAATAATAGCTGCATTGTTTTTATTCCAAGCATTTACTAATACGGGTTGTTGTGGTGTAAATGGCTGTGTAACTAATCCTAATGATGTGGTAAAAAAAAAGACACAAGAAGTTGAATTTGAAGAAATAAAATAAAATGGACTCACATTATTATAACGTTAATCTTAAATGGTTAAATAATCGAACAGGAGAAATTAGTTCGCCCGAACTGCAAGATGTATTGCAAGTTGCAACACCACCACAGTTTGCCAAAGGAATTGAGCATATTTGGTCGCCCGAACATTTATTCACTGCAGCTGTGAACTCGTGTTTTATGACTACATTTTTATCCATTGCTGAAAATTCGAAATTGACATTTTCCAACTTCACTTGTGAAGCAAAAGGAATATTAGAACAAGTTGAAGGTAAGTATATGATGACCAAAGTAGACCTATTCCCTGAACTTACCTTGTTGTCTGGTTTATACCGATATGATATTTGTAATAGACCAAATAAATTTGGTCTAACAAATGATCATCGGCATTTACCTCAGTTTGAAAGGGTCTAAAGACCATTTCACTTTCGTATAAGATGAAGAAAAAGCCATTCGAATTTTGCAAAAGTCAAAAGAAGCCTGCTTAATTTCGAATTCAATTAAATCGAACGTAAGTATAAACCCAAAAGTTTTAATTGCTTAAACATACTTTTTGCAGTTCGCAATTGGCATTGAATGTGGTGAGATTTTAAAAATAAAAAGGGTAAAATCGTTTCGAGTTAAATTCATAACAAGGCAAAGGTACCTTCAAAAAACCTATAGTTTTAAAAATACTCTCTAATGTTTTGTTTTTGGTTTTAATGCGCCATAAATTAATATCAAGTGCTGCATAAAATTCTCTTTCTCGTTTTACGCTGCTGAAATCATAGTGCGCTCCATTACTTTCCCAAATATTATCAAATCCACCATACATACCTTTAGCCCCATACCCAAAGGCAATAGCTAACCAAGGTGGAAATTTATTACCAAGAGGCAAAATATCTGCAATAGCAGCAGACAACCAATAAGTTTGACCATTATAATCTTTCATAAATCTTTGTGCAAAACCATTTCCAAGCACATTTGGACGTGCTTGGGCATAAGGTGATGCTTGTGAACTAAATTTAAGCATAATAATTTGTTTATTAAATAGCTGTTGTTGTCCAGCTACAAGCGCATATCCACTCAGGTTAGCTAACATATCTCCATTCGAAAAACCCCATCCTTGCGAAAATCCATCAAATACTTCAATACTTGTTAAAAACATCAATCCCAAAGCTCCACCTAGCCAAGTACTTTTTGTTTTATCAACTCCTGACCATTTAAGCGCTTCTATGCCAACCAATCCTAAGTAATAAGCCGAAAAAGAATGACCAATTTTATCCATCTGCAGCCATTCTTTATTATCATTAAAAAAGTGAAATTTTTCGCGGGGGTAATCCTTATACCAAAGTTGATTTAAGCCAACCATAGTTGCTGCGTACAAGCTTGTTTCAATTGCTATTACCTTTTTAAGCCTAGCTTTATTTATGACAGTTGAATCCTTTTGTTGTCCATTAGTTAAATTGGAAGTAAAAGTGAACATCCATATTAACCACCACAATTTAAGTCCAATAAGTTTTGATTTGATAAGCATGGATTACAAAAAAATTTCTACTTTTATGGTTTAAAATTATTCACACAAATGTCAAAAAATTACTCAAAATTATCTGCAATTATAGTGCTTTTAGTATTAGGTTTTACGAAAGTTCATGCACAAGAAGGTTTACCCATTTACATGACAGATGAGGAATTGCAACAATTGCCTTATATCAATCATAATTATAACAATGGTAGATCTATTACTAACCCTCCTACTCTACCCATAAGAACCGCAGGAGAATGGGAAGAAGTGCAAACATTACTCATAACATGGACAGGATTTCCAAGTATTTTAACACAAATTGTCGATGCTGCACAAGAAGAATGTGAGGTTTTAATCACTTGCGCTGATTCAAATCAGGTTAAAAATACACTTAATACTGCAGGGGTACCTTTAACCAATGTAAAGTATTTAGAAGTAGGATTAAACAGTATTTGGCAGCGCGATTACAGTGCACACACTGCTTATTTGAACGATGTTGACTCATTGACCATGGTAGAATGGATCTATAATAGACCGAGACCTTTAGATGATGCCATGCCTGTTGAACAAATGAACTTCAAAGGTATTACATTATATAGCACTACTCAAGCACCAAATGATTTAGTAAATACTGGCGGAAATTGGATGGTGGATGGCTTTGGTACTGCATTTGCATCAAAATTAATTTTGGAAGAAAATATGGCTGGTAATGTCTATGGAGTTACAGCTAAAACTGAATCAGAAATTGATACAATTATGAAAAAATTTCATGGTATTGATAGATATATAAAAATGGAACCTTTACAATATGATGTTATTCATCATATTGACATGCACATGAAATTATTGGATGAAGAAACCTTACTTGTTGGCGAGTATCCAACCGGCATTTCTGATGGACCACAAATTGAAGCCAATTTACAATATGTATTGAGTAATTTTAATTCCGTATACGGAACTCCTTATAAGGTGATAAGAATCCCTATGCCTCCTAGCACCAGTGGTGCAAATCCTGGCACTCCATTTGGAAATGGTTCTTATCGCACATACTCCAATAGCGTGTTTATCAATAAAACTATTATTCTCCCGTATTATCGCCAACAATACGATACAATTGCAGAGAGGATATACAAAACGGCTTTGCCCGGGTATAAGGTGGTTGGCATTGATTGTGATAACTCAGGAAACAATATTATTTCTCAAAGTGGTGCCATTCATTGTATAACCAATACCATAGGCGTTAATAATCCTTTGCTCATTAGCCATCAAGCATTGCCAAATACAAACGATAGTACAAATCCATATCAGGTAGATGCGTTAATTAAACATAGAAGTGGCATTTCAAGTGCTTACGTTTTCTATACTATTGATACAACGCTTGGATATCAATCAGTACCAATGACTTTAACCAATGTTGCCAACAATACTTGGACTGGTTATATTCCAGCTCAAGCAGCTGGTTCAACAGTTTTTTATTATATTGATGCTACTGCTAATTCTGGGAAACACCAAGTGAGACCTATTACTGCACCGCAGGGTTATTGGAAATTTAATGTAGGGTTAACTACCTTTATCAATGAAGTGGTATCTAATTTCGAAGTAATGGATATTTTTCCAAATCCTGGCAGTGCAATTTCTTGCATTCCAGTAAAAAGTGATATAAACTCGCAACTCAATGTATGTTTATATGATGTTACTGGCAGAATGGTAAAGCAAATTTACAATGGTGAAATTAATATTGGCTCAAAAAATTTATTTATCAATTGTGCCGAATTTGATGCAGGTGTTTATAGTTTGGTATTCACTACCAATCAAAAGCAATACAGCAAAAAACTTTGTATTAAAAAATAAATGTAGACCAATTTCGCATATTTAAAGGTAATGTATGTACAAAATTATTAGATGGTTTCTCTTTAAGTTAAACCCTGAAAGTGCACATCATTTTACCTTTTTTATTTTAAATATTATTTTTAAAATTCCTGGTATTGGTTGGATTTTCAGAAAGAATTTTGTTTTGAATGATGCTCAACTTGGTATTAATTTATTTGGTTTGCATTTTAAAAATCGAGTAGGTTTAGCTGCTGGTTTTGACAAAGACGCAAAATTTTATCAACAGCTGAGCAATTTTGGGTTTGGCTTTATTGAAATTGGTACTGTCACGCCTTTGGCTCAACCAGGCAATGATAAACCACGAATGTTCCGTTTGCCAAAGGATAAAGCGCTATTAAATAGAATGGGCTTTAATAATCAAGGTGTTGTTGCTGCAGCAAAAAGGTTAAAGGAGAAAAAAGCTGCTGTAATTATAGGTGGAAACATAGGTAAAAATAAAAATACAAGTAATGAAGATGCGGTCCATGATTACCTTACATGTTTTGAAACTTTATATGATGTAGTTGATTATTTTGTGGTTAATGTTAGCTCTCCAAACACACCTAATTTGCGCGATTTGCAAGACAAAGAGCCTTTAACCAAATTACTGATGAATTTAGTAGAATTAAATAATAAAAAAATTAAGCCTAAACCAATTTTATTAAAAATTGCTCCCGACTTATCGAATAGTCAACTTGACGATATTATTGAAATTGTGGATTCAACAAAAATACATGGTGTAATAGCTACAAACACTACAATTGATAGGAATTTATTGCAAAATGAAAGGGAATATGCATTAACTTTAGGCCTAGGTGGATTGAGTGGAAAACCTTTAACAAAGCGCTCTACTGAGGTCATTAAATATTTATTTGATCAATCTAAAGGCGCCTTCCCAATAATTGGTGTAGGTGGTATTCACAGTGCCGATGATGCTATTGAGAAAATTAAAGCAGGAGCAAGTTTAGTGCAACTATACACAGGGTTTATTTATGAAGGACCTAGTTTAATAAAGCAAATTAATTACCAACTTTTACGAGAAAAAATAAACTAATTTCTAATGAACAATATGGTAAAACTCATTGAATGTCCACGTGACGCTATGCAAGGTTTGCACGATTTTATACCTACCAAATTAAAGGCAGCCTATATCAACCAATTGCTTAAGGTAGGATTTGACACGATTGATTTTGGTAGTTTTGTTTCTCCTAAAGCCATACCCCAGTTAAGAGACACAGCGGAAGTACTGAGCTTACTCGATTTATCTCAAACAAATTCAAAACTACTTGCTATTATTGCCAATACGAGAGGTGCCGAAGATGCATGTAAATTTGAAGAAATTAATTATTTAGGTTTCCCTTTCTCCATCTCCGAAACATTTCAACAAAGAAATACAAATTCAAGTATTGAAGAATCACTCATTAGAGTTGAAGAAATTCAAAATCTCTGTTTAAAAAATAATAAAAAACTGGTTATTTATATTTCCATGGCATTTGGAAATCCATATGGTGATGCGTGGAATGGTGAAATTGCTGTTAATTATACTGAAATGTTATATAAAAAAGGTATACGTATTTTTGCCATGTCAGATACCATTGGTTCATCTAATCGTGAAAACATTAACGACCTCTTTGGAAAAGTAATTCCTGCATTTGCTGATGCAGAAATTGGCGCGCATTTGCATTCCACTCCCGAAACAAGAATGGAAAAAATTGATGCAGCATTTCAATCGGGTTGTATTAGATTTGATGCTGCCATTCATGGAATTGGAGGTTGTCCAATGGCAAAGGAAGAACTTACAGGTAATTTAGCTACCGAAACGCTAATTGACTATTTGAATGATAAAAAAATAGTTACTCATCTCAATGAATTGGCTCTTCAAGACGCATATCAAATGGCCAGTGCCATTTTCCCAGGCTAAATTTCAATCAATTAATCAAAGAGTCAGCAAAATTTTATTATTTAACAAGTGAACCATTATTAAAATCTTTTGTAGGAACCACAAAACTTAATTCACCGGCACTATTTTCGGCCATTAAAATCATGCCTTGACTTTCAATACCTTTTATTTTACGGGGTGCCAAATTAACCAACATACATACCTTTTGTCCAATTATATTTTCAGGTGAATAATACTGTGCAATACCTGAAACTACCGTCCTTTCATCAATTCCAGTGTTAATTTTCAATTTCAATAATTTATCGGTTTTAGGCACTCTTTCTGCTGCTAAGATAGTGCCAGTTCTTATGTCCATTTTGCTAAAATCATCAAAACTTGTTTCCGATTTTTGTGGTGTAACAACAACCTCGGTTAATTCTTTAGTTTGAGTCATATTTAATTGTTTTGATTGATTAAGCTTCTCTACTTGTTGTTCAATAACAACATCTTCAATTTTATTATAAAGAAGTGAAGCTTCTCCAATGGCATGATCCACGGGCAACAAATAATTATTCAATTGAGTCCAATCTAATTTTTTGAGGTTGAGCATGCTATAAATTTTATTGGAACTAAAAGGTAAAAATGGTTCACTCAAAACTGCTAAACATGCTGTGAGTTGCAATGATACATGCATTATTGTTGCCACTCGTTCATCATCCTTTCCATGTAATTTCCAAGGTTCTGTATCGGCTAAATATTTATTTCCCGTACGAGCCAAATTAATAAACTCTGCAAGTGCCTCTCTAAATCTAAACTTTTCAATACGCTCACTAATGCGTTTTGGAGCCTCAGCCATTTCATTAAAACAATGCTCATCAATTTCTTGTAATGCATTCATAACAGGCACTTTTCCTTGAAAGTATTTATGCGTCAACACCAAAGTACGGTTAACGAAATTGCCTAATATGGCCACCAACTCATTATTGTTCTTAGCTTGAAAATCTTTCCAAGTAAAATCATTATCTTTAGTTTCAGGCATGTTGCTGCAAAGTGTATATCTTAAAACATCTTGCATATCTTTAAAATCATTTAAATACTCATGAAGCCAAACAGCCCAATTACGCGAAGTAGAAATTTTATCTCCTTCTAAATTAAGGAACTCATTAGCTGGAACATTTTCTGGCAATATAAAATCACCATGTTCCATAAGCATTGCAGGAAATATTATACAATGAAAAACAATATTATCTTTTCCAATAAAATGAATCAAGCGTGTATCATCCTTTTGCCACCAATCTTTCCAAGATTCATATTTATTAATTTGTTTTGCAAATTCCTTGGTGGCCGAAATGTATCCAATGGGAGCATCAAACCAAACATATAAAACTTTACCTTCTGCACCTTCAACAGGCACGGGAACTCCCCAATCCAAATCACGAGTCATGGCCCTTGGTTGCAATCCATCACCACTTACTAACCAACTTTTACATTGTCCGTAAACATTGGTTTTCCAATCTTTGTGACTTTCAATATAAGCCAAAATTTTTGGCGACAATTTATCTAAAGGCAAAAACCAATTTTTGGTTTCTTTTAAGATAGGCCTATTACCAGATAATGTAGAGTGTGGATTAATCAAATCAGTAGCATTAAGCGTACTACCACAACGCTCACACTGATCGCCATATGCATTTTCATTGCTGCAAACTGGACATGTTCCCATAATATAACGATCTGCCAAAAATTGATTAGCAGTTTCATCAAAATATTGTTGTGTAATTTCTTCAGTAAAAACGCCTTTATTATACAAAACTTTAAAAAAATCACCTGCTGTTTCATGGTGTGTCTTACTTGATGTTCTGGAGTAAATATCAAAGCTAATTCCAAATTCATGAAATGAATCGCCCATCATTTTATGGTATTTGTCCACCACTTGCTGAGGCGTAACTCCTTCTTTTTTGGCTTTGATAGTAATGGGAACGCCATGTTCATCACTTCCGCAAATAAATAAAACATCCTTTTTGTTCAGGCGTAAATAGCGAACATAAATATCGGCTGGTAAGTAACAACCTGCTAAATGTCCAATATGTACTGGCCCATTGGCATAAGGTAGAGCTGCGGTAACGGTAGTTCTGTTATAATTAATTTTCGACATACAAATTTATTTTCAAGGCAGTTTTTTTACTTGATTCGTTCAAAATAACAATGCCAACACTTTAATAATTTTTTAATTTAGCCCACAAATATAATAGATAATGATTATACCACCTTTTCTTAAAAAAGGCGATACCATAGCCATCACTGCCACCGCCCGAAAAATTAGTGCTCAAGAATTAGAAAATGCAGTAAAAACTACCGAAAGCTTTGGTTTCAAAGTAAAATTTGCAGATAATTTATTTAACGAACATCATCAATTTGCTGGCCATGATGAACAACGATGTAGTGATATTCAAGCATGTATTAATGATTTAGAAGTAAAGGCGATTCTTATAGCTCGAGGTGGTTATGGTACCATGCGTATTATTGATCATATTGATTTTACACCTTTATTTGAAAATCCTAAATGGATTATTGGTTACAGCGATGTAACTGTACTTCATAGTACTTTACACAATTATAACTTGGCGAGTCTCCATGCCACTATGCCCATTAATTTTGCAAAAAATGAAGAAGCAACCTCTTCTTTATTTCATTTTTTAATGGGTAAAAAAATCAAATTTGATTACGACTTTAGTGCATCTTTAAATCAATCTTTATATAAAATTGGAAGCGCAAATGCCCCTGTTGTTGGCGGAAATTTATCATTACTTTATGCCATGCAAGGCAGCAAATCCGATATTGACACCAATGGTAAAATTTTATTTTTAGAGGATTTGGATGAATATTTATATCATATTGACCGCATGATATTAAGTCTTAAAAGAGCAGGTAAATTCGATGCATTGGCAGGTTTAATAGTTGGAGGTATGAGCGACATGAAAGATAATTTGGTACCCTTTGGCCAAACAGCCCAAGAAATTGTTGCCCATCATTTAAGAGATAAAAATTATCCTATTTGTTTCGATTTTCCTTGTGGTCATATTGATAGAAATTTAGCTTTGCCTATTGGTTTAGCTGCCAATTTGGAAGTTAAAAATAATACTGTAAAGCTAAGTTACTAAAAACAAATGGCACAGCACAACGAGCTTGGAAATCATGGTGAAAATTTAGCTTTAATTTTTTTACGGAAAAAAAACTATCAAATACTTGAAAGCAACTGGCGCTGGCGCAAAGCCGAAGTCGACATAATTGCCAAGCAAAATAACCTTATTATTTTTGTTGAGGTAAAAACACGTAGTTCTGACACTTTTTTAAAACCCGAACAAGCAGTTCATTTAAAGAAACAAAAAATGCTGAAAGATGCTGCTGAAGCCTATTGCGAAGCTAATGCCTTAGAGGTTGAAATTCGATTTGATATCATAGCCATAATAAAGGAAGGAAATAAAACAGTAACAAAGCATATTGAATCAGCTTTTTGAGCTACTTTTTTAATGTCATTTTATTTTCAATTAAGGATTGATTATAGGTTTGAATGATAGATTTCAATAAATCTTCTTCGAGCTTCAGATTTATACTTTTTATTAAATTATTCTTTAGAAACTGATCGTTTTTAATATCATAGATGGCCAACGATTTTTCACCATCAAATTGTAAACAATATTGATCAGTTATCAATTGATAACATTGCCCATTGAAAGAAACAGCATAATGCAGTTTATTTTCTGTATAATCATTCCCATAGGCAAAATAAGGCAAATTATAATGTAGCTTTCCTAAAATAGATGGCATTATATCAATTTGTTGAATAGTCCCAATTTCCTCTTTACCTTGGTTATCGCTCGGATCAAAAAACAATAATGGAATACTATAAATACCTACATCTGTTTGATACTTTGAATTATTTGACATAGAAGTATGATCTGCCGTGATAACAAACAAAGAATTTTTATACCAATTTGTATGTTTGGCTTCTTCAAAAAACTCTTGCAACGCGTAATCAGCATATTGCACACTTGCTGAAATTTCTAGTGAGTTTCCTTTAAATTTATTTTTATACCTTTCAGGAACTGTATATGGATGGTGTGATGATAAGGAGAAGAAAGATGAAACAAATGGTTGCTTTTGTTGGTCAAGCCTTGACTTAAAAAACTGATAAAAAGGCTCATCAAAAATACCCCAATGCCCATCATAATCTTTTTGATTTGGATACTCATTTCTTCCATAATATTTATCGAATCCAGCTGCTTTAGAAAAAACATCAAATCCCATGGTACCATTATTTCCGCCATGAAAAAAAGAACTTGAATAACCCTTCTTCTTTAATAATGAAGCTATGCTTTCAAAATTATTGGCGTTGTATGCTGAATAAGTAAAAGAACCATCAAATAATGTGGGAATACCAGCTATCACAGCTGGAATACCTTTAATGGATGTTTTACCATTAGCATAGGCATGTATAAAATTTGTGCTTTTTTTTGATAAACTATCTAAAAATGGAGTCAACGATGCTTTATCATTTGCTAGTGCTGTATATTCGCTGCCTATACTTTCTAAAATAATTATAACCACATTTTTTTGCACGAAAGCCAAAGTATCTGTTTTAAGATGGGTGGTTTTATAATATTTTTTTATTGCTGATGAATTAAAATAATTGCGCTTTTCTAATTGGGCTTTATTAGCCGATTTGATGATGCAAAATGGTGTGTTTAAAACCAATGAAACATTTTTTCCTTCAGCGTATGCCGTGGCAGAAATCATATCAATTGGTCTATATTGCAAGCCTCCTCTTGAACCAATAATTATAATTGGTAAAACAAAAATGATAGTATAAAAAATACTTTGAATTTTCTTTTTTGTGTCTACATCTGTATTCAACTTTTCAGGAAAGCGTAAAAATTTTATCATGGACCAAATCACCATAAGCCACAATACCAATAGAGCCCAATAATCAAGTATATAGGTAATTATTATTTGCCTTCCATCATTCTCCCCGCCTAATGTTTTAAATAAATCAAAGGTTGATCTCTTTTGAATAAATTCATAAAAGCCGACATCAATAAAATTGAAGACTTGGACAATTCCATTAACACATACGAAAAGAACTTGGTATATTTTTTTAAAAAGCCAATTTTCAACAAATTTGAAAGGAAGCATTAATAAAATAAAAAGTGGACCGTTCAGCAAAAAAACGACTACTAAATCGAACCTCATGCCATAAAATATGGCGTTTGCTAAAAAATTAATATTAAAATACTCATGGTTGTATATATAAAATACAATTCTTGCGAAAGCAAATACTAAAATTAGTAATAAAATTTGCTTGGCTAAGGCTTTAAAGGAGTTTATAAACATACAATTGAGTCAAAAAAAAAAGAGATTGTAAAAATTTACAATCTCTTTCCTTAAAAAGAAAAATGGATTATTGTTTGGTCAAAGTAACTGTTCCATTACCATAACCATCTGTAGTATAGTTAAAGGTTAAAATTTTCTTGTTTGTTCCTGAATAAGTACCTGAACCAGAAACAGTAATTGTTGCACCACCTGAGCCAGGTTGTGTTACTGTTTGTGAAGGAATGGTAATAGCAGTTCCAGTAACAGTTGCATAAACTGAGAATCCAGAACCAAATCCACCAAAGTTTTCAATCAATAACTTGTTATAAGTTGTAGAAGATTGAGTAACGGTAGCGTCATAATCGTAATTACCGTTTGGAAAAGAAGGAACAGTTGAACCTGTTACAATATCAGAACAAGAATAAGAACCAGCTAATTTACTACTTTCAACAATTACGGTTTTAGTTGCAGTTGCTTCATTTCCTGCTTCGTCAGAAG
>DAORKI010000005.1:0-69562 GCA_035439485.1 Bacteroidia bacterium
TTAGAAAATGTTATCAGATTTGTAAAAATCTGATTTACAATTTCTTTATCGTTTATACATTTCTAATGCGTAATCTGGGTTTATTTACGTTTTACCCGTTTTTTTACGATATATTTTGTAATTATTTTATGGCAATTTTAGCGCATTCAAAGCTTATTTCAGGGATTAATGATTGCCATACTTTAATTCACCAGCCAACACCTCAATAGAAAGTTTATTTTGATCGGGTGGTAGAGGGCAAGTGGCGAAATCCGTAAAGGCACATGGTGGATTATATGCTTTATTAAAGTCTAAAACTACATTGTTCCCATCCTTCGGTTTCTTGGCATATAAAAATCGTCCTGCACCATAAGTTTTTACTCCGTTGGTGTAATCTCCAAAAACAATAAATAAATCATCTGCGCCCTCTAATGTAGCATCTAGAGAAAATGGTTTTCCGTCAATTTCAAATTTTAATGTGCCTCCAAATTCAGTTTCGGTGGTATTTCCAATAACATCATGGATAGGAATGGTTTTTTTATTTTTTGGAGCTTCAAATGTGGCATTTATTTTCCATTTTTCATCAACTGGAAACCTGTCAATATGTGTAAAATTTAATCGAGCATCACTTTCCAAATCACGCAAACGAATTGCATATTTCTTCCCTCTTTTGATAATAAACCAACGTAGTTTTTTATGCTCAAGTATAACACTTTGTTCTTCAATTTCTTTGCTAAATATTATTCCTGTATTGAATAAGGTGTCATTTCTTTTTACAACCACATGAGGTAAAATAGTTAATCTCACTTCATCATTCAATAAGATAAAACTTCCTATTTTTAAATCAGCCTTTCCCTCTGGAAATACAATTTTATTTTCTTTTGCACTTCCGAATGTATTTTCACCTTCCTCTAACCAAAACAAACCAGAAACTGTAAGCCAACCAGTTTCTTTTTTTAAGTTATTTTCACGGTTTTGATGCCATAACTCTAATTGGCTTATATAGTTGGCATCATTGGTTTGTGCCATAATTTGAACATGGCAAAAAAACACTAGAAAACTTATTATTGAATATGTGAGACCGAGTTTTTTTTTATTGATCATTTTAAATTTTTTCAACGTATAACAAAGGTTAATATTATATTAAATATGTAATTTATAATTTTTTCAAATGCCTAAATCTACCTAAGAATCTAGCTTTTAAAGATAATGGTATTCAATTACAAATGATGTTTTTTAATTTTTTCATGCAATTGAACATAAGTTGTTTCAAAGTTTAAAGCAAGTTCTTCAATCAAAATAGGAATCAAATCCAATTGTTCTTTCCTCAAACAAATCGATTCAATAGAATTAATATTTTCTCGAACTGCGGTTAATCCTAAATTACTAACTATGCTTTTTAATTTAGGAATAAGCTCTACAATAGCATACCAATTTGATTCAGACGCAAAATTCCTCATTTCTAACATTATTACTGGTAATTCCATGAGGTATAATTTCAATATTTCTTCAACAAAATCAATGTTTCCTTCAGCTATTTTGATTATACCACCAAGATTAATTATCTCAGAATAGGCAAGTGGTTTAATGGTATGTTGTTTTTTTAGACCTTCTTTCTTTGACAGTTTATTCAAACAATTGAATAATTCAGTTTTATTAATTGGCTTAGTAATAAATTCATTCATCCCTAAAGCAAGAGCTCTTTCTTTTGTTTCGGTAAACGCATCAGCTGAAACCGCAACAATTGGAATACGGTGATTCAATACTGGGCTTGATGGATTTCTGATAAGTTCTGTGGTTTCATAACCATCCATCTCTGGCATTTGCAAATCCATCAAAATAATATCATATTCTTTTTTCTCTAGTAAGGCCAATGCGTGTTTGCCATTTATTGCTGACTCAACAATAACATTCCATTTTTTTAATATTTGAAAAGCCACAAACTGATTCATAGCATTATCCTCAACTAAGAGTATACTTATTCCATCAAGGTGGTTAATTAGTTCTGGTTGGTCTTCTTTATTTTGAATTTTTTCATCACCTATTTTATATTGAATCGAAAAATAAAAATGAGAACCCTGCTTATCCTTACTTGTCAAATTCAACTCTCCGCCCATTAATTCTATCAACTTTTTTGTAATACTTAAACCAAGTCCCGTTCCTCCATATTTACGAGAGTGATCGTTTTGAGCCTGACTAAAACTTTCAAAAATAAGATGTTGTTTATCTTCTGCAATACCAATGCCTGTATCTATTACAGCAAAATTCAACACCACCATGGTGTCATTCTTTATTTTTAATTTAACCTCAATTTTAACGCTACCGCTTGCAGTAAACTTAATCGCATTTCCTACTAAATTAAGCAAAATTTGATTTAACCTATAAGGGTCACCAACCAATAATTTAGGGACTCCTTCTTCTATAAACGAATTGAAAATTAATCCCTTTGCTTTAGCTTTAAAATCAAGAGTTTTAATGACCCCTTCAAGCACTTGTTCCAAATCAAAATCTATTTGTTCTAAAGTAATTTTACCTGCTTCAACCTTCGAAAAATCTAAAATTTCATTAATGATTTTTAGTAAATTTTCACCTGAATGTTTTATCGAGTATATTTTTTCCAATACACTTGTATCTAATCTTTCCTCTACCAACAAGTCAGATAATCCAATAATAGCATTCATTGGAGTGCGCATTTCATGACTCATATTCGACAAAAATAGTGACTTTACTCTAGTGGCTTGCTCTGCATCATTCTTAGCTTGTATTAAATCTAACTCAAATTTCTTTCTTTCATCAATATCCAAAATTGTCCCAAACAATTTAACCACTTCGCCTGCTTCATTCTTTATTGGCTTAACAATTTTCTGAATATTTTTAATCGACTTATTGGGCAAGATTATACGCAAGTCATAGGTTTGAGAAATTCCTTCTTGTGTTGCTTTATTAATTTTATCTAGATGCAAGGATAAATCTTCTGGATGTATTCTTTTTAGATATTCAATAATTTGAGGATTTTCATCTGTTAAATCCCATTGTATTATTTTATATGAAATTTTTGAAAATACCAGTTTCTTTGTAATTAAATCATATTCCCAACTTCCATTGCTTGTAAGTTCTTGTGCTTCGTGCAATTTGGCCTCAGTTTTTTGCAAATTATCACGCATGGTAAGTAATGACTTACCCAAAGTGTCTTCATCACTCAATGGCTTAAAGCTTGCTTCAAAATTACCTTTCCCTATTTCATTGGCAAATGAAGAAGTATAAAGTAATGATTGCGATAAGTTGTTAACCGAATTAATAATGTCTGCAATTTCATCTTTTTGATTTGGTTGATGAATTTCATTGATGATACCTAAACCTAAATTATTAATTATGTTCTTTATTTTAATTATTGGTTTTGAAATGTATCTGCTAGTATAAAGACTAAAAGCTAATGCCAATAATATGAGCAATAAGGATAATACTATTACTATAATTCTTAAACGTAAAATTCCATTCACCAACTCAGCTTCATCTTTTGTAATTTCTAATTTTTTGTCCTCAATTAGTGAGTTAATACTATTCAAAATATTTTCAGTAATTGGCAATATTTCATCCTCAATGATAAACTCTGACTCCATTTTTTTCACAGGGTCTTCATAATCTTCAAAAGAATTCAATAGAGAAATTATTCTTTTTTCCGTTGTAAGTAATTTTTCAAATTTATTAAATACTGATTTTAAACTGTCACCTTGATTGCTGTACCACTGAGAAGCTAAATTTTGGAGCTTTTCACGTTGTTCTGGGTATTTTATTTGATGTATATCAAGCAATTGCTTTTTATCAGTTGATTTTGCTGGTAAAAACACCCAATTGGTGCTAAACATTTTCGACTCGTTCACTAATAATTTAAATCTCTCTAGATTTTGGAGTGAAGGATTTGAATTATTGAAAATTTTATTTGAAATGCTAATGTTGTTGTCAATAGTAATGTAGGTAATAATTGCATTAACTGTGAATGCCAAAATCAAAATAAAGAAACTCAAAAAAATTCTGCTTGATAAACTTATTCTGAATTGTCTGAGCTTCATTTCGACTATTTTTTAAACTCTAAATTATATCGACACTTTATGGAAAATTCTCTTCCTGGCCCCGGAAGCGCATCATTACCTGAACGATAAGCTTGTATAAATTTATACTTTTCATTAAATGCATCATTCACTCCAATGCCTAAATCTAAACCTTGAGTTAAATTTCTAATTCCTATAAAACAACCGGTCAAAAATACTGGGCCTTCAGCATATAAAACATCTTGCGCATTATATCCATATCGGGAACTGTAAAAAATTTCATTGAAATTAATAAACAAGCCTTTAGTCAAAAATATGGAGTAATTTACTACAGCCTTATGATTGGGAAAGGCTAATAAAATATTGGAGTGCCCTTCAACATCAAATTCATCAACTTTATTTTGATTGGGAATGTAAAACGAATAATTAACTGAAAAATTATGTTGATCACTTTTATATTTATATTCTGTTTCAAAACCCATGCTTCCTGTTCTTTGATCATTTTCATATTGCTCAATAAAGCTGTTGGAAGTGTAAATTATTGGATTTAATATGTCAATATGGAAAAGTGTTAAAGAGGCTATACTGTTGTTATTTACACGATAACTTAATTCTATTTCCTTGTCATATGTTTTTTCTGGTTTAATGTCCGAATTTAAATCAATATTAAGAATGGAAGGAGCTCTAAAGGCTTCGTTATACTGCAATTCTAAATTCCATTTGCCAATTTTTTTGGTTAAATTTATTCTTGGAACAATTACTGCTCCGTATACATTATGTTTTTCAAATCTCAAGCCTGGCACCAATGTGAACACTTTCCATTTTAAATTAGCTTGAGTAAATACGGCAAAATTATTATAGTCAACTTTAGATGCTCCATTGTAATTAAATACTATATTGCTGGTCGATTTGTAAAATTCAGCGTGATCAGCCAAATATCTAATGCCCATCAAAAATGAATAAACCTGATTTGCCTCATACTGGGCAGTAAGATTGGCTTCTGAACGACTTGTGTAATAGTTTTCATTGTAAATTGAATCATGACTTGCATTGGTGTAATTCCACGGAAATTGTGATTTAAAAAACAATTGAGGGATGATACTTAATTTTTCCTTAATTTTTATGGTATGCTTTACATTAAAAATATGACTGAGGTGTTTATACCCAAAGTCACTATTACTTACATCATGTGAATGCTCATCAAATATATACTTTAATTCTGTTTGTTTAAATTTGAAATGGCCTATCAACATATTGCCTGAAACCTTTGAGCTATCTTTATAGTTTATGGACATAATGCTGTCATTTCCTTCAATATAATGATTACTTAAATTGCCTTCATTGATCATTCCAAAAATATTTATTGAAAGCCCATTTTTCCAAGAGTTTCCAATTGAGAGAGATGCTTGTTTTCTTGCTGTTAATCCATCTAATTGGCCATATTGCGTGTTTAATGTAATGCTTTTGTTATCATCTCCTTTTTTTGTAATTATGTTTATAACAGCCAATTCTGCATTACCACCATAAATGACTGAGCCTGGCCCTCTGATTATTTCTATTTGTTTGATATTAAAAATTGGGTAATGCTGCAAAAATTGTAAGGTGCTGTAAATAGTTTCATGCATTTCTAATCCATCAATTAATAACAATACTTTTCCTTCTTGAGCCCACATTCCTCTCATGCCAACACCTATTATATTCTCAACATCTTGCCCAAAATCTATTCCTGGTACTTTCCTTAAAATGTCAATCATATCACGAGCTCCACTGTACCTAATTTCTTCAGAGGTTATTATAGATACCACACCTGCGGCATCTGATAAAATGTCCTGTTTACCGGATGACACAGTTACTTTAATATTGAGCAATTCTTCAAGACTAAGTTCTTCTAAATTAGTTTTACTTGAATCTTGTCCGTAACCTATCAATGGAAAATTTAAACATGCTATGATTAGCACAAAAAATCTTCTAAATTCCAATTTTAAAATTTTTTTATTGCACATCTGAAGCTAACTTTAATAGTTCATTACTAACTTTTAAATTGTGTGAGGTAACATTTGATTTGCTTATCTCAAATCGTAATTTTTCATTGATGACCAAAAAATTAATGCTCGCACCTCTTGAAAGCATTCCAGTTTTTTCACTGATAATTAAAACAGGATTTTTTTCAGTTGCTAAATAAATCTTTGAAATACTTTTACTCTCTTTTTCAGATATAAATATAATTTGACATTTTCTTAATTCCTCAGAATTTTCATTCAATTGTATCAACTCCACCTTTTTGTTATTGATATTTTTTGTTTTTATAATGTGTTGCAATTCATCCTTTAATGGAGTAACACCAACAACACCAATTATAAACTCAGTATTTGACTCTGATTCTGGCCAATTGATATACTTGGTAAAATGGTAAATAAACATCGCATGCATCTTATAATTTAACTCATCTGGTTTAGGTATAAACCGAATGGAGTTACTATAAAATAACAACAAAATTGGCAGATATAGAATGAGCTTTTTCAAAGGTTAATAAAATCAAATTTAAATTTTTTTTAATTTGTTGATTAGCGTTTTATTCATTTAATTTTCAGCACTAATTTGTTAATATTCAACATTGTATGCCTCGCTAATTTGGGATGACATGTAAAAGGCAATTAACTTTAGATAAACAACTTTTTTATGCTGTTAAAAAATATTCAAGCAATTAATTTTCTTTCTGATAAGATTAAAATAATACGGCAAAATAATTTTTTTTTCGAACTACCTTAAGTAAAGCTAATTTTAGGCACGGAGCTTATAAAATTTTAATTTTTGTGTGAATGAATCTAGAGAGACTTTCTAATATTTCCTTATTTTCGCAACCTCATATTAAAATTATGGAAATTCCTAAAACATACAATCCAGCAAATATTGAAGATAAATGGTATCAATATTGGCTAGAGAAAAAATTCTTTAAGTCAACACCTGATCAACGTGAACCTTACACCATTGTAATACCGCCTCCCAATGTAACTGGAGTATTGCACATGGGCCATATGCTTAATAATACCATTCAAGATGTGCTCATTAGACGCGCTCGAATGCAAGGTAAAAATGCATGTTGGGTACCTGGAACTGATCATGCGTCTATAGCCACAGAAGCAAAAGTCGTAAATTTATTGAAAGAAAAAGGGATTAAAAAATCTGACTTAACGCGTGAAGAATTTTTAAAATATGCTTTCGAGTGGAAAGAAAAGTATGGAGGAATAATTCTTGAACAACTCAAAAAACTTGGTGCTTCATGCGATTGGGATCGAACTCGCTTTACCATGGAAGAGGATTTGAGCGAAGCGGTAATTGATGTATTTATTGACTTGTATAACAAAGGTCAAATTTATCGTGGGGTGCGTATGGTGAACTGGGATCCTGCTGGAATGACTGCTGTTTCTGATGAAGAGGTAATACATAAAGAAACCAATGCTAAACTTTATTATGTAAATTATAAATTAGTGAATGAGGATGGTTCATTTCTTCCTGATAATGCATGTATTACCATTGCAACTACTCGTCCCGAAACAATTTTAGGGGATACTGCTGTTTGCGTGCATCCTGAGGATGAAAGATACAAACATTTAAAAGGAAAATTCGCTTTGATTCCCTTTGTTGAACGTAAAGTGCCTATTATTTTTGATGATTATATTGATATGGAGTTTGGAACTGGTGCCTTAAAAGTAACTCCAGCACACGATATCAACGATTATAATTTAGGTGTTAAACATAAGTTAGAAGTGATTGATACCATTGCTGCAAATGGCACCATGAGTGAGGCTGCTAGATTTTATATTGGGGAAGACCGTTTCGCAGTACGTAAAAAAATTGCCAAAGATTTAGAAGAAGCTGGACATATTGTTAAGATTGAGGATATTAAAAACAAGGTGGGATACAGCGAAAGAACTGATGCCGTGATTGAGCCTAAGTTAAGTATGCAATGGTTTTTGAAGATGGATAAAATCTCAAAACCTGCTTTAGATGCCGTGCTTAATAATGAAGTAAATCTTATTCCTGAAAAGTTTGTAAATACATACAAACATTGGATGGAAAATGTGCACGATTGGTGCATTAGTCGCCAGTTGTGGTGGGGACAACAAATCCCTGCTTGGTATGATAACAAAGGAAACTTTGTGGTGGCTAAATCACATGATGAGGCACTTGAAAAATATAAAAGCACATTTAATGATTCCTCTATCTCCAAACTAAGGCAGGATGATGATGTGGTTGATACTTGGTTTAGCTCATGGCTTTGGCCTATAAGCGTTTTCGATGGTTTTAAAGACCCAGATAATGCTGACATAAAATACTATTATCCAACAAATGATTTAGTAACTGCTCCCGAAATTTTATTCTTTTGGGTAGCTCGTATGATTATTGCAGGTTATGAATACCGTGGTCAGAAGCCTTTTACCAATGTTTATCTTACAGGAATTGTACGCGATAAATTAGGCCGTAAAATGAGTAAGTCACTTGGAAATAGCCCTGATCCTTTAGATTTAATTGCTAAAAATGGTGCAGATGCGGTAAGAATGGGTATGTTGTTAACCTCCCCAGCTGGCAACGATTTGCCCTTCGATGAAATCCTAATTGAACAAGGCCGGAACTTCAATAATAAAATATGGAATGCTTTTCGTTTAATTAAAGGTTTTGAAGTTGAAGCACATAAGATACAGCCAGAAAACAGTAAGCTAGCTTGTGCTTGGTTCGAATCTCGTTTCAATCAGCAGTTAGCTGTGATTAACGATTTGTACAGCAAATACCGCATGAGCGAGGTTTTAATGACAACTTACAAATTAGTTTGGGATGACTTTTGCGCTTGGTATTTAGAAATGATTAAACCCGATTTTGTTGATGGAAAGTCTTTACCTATTGATGCTATTACCTATAATCAAACAATTACTTATTTCGGAAATCTATTAAAAATTCTTCATCCATTCATGCCTTTTATCACCGAAGAGTTATGGCATTTGATTGAAGATAGAACTGAAAATGATTCCATTGTTATTGCTACTTGGCCAAAAGTTGGCAGTGTAGATGAAGAAATTTTATTGTCTTTTGCTAATGCTTCAGAAGTAATTCAACAAATTAGAAACTTGAGGAACCAAAAAGGTATTTCTCCAAAGGAAACTTGGCAGCTTTTTACTAAAGACTCAGCTGAAAGAAACCAAAATTTTGATGCCATTATTAAAAAAACTGCAAACATAAATTCTATTGAAATTATGCACGAAAAGCCAACTGGAGCAATTAATTTCATGGTTGGAACAACAGAGTATTTTGTTCCATTATCTCAATCTATTGATTTAAATGCAGAGAAAATAAAGTATCAAACAGAATTAAATTACCTTAATGGTTTCCTTGATTCAGTAAATAAAAAGCTAAGCAATGAAAAGTTTGTTGCGAATGCAAAACCTGAAGTTATTGCCAATGAACGCAAAAAAATGGAAGATGCAAAAACCAAAATAAAATTAATAGAAGAACAATTAAACTCACTCTGATTTTTCTGAGTTTTTATTTTTTTTGTTGAGATTTAATCATGTATGAGTTTAATTAACATTCAAATTGTTAATTCAATTCCTGCTTTACTCATTAATTCTTTTTTACTTATGCTTTAATTTGTGTAACTAAGTTCATGTTATGCAATATAAAATCTCTTTCAACCAGCCAAACAGACATTATATCGATATTGAATGTAATATCGAAAACATTGCTCTTCCTCATGTAGAAATTCAATTACCATCATGGCGCCCTGGAAGATATGAGTTAGGAAATTTTGCAAAGAATATTCAAAAATTTGAAGTATTCAACTCAAAAAATGAAGCATTATCTTTTAAGAAAATCACAAAAGACAAATGGCACATTAATACGAATGGCGACAGTGTAGTAAAAATAGTTTACACCTATTATGCAGCTGAATTAAATGCAGGTAGTACCTGGCTTGATGAAAATCAACTTTATGTAAATCCCATCAATTGCTTGCTCTATTTTGAGCAAAAAATAGATGAGCCTTGTAGATTGGAAATTATCGTCCCTAGCAACTACAAAATAGCAGGGGCACTCAATGTTTTAGAAACAATTTCAAAAGAAAATAATAAAATTATTAAGGCTATTGCTAATGATTATCATTGCCTTGTGGATACTCCTTTTATTTGTAGCGATAGTCTTCAGCATAATTTGTTTGTTTTAGATGGAGTAGAGTTTAATATTTGGTTTCAAGGCGAATGTAAACCAGATTGGGCAAAAGTTATTGGTGATTTCTTCATTTTTATAAATGAACAATTTGTGCTATTTAAATCATTTCCAACTGAGCGATATCATTTTATTATTCAAGTTTTACCTTATCAATTTTATCATGGCGTGGAACATGCCGATTCAACAGTAATTGCTATTGGACCTTCTTATAATTTAATGCGAAAGGAGCTTTATGACGAACTTTTAGGAGTGAGTTCACATGAATTGTTTCATACATGGAATGTGAAAAATATTCGCCCAAAAGAAATGATGCCCTATAAATACAACACTGAAAATTATGCAACTACCGGGTATATTTATGAAGGCATAACCACCTATTATGGCGATTTAATGCTCTATCGTTCAGGTATATTTTCTGATGCCGATTATTTTAGAACTTTAACTCAACAAATTCAAAAGCACCTCGATAATCATGGACGATTTAATTATAGTGTAGCCCAATCTTCTTTTGATACCTGGCTTGATGGATATGTGCCAGGAGTGCCCAACCGAAAAGTTTCAATTTATACCGAAGGCTGTTTACTGGCCTTTATGGCAGATGCCTTAATCAGAAAGCAAACAAATAATAAAGCTTCATTAGATGATGTAATGTTAACTTTATACAATGATTTTGGTAAAAATAAAGTTGGCTATACCGCTCACGATTATCAAACTATTATTGAAAATGTTACAGGGCAAAACTGGAACAATTTCTTTTTTCAATTAGTGGATGGAGTAAAACCATTTAATGACTTACTAACCGAATGCCTAGATTATTTTGGACTTGAGCTTTCAATTGTAGCATCAAAAAAACCTTATGAATCTTTTCTTGGATTCAAAACAACAGAACAAAATAATGAAACCATAGTTCAATCAATTTTCCCCAATTCACTAGCAGAGAATGCTGGTTTGTGCGTGAAAGATAAAATTATTGGCGTCAATGGTTTTGAAGTAAAAAACAATTTAAACGAATGGTGTAATTATTTTTGGCGAGAGTCTTTTACATTAAATGTGATTACCGAAGGAAAAACTCGTCAAATTAATTTAGAGCCAAGTAAAAAAATGTATTATAAAACATATTGGGTAATGAAAAGTGACTCCATATCTGCAGAGCAGGCCGAAAATTACAATAAATGGATTGGTCGAAAATTTTAAATTGCTAAAATGTATAATATAAGAGTATATGGTTTGTTAATTGAAAACAATGCCGTATTGGTGAGTGATGAATATTACAAAGAAATTTACATGACTAAATTTCCTGGAGGAGGACATGAAATAGGAGAGAGCCTCATTGATTGCTTAAAACGCGAATTTATAGAAGAGCTAAATTTAGAGATAAATATTTTAAGCCATTTTTATACCACCGATTTTTTTGTTCCTTCATTTTTTAACTCAAATCATCAGCTTATTTCTATCTATTATTTAGTTCAAAGAAAAAATACAAATTCAATTGCTATTAGTACTAAAAAATTTGATTTTAAACCTTTGCATGGTGCTCAGAGCCTACGATGGATTCAATTGAAGGATATGAACGATGATGATTTTACCTATCCTATTGACAAAAAAGTTGCTATATTGTTGAAAAATTCATTTAATCTTTACTAATTGCTTGCAATTTTTTAATCTAAAATGCTTTAATTTGCCTTATGAAGTTGTATATTACCCGAATTATCGTTTTTTTAGGAATGCTAGCATTTTTAAATTCCTGCGCTCCTACGCGTGCAATAATGCCACTTTGCTATAAAGAAAACAGAGTAAGCGCTTCTCTTGGTGGCCCATTAATTCATTACGGAAAAGCCATTACCCCGGTGCCTTATACCTCTATAACATACTCCAGAGGCTTAACAGATACTACAACACTTTTTGCTTCTTTTCATCCAACTGCTGCCCTGTATGGAAATTTACAAATGGAAGTTGGTTTTAATAGATATATTATCAATAATGACTCAGCAAAATATGCAGTAACTATTGCTCCTTCATTAAATTACTTGAAAAAGGACTCCATCAATAAACTATACCCACAAATTGATGTAAATTTCATAAAAAGAAACCCTTTAAATGAAAATTATTATTATGCAGGTTTATGTAATTGGTTTGAGCCAAATTCAAGAAAAATAAATGGTGAAAAGCAAGCTAATCTTTGGTTTCCTAGTCCGCAAGTTGGTTATGTTTGGAATACAAAAAAAGGATTCATGTTTCAAGCTGAATTCAAATATCTGGTTCCATTTAGAAGAAATGACTACGGACCTGTTGAATATTTAAAACCAATCATTCCTTATGGTGGAATGGGTATTTATTTTGGAGCCAGCTATAAATTTTAATTGAATGAGAAAATTGAATCAAACCATATTAACCATTGTCATTTTACTCGGACTTCTTTCTTGTAAGAAAAATTTAAATGATAATTTATTTAACCCTAGTAAAATTACTGAATACAAATTGGATGATTATGGCGGAACAGTTGATTTTAGGCTAAATGAGGATTATTATATTCCTGATTCATCTATCCATGTTTTTCAATTGAAATCAAAAGCTAAAGATGAAGCAGATTCAACTAAAATTTGGGCTATTTATATCGGAGATTTTAAAAAAGTAGGAAATAAAGAACTTATTGCCAATGATTCTGTAATTGTTTATTTTCATGGGAATAAAGACCACATGGATTTTTATTGGCAAAGAGCCAAACTACTTGCTCATACTGGTGGAAAATTAAATTTTGGTGTGCTTATGATTGATTATAGAGGTTATGGCATGTCTGATGGTAAATCCACCGAAGAAAGTATGTATGCTGATGCTAATGCAGCCATTAATTGGATCAAAGAAAAAGGTGTTTTAGCTCAAAGATACGCCATTTATGGGTTCAGCCTTGGATGCGCAGCAGCAACATATGCAACTTATTATACCCCGCCTAGTTATAAGCCATTTTGCATTGCTCTAGAAGCCCCTTTTGCCTCTGTGGCTACCTTAATTAATGATGGAGCTGCACTTAATCTTGATCCGTTGTTTTTTACTACATTTAAATGCGATAATAACGATCGAATAAAAAAAATACAACAACCGTTTTATTGGATTCATGGGACTAAAGATAAATTTATTCCTATTGAAACAAACGGTGAAGTTTTATTTAAAAATTATACCGGAACCATTTCTGAAGCCCAAAGAATTGAAGGTGCCGATCATAGTGATGTTCCTCAAACCATGGGCTTTGCAAAGTACAATCAAACTTTGTACTCATTTTTCGGACGTAAAAAGTAAGATTTATCTTTGTTAAAGTTACGCTCAACTTCGTTCATCAAAGTTTAAGCAATAATTCTAAGTTCGTGTGTATAAATATTCATTGATCCTTCACGTAAAAATCCTATCACAGTTATACCAAATTTTTCCGCAGTTTCAATTGCCAAACTCGATGGCGCACCAACACCGCAAATCACATTAATGCCAACCATAGCAGCCTTCTGAACCAATTCAAAACTAATTCTTCCTGATAATAACAATATGTAATGATGAAGCGGAAGTTTATTTTCTAAAACAAATTTACCAATAAGTTTATCTAAAGCATTATGACGACCAACATCTTCTCGAACCAAAATAATTTTTCCTTCTTGATCATACAATCCGCAAGCATGAATGCCTCCAGTATGCTTAAAATTAATTTGAACATCTTTCATTTGCTGTACCAAATTGAAAATGGTTTCAATAGGTATTTGAAAGTCTAAATTGCAACTAAACTGTGATTGTTGCATTATAGATTCTATTGATGCTTTACCACATACTCCGCAACTTCCAGTAATATAAAAATTCCTTTCGGCACTATTCAAATAAATTGAAGCATCTTGCTTTAATATAACTTTAATTACATTTTCATTATTTTCATGCAAGGCTTTTTTACAGTAGCTTATTTGCTCGATATCTGATGAATTTTTAATAATACCTTCTGTAAATAAAAAACCAGCGGCTAATTCAAAATCATTACCAGGAGTGCGCATGGTAACACTAATGTTTTTTTCTATTGGTATAGTATTATTAAAATAATTAATTTTAATTTCCATTGGCTCTTCAACAGCCAACAAATCATTAATCACTGAACTACTACCATTCGAAATTTTTCGAATTTTTTTATGAGTTACTGATAATGCCATAATAAAGCTGAAATTATAATTAACTTCAACCGTAAATATACACTAAATGAAAATATTAAGCGTTTACCTTTGCATGATCTGCTAAAAAAGTAGCTAATCCACTGTCGGTTAAAGGGTGTTTAAGTAATGCTGTGATGACATTTAAAGGGCAAGTAGCAACATCGGCCCCCAATTCGGCACACTTAATTAAGTGCATGGTATGACGAATAGAAGCTGCTAATACCTGAGTTTCGTAGCCATAATTGTCATAAATCTGCACAATTTGTTGAATTAAATCTAATCCATCATATGAAATATCATCTAATCGACCAATAAAGGGAGAAACATAGGTGGCTCCAGCTTTTGCAGCAAGCAAAGCTTGCCCTGCTGTAAAAACTAAGGTACAATTCGTTTTAATACCTTGATTAGAAAAATATTTTATGGCCCTAACGCCATCCTTTATCATAGGCACTTTAACAACAATATTTGGATGTAATGCAGCTAAATTTGTACCTTCCTTAATTATGCCTTCATAATCAGTGGCAATAACTTCAGCACTTACATCACCATCTACAATGTTACAAATATCAACATAGTGCTTCAAAATAAGATCAGTTCCTTTTATTCCCTCTTTAGCCATTAAACTTGGATTCGTAGTTACTCCATCCAAGACCCCTAATTCGTTGGCTTCTTTAATTTGTGCAAGATTTGCAGTGTCAATAAAAAATTTCATCTGAAAAAATATGATAGTTATTAAAATGATATTCAAAAAAAATGGGTAAGCTACTTATATCGCACCGCTCAACCGCTTACCCTTGCTTCCTTCCGAATCTGGGGGAGTTCTGCAGGAGCTGGTCGTATAAGACTTACCCGCTGCAAATATACTAAAACTATTGTTTTTACAAACCAATAATTATTTTTATAAAAAAATTAATTTAAACGCTTCCATACTAAACTATTTATTTTTTCAAATAATTCATTTGGTTCATAGGTGCGCCAACTAAGTTCATTAAATTGCCCTCCAAGCAAAATATAATAATCAATATTACTGCGCTGGAATTCAGTTAAAACATGCTTCCTAAAATTAATAAAAGCCACCCAACCATCTTCTATATCTTCATTCCATTCTTCATAATAACTCTCATCCGAATAATGATAGTTTAAGATATTTTCACCTATTAAAATGTATTTATTAATTCCTTCTGAAATCATTAAATCAATAATTTCTCGCTTTAATGTCATGATATCATTGTTAATACAATCATTCCATTCACCAATCAATTCAATTATGGCATAATTTAAATCGTAATTTACAAACAATATTTTGATAAACATAGTTTCAGATCCAATATCATCCCATTGCGGATGTATTAGATAATTATATATTTGTTTATCATATTCAAACTCACTGTAAATTCTTTCATAAAATGGTGAACGAGCATCTTCAGAAGCTATGTAAAGATGTCGCCAATTGTAAAATGGTTCTAAATCTTGCATAAAAATTTTACGACTTTTGAAATTCTTCAATAGCCTTTCTTACACTTCCGTACTTATCTAAAAGACTATTTGCAATTTCATAACTAACATTAATTTCATCCATAATCATTTTTACTCCTCGGTCAACCAATTTATTATTGCTTAGTTGCATATCAACCATTTTGTTTCCTTTCACTCGCCCAGTTTTAATTAAACTTGCTGTTGAAATCATATTTAAAACTAATTTTTGTGCAGTGCCACTCTTCATTCTTGTACTACCAGTAACAAATTCGGGTCCAACAACAACAGTGATAGGAAGGTCAACATTTTTGGCTAATTCGCTATCTTCATTACAAACAATGCATGCAGTTTTAATGCCCATGGCCTTGCATTTTTTGACTGCTCCAATAACATATGGTGTTGAACCTGAAGCGGCAATACCTATTACCAAATCTTTATTGTTTATATTAAATGATTGCAAATCCTTCCATCCCTGCTCTAAATCGTCTTCAGCAAATTCTACCGCTTTCCTGATTGCTGTATCACCACCTGCAATTATTCCATTAACTAAACCATGTGGAACACCAAAAGTAGGTGGACATTCAGAGGCATCTACAATTCCTAACCTTCCGCTTGTGCCTGCACCTATATAAAATAATCGCCCTCCTGTGTTAAAAGCATGTATAACAGCATCAACTACTTGTTCAATTTGTGCAATTGAATTTGAAACTGCTTTAGGTACCGAATTATCTTCAATGTTTATATTTGAAAGTATTTCATGAATACTCATGAATTCCAAATCATGATAATTTGATGAACTTTCTGTTGTTTTTTTCATAGATTAATTTGATTTAGAAATGTATTCTTTTTTCAACAGTTTTATATCATTAATTAATTGGTCAATTTCTTTTGGATTAGTGCCATCATAATAACCTCTAATGTGTCTATCCTTATCAATAAGGGCAAAGTTTTGGGTATGAATAAAATCATCCTCCCCACCATCTCCTTCGCTTGCATCAAGTAAATAACTTTCTCTAGCTAAATCATATAATTCTTTTTTATTACCTGTAACTAAATACCATTGCCCATAACGTGCATGATGTGCTGTTGCATAATCATTTAATACATTTACCGAATCATATTCTGGATTAACTGTATGTGATATGAACTTTATTTCAGAATCATCCTTAAAAACATCGGCAAGTCTCTCCATCTGAACACTCATAATAGGACAAATACTTTGGCAAGTGCAAAAGAAATAATCTGCGACATAAATTTTATTTTTGAAGCTTTCTTGTGTTACCACATTCCCTTTTTGATCAATAAAACTAAAGTTTGCAATACTTTTATAAATGGTATCAACTCCATTACCTGACAAGCTCGGCTTAGTTTCATGATGGCCATAATAAGGCAAGTATCTTAATGGTTTGTCTTTAGTTTTGGCAACAAAACCTATATAAATAGCCAAGGCTGCACCAATAATAATTAGAGTACTAAAAATTACATTTCTCATAAATCATTTTCATTTTTCTGCAAAGTTACAATTGAGAAACAATACATAAGTTTAAATTAAATCAAATGTTTTAACAAAATGAAAGCATCGTTAATTTTGTTAATTAACATTTAAAATAAAAATGTGGCACGATATATGAAAAACCCAGCATCGAATGCATTCAAATCAAAAAATAATTTTAACAAATCTAAATTTAAAAATTCAAAAATATGAAAAAGTTAATGCTCTCATTTACCATGTTGATGGTCACAATCATGTTTGCTTTTGGGCAAGACAATACCGTCACAAATTTAAATCCCAATGCACCCGAAATTTCATTTGAATCAGATGTGATTGATTATGGAACTATAGAATACAGTGCCGATGGAAACCGCCAATTCAAATTTAAAAATACAGGGAAAGAACCCTTAATAATTACTAATTGTCAACCAGGTTGTGGTTGTACATTGCCAAATTGGCCCAAAGAACCAATAATGCCGGGTGCTACTGCAGTTATTGATGTAAAATATGCTACCGATAGAGTGGGGTCATTTGATAAAACCATAACTGTAACATCAAATGCAAAAACAGCGTCTAAAATAATACGTATCAAAGGTGTTGTAAAACCCAATCCAGCATCGCAAAATTAATTGATAAAGTAATTGTTGTATTTAATTTTGTGTGAAGTAAAACTGGATTAATTTATATTTAAGGTATAAATCCAGTTTTACTTTGATAAATTAAATAGCTTTGGCCTCAAATTAATTTTTTGGGTTCAAGAACCATTTTTATTTCTATATCATGTCGACCAAAAATTTTATCTTTAACCAACTAATTATGGCACGATTTGTGCTAATAAAACGTGTTTAAATTTAAGTTATGAAAATTAAAATACTATTTATTGGATTAATTGCGCTCTCCTTCAATGGATTAGCCCAAGAAAAAAAAGCACCTACTGTAGGTGAAGTTAAACAAATATCTAAACCTGCAGCACCTGCTAGTTTAGCTGAAATTTCCTTTACCAAAGAATTGCATGACTTTGGAACAATTAATAAAGGAGATAACGGAACAGTTGAATTTTCTTTTAAAAACACAGGCAAAGAGCCACTAATTATTGCAAATGCGCAAGGTTCATGTGGCTGCACAGTACCAGTATGGCCAAAAGAACCAATTGCACCGGGTGCAAGCTCTTCTATAAAAGTAACTTACGATACAAAAAGAATAGGAGCATTTACTAAGACTGTTACAATAACCAGTAATGCGCAAACTGCTGCTAAAACTATAACCATAAAAGGAGTAGTTAACGATATACCTGTTGAAGAAACATTTCCAGCTAAAAAACCCAGTGCTGGATCACCACTCGAAATCAAATAAACCTAATAAATATAACAATTAAAACTTAAAAAAATGAAAAAAGCAATCTTAACTTTATCAATCGCCTTTGCTGCAGCTTTTGGTGCATTTGCACAAGATAATACAGCTGCACCTGCCAACCCAAATGCTCCAGAAATTTCTTTCGACTCAGAAGTAATCGACTACGGAACTATTGAACACAATGCTGATGGAAATCGCCAATTTAAGTTTAAAAATACAGGTAAAGAACCTCTAATTATAGCAAATTGCCAAGGATCTTGTGGTTGCACAGTTCCTACTTGGCCAAAAGAACCAATTAAACCAGGTGCTACTGCTACTATTGATGTAAAATATGCAACAGATAGAGTTGGTTCATTTGAAAAAACTATCACTGTTACTTCAAATGCTAAGTCTTCATCTAAAATTTTACGTATAAAAGGTGTTGTTAAACCTGATCCAACAGCTGCTCCTGCAACTACTGCTCCTGCTGGTCACTAATTTAATAATTTAATTACATTTGTACCCTTGTCTATTTTAGACAAGGGTATTTTTTTTATTGTTATTTTCATTTTATGCCAAAAATTTCAGAAAAAGCTGTACACATGCCAGCATCGCCAATTCGTAAGTTGGTACCATTTGCAGAAACTGCAAAAGCAAAGGGAATAAAAATTTATCACCTTAACATAGGGCAGCCCGATATAGAAACCCCAGAAGTAATGCTGAATGCAGTACGTAATTTTTCGCCAAAAGTTGTTGAATATAGCCACAGTGCAGGAATGGAAAGTTATAGAAGAAAATTGTCTGGATATTATCACAAACATGGAATTGAAGTTAATCATGAGCAAATATTAATTACCTGTGGTGGCTCCGAAGCAATTGAAATTGCTATGATGAGTTGCCTAAATACTGGTGATGAAATTTTAATACCTGAGCCTTTTTACGCTAATTATAACGGTTTCTCTTGTCAAGCTGATGTAGTGGTAAAACCAATAAAATCATACATTGAAAATGGATTTGCTTTACCCCCAATTGCTGAATTCGAAAAGTTGATTTCACCAAAAACAAAAGCAATTATGATTTGCAATCCTGGCAATCCTACTGGTTACTTGTATTCAAAAGATGAGCTTGAACTATTAAAGGAACTTGTGATTAAATACGATTTGTTCTTATTTTCAGATGAAGTTTATAAAGAATTCTGCTACGATGGGGCTGAATACACCTCAGTAATGCACCTTAAAGGAGCTGATAATAATATTATTTTACTCGATTCAATTTCAAAAAGATATAGCGCCTGTGGTGCAAGAATAGGTGCTTTAATAACCAAAAACGCTGAAGTAATGCAGGCAGCACTTAAATTTGCACAAGCACGTTTAAGTCCGCCTACCTTTGGACAAGTGGGAGCAGAGGCAGCCATTGATACACCTCAGTCCTATTTTGACAATGTGAAACTGGAATATACTGCCCGCAGAAATTTTGTTGTGGAAGCTTTAAATAAAATTCCTGGGGTTTTCTGCCCCATGCCTAAAGGTGCTTTTTATTGCATAGCTCGCCTACCTATTGATGATGCAGATAAATTTTGTCAATGGCTTCTTGAGTCATTTAATTACGAAAATCAAACAGTAATGTTGGCTCCTGCAACTGGCTTTTACTCTTCTAAAGAAAGCGGTAAGAATGAAGTGAGAATAGCCTATGTATTAAATTTAGAGGCTTTAAAAAATGCAATGATCTGCCTTGAAAAAGCACTTAGCGTTTATTCGCAACGTTGATATAAGAACAAATTATAAATGTCAAATCATCATTTGGAAAAAACCATATAAGTTATTTGACTTTTATTTAATTTGCCTTGCCAACAAGCGCTTCTCTTTAAATCTGAAAACTTAGGATTATTATAGGTTTTTGATATTGTTGTTTTATTAGGAAAAATACTTTTAATTTTATTTTCTGCAATTTGTTGAACTTCAAACGGTTCAGCAATAACTAAGGTTTTTAAAGAACTGTCCAAAGCCAACATTTCTAAGGTACGATTTGGAAAATCCTTATTTAAAGACGCAAACATTTCATCTTTAAACTGTTCATTATGATATTTCGATTTTGCCTTGCTTTCATCTACAATTGCCTTTGTTGAATATATTATTGGATTGTAGTTATTTGCTTTAAAATGACTCATTACTGAAACATTAAACTCTATGCCATCATACACTGCAATTGCGCGCTCTCCTTTTTGAATTAGGTGCTTAATTAAGTCATTAAATGCTTCAACTTTGGCAGCATATTCATTGGCTCTTATGTAGGTAATTTTAGCATATCGTACCAATAAAAATCCTAAAATAATAAGACTAATTTTGAAAATAATAGCGCTGTATTTTTTGAGATATTCAATGGCACACACAAGTATTATGATTAGAACCAAGCCTCCCGGCATGATGTATTTTCCCATAGAAAAGGAAATAATTACCTTGTGATAGACTATCAAATGTGCAGCAATCCAAATCACAGTGAAAAAACTGAGTTGCCAAATAATGAAGGCTTTTTCAGATTTTAAACTCAAAATTAGGGCTGGTAAAACAATAATAAAATAAGGGAAAAACCATTTTACAGTGAAATATAAATTATTTAAAAGTACATCAGCTGTGCTCAATGGACTACCATAATCAAAAAGTTTCTCAGCCTTCAAAACCATAATAACAACTATGGTGATTAGTATTACTAGGACGGAAATTATTGAAAGATAGAACTTCTTATTCATTATTATAATTTGCTTCATTTCTTCCCAATTTCTTATGCCTATCAAAGGTAACATGATGGCCAAGGGCATCAACAATATAAAGCTTTCTTTAGTAAGAGCAGCAAGGGTCAAAAAACTTACGGAAAGATAAAATGCTATGTGATTTTGATTTTTAAAATATAGTAGAGTAAAATAAACTCCACTTAAATATAACAACAACCCAGGGCCTTCTCCACAAATTAATCTCCAAAATATTTCAGCATATTCATTACCAGTAAAAAAAACTAAGGCACCAATCAAACTGCTTATGGTAGAAAAGTTCTTTAACCGAAAAATTTTATAAATTAAGAATGAACATAGCACGCCAGAAATAAATACTATAAAATGTTGCATAAAATAATTCGAACCTAATATCTTAGCTTTAACAAAAATAATAGTAGTTAGAAATGGGAAAAATCGTGCTCCCTTAAACCAAGAAACTTGATATTCAATAAATTGCGACCAATTTCCACCATAATCTTTAAATAAATTATGTTCATTTCTCATAGAAATAAATTGGTGATCATCATCAATATTAAACCCTACAAAAAGTGTATTACTAATTAAAAAATAGGCGAGTAAAAACAAAATAGAAAAAACAAAATAATCAGACTTCAGTACCCTCGACATTTATTTATTGATTTTAATGCAACAAATATTGTAAATTAATCGCACTAAAAAAAATTGCATAGCTTGCCTCAACTTCTTGGTTTTTAATAATAAAACAGGACATAAACCGACTCAATTTTATTTTTTTTAAATGGACAAAATGATTAAAAATGACTTTCTAAATTTAAGAATGAGTTGATATTGAATGTTTTATTTAATAAAGTAGTTTTTCTTAATCCAACAATTCAAAGAAAAGCTTCATAATTCATGAAACTAAAATTTACAAACACAATAGTATTATTATGCACAATTAAAGTATTAGTTTACAAATGCTTGTGCAGGCTTTTACTTATTCATTAATTGCGCGACCAATGACAATAAGTGCTGCTCTAAAACGATAAAATTAGGCAATTCATTTTTTCACCAAAAATTAGTACACTTGCATTTGAAAATAATCAAGATTAATCAATTGTTAAATTTTTATTGAATGAGATTTCCTAGGGTGGAACTCTTCATAAAAAAAATATTAAGAAATAAAGTTGAACACAACTAAAAAATATACAGTAACAGTAATCGATAAGGTTTTTGAAACAAGTGACACCTGTACAATAAAATTCAAACAACCATCTTTAAAAAAAATAACATACTTATCTGGACAGTTTATTACCTTGAACCTAATGATAGAAGGTCGTTTATATCGAAGACCTTACTCTATTTCAAGTGTTTTTAATATTGATAATAGTCTAAATATAACTGTGAAAGCAATTCAAAATGGCAAGGTTTCAAAGTATATTTATGAAGAATTAAAAATTGGACAATCACTGGAAATTGACGAGCCTTTAGGTAATTTTATTTTACCTCAAAATATTTCTAGTCCTGTAATTTTGTGGGCAGCAGGCAGTGGGATAGCACCAATTTATGCCCATTTAAGATTTCTGTTATATAAAACAAATAATAAAGTGTTGCTGAATTTCAGCAGTTCTAGAATAGAAAATACAATTTTTTTAGATTCACTTCAAAATTTGAAGAAAGATTTCAATGAAAGATTCTTTTTTCAACTCTTTTTATCAAAAGCACCAACAAATTCAAACAATGATGATACAATTTTAGGAAGGCTAAGTGAAAAAGAAATTAATGATTTAGTTACAATAAATAAATACAATAACGCAACACTTCATTATATTTGTGGACCAAATGAGTATAATGTTTTATTAAAACAAAGTTTATTAGCACTTGGTTGCAATGAACATGATATATTCATTGAAGATTTTAAAGTGATATTAAATGAAGAGGAGCTGAAAAACGTGGTTGATGCAGAAGTAAATATCACAAACGGTGTGAATGTTAATAATTTTAAGGTTTTGAGAGGTAATAGTATTTTAAGTAAAGCCCTTGATTTAGGATTAAATTTGAATTACAGTTGTCAAACTGGAACTTGTGAGCTTTGCAAAGGGCAAATTTTACTTGGTTCAGTTAAAGAAATAGTTCATCATCAAACAAGAATTAAAAGTACTGGGGAAGAGTGCCTATTATGCAGCAGTTTACCTTTAACAAAAGAAATATCAATTAGTATAAATTAAATTATGAAAGTAGTAATTTTAGCAGGTGGACTTGGCACGCGGTTATCTGAAGAAACAGTATTAAAACCAAAACCAATGGTTGAAATTGGCGGTATGCCTATTTTGTGGCATATCATGAAAATTTATTCCAAACATGGTTTTAATGATTTTATAGTTTGTTTAGGTTATAAAGGCTTTGTGGTAAAAGAGTATTTTGCCAATTATTTTTTACATAAATCAGATGTCACAATAGATTTAAAAAGCAACACTGTAGAAGTACATGATACACAGGCTGAACCTTGGAAAATTACGCTTGTTGATACTGGAGATAATTCAATGACCGGGGGAAGAATTAAAAGAATTCAAAAGCATATTGGTAATGAAACATTCATGCTTACCTATGGTGATGGGGTTGCAGATATTGATATTAATGAATTAGTTAATTTTCATCGTTCCAACAATAAATATTGCACCGTTACTGCTGTGCAACCTTCAGGAAGGTTTGGCTTATTAAATATTAATGAAAAAAATCAAGTAAATTCTTTCTTTGAAAAACCGAAAGGAGATGGTTCATGGATTAATGGAGGCTTTTTTGTATGTGAACCTCAAGTATTTGATTTTATTGAAGGAGATGATACCATTTGGGAAAAATCACCAATGGAAAAAATTGCCACTGAAGGTCAAATGTGCGCCTTCAAGCATAGTACTTTTTGGCGCCCAATGGATACTTTAAAAGACAAAATGGATCTCAATGAAATGTGGAACGAAAACAAAGCCCCTTGGAAAATTTGGTAGAAAATTTTAATATACTTAAAGAGGTATATCATAACAAAAATGTTTTTGTAACTGGTCATACGGGATTTAAAGGCTCATGGTTAATAAAACTGCTACATTTACTTGGAGCCAATATCAAAGGGTATGCTTTACAGCCTGAAAACGAATTTGACCTTTACCATGTTATTAAAGGCGATGCGCTTTGCCAATCGGTTATTGCTGATTTAAGGGATAAAAATCGTTTGAAAGATGAAATTTTAGCTTTCAATCCTGATTTTATTTTTCATTTAGCAGCACAACCTTTAGTAAGATTAAGCTATGAATTTCCAGCCGAAACATTTGAAGTAAATGCCATTGGTACTGCAAACCTACTTGAAGCTTTGAGGGAACTTCCAAAGAAATGTCAAGTTGTTTTAATTACTACTGATAAGGTATATCATAATTATGAGTGGGATTATCCTTATCGTGAAAATGATAGATTGGGAGGTTATGACCCTTATAGTGCCAGTAAAGCTTGTGCAGAAATAGTAATAGACTCCTTTAGGAATTCCTTTTTTAATGTGAAACATTATGAACATCACCAAAAGGCAATTGCAGCGGCTAGAGCAGGAAATGTAATAGGAGGTGGCGACTGGGCTAAAGATAGGTTGGTTCCTGATATTGTTCGGGCCTTAAGTCAATCTAAAAATGTTATATTAAGAAATCCCAACTCCGTTAGACCATGGCAACATGTAATAGAACCAATTTATGGTTATTTATTACTAGGAGTTAAGTTATCCCAAAATCCAATAGCTTATGCACAAGCATATAATTTTGGACCTTATGTACATGATGCACTGCCCGTGCTCGATATGACTAAACTGGCAATTGAATCATGGGGAGCAGGTTCATATGAACTATTAACTGATCCAAACCAACCGCATGAAGCTAAATTACTTAAACTCGATATCAGTAAAACTTCAACTGAAATTGGCTGGTTTCCAAAATTAAATGCAAAGTTAGCTATAAAAATTACAATTGATTGGTACAAGCAATATCAAAATTCCAACAAGCATATTGAAAGCTTTATGGATTCACAAATCTTGAACTATTTTAATGCACAATAAGGTTCTTATTACTGGTATAACCGGATTTTTAGGCTCCCATATTGCAAGGCATTTGCTGAATCAAAATGATGAAATTATTGCATGGGTGCGAAGAAGTTCTAATATGCACAGATGTATTGATTTTGCTGAAAAAATTAATTTTTGTTATGAGGAAGATGAGAATTTTGAATTTAATATACATAAATTTAATCCTTCTATCATTATCCATTGTGCTTGGGTTGGAGTTACCGCGTCTGAAAGAGAAAGCATGGAGCTCCAATTAAAAAACCTTGAATTAACTGACAAATTAATTAATATAGCCAAAGGCTTAAATTTAAATAAATTCATTTGTTTAGGTTCTCAGGCTGAATATGGTTATATTGATGGTATTATTGATGAAAGTGCTGAAACTAAACCCACTAATGCATATGGTAAGGTAAAATTATTGGTGTTGTCGAAAATACAAGGGTATTGTTCATCTAACAATTTAGATTGGTATTGGCTCAGAATATTCTCTGTTTTTGGACCTGGTGAAGATGATTCTTGGTTAATTCCTTCTTTAATTCATACCATGCATAAAATGGAATCCATGGACATGACCTTAGGTGAACAAAAATATGCTTATTTGTTTATTGAAGATTTTACCCTCATTGTTGAAAATATTATAAATCTCAATGTTCAATCTGGAGTATACAATGTTTGTTCCCCCAACGCATTATCAATTAAAGAATTAGCCTTGAAAATATTGAATTTGCTTAATCCTAATTTTAAGATTAATTTTGGTGCATTACCATATCGAAATAAACAATCAATGCTTGTTCAAGGAAATATTTCAAAACTAATTCATCAAATTGGTGAAATTAAGTTTACAGATGTTAACTTAGCGCTCACAAAAACTATTGAGCACTATAAGTATAAAGTAAATTTATGAAAGCCTCCGATTACATAGCACTCTTTTTAGAAAAAAAAGGAATTGATACGGTTTTTGAACTTTCTGGAGGAATGATTACTCATTTGCTCGATTCATTAAATCAAAAAACTAAAATTAATATTGTTACCATGCATCATGAACAAGCTGCAGCATTCGCAGCTGACGGTTATGCACGTGTAAAAAATATACCTGGTGTGGCTTTAGCTACTAGTGGCCCTGGTGCAACAAACTTGCTCACTGGTATAGGAAGCTGCTATTTTGATAGCGTACCGGCCATTTTTATTACTGGACAAGTAAACCGACACGAACAAAAGGGTGATAGAAAGATTAGACAACTTGGTTTTCAAGAAACAGATATAGTGAGCATGGCTCAACCTATTACAAAAGCCGCCTTTTTGGTTAATAATCCGCAAGATTTACCTGAAATTTTGGAAAATGCTTTTCAAATTTCAACCACAGGACGACCTGGACCGGTGTTATTGGATATTCCTATGGATGTTCAAAGAGCACTTATTGAAGTGAACAATTCATTTGAATCATCAATAATTGAGCAAAACATACATCCTGAGGTCTTAAAAAACCTTGTTGAATGTATTCAATTAGCCCAAAAACCACTCATATTGGCAGGAAGAGGTGTTCAAGCTGCTGGAGCAAAATCTGCTTTTAATGAACTTGTGGAGAAAACAGGAATTCCAGTAATAACAACCCTTTTAGGAATTGACGCTATCGCCTATAATGACCCAAAAAGGGTAGGTTTTATAGGAAGTTATGGAAATAGATGGTCGAATATGGCCTTTGGAGACTGTGATTTATTAATTGTGCTTGGAAGTCGATTAGATATTAGACAAACTGGAGCGGATGCTGATTTCATTGCCAATCGTAAAATTTTTCATGTCGACTGTGAATCTGGTGAAATAAATAATAGGGTTAAAAATTGTATCCCAATTGTAGCCGACCTGAAGTATTTTATTTCTTCCTTTTTGGTATTATGTGAAAAGCTTAGTTTTCCATCATTTAATGAATGGAGGGAAAAAATTTCTAAGCTTAAAAAAGAATGGCCCGATACAGAAGAGTTAAAACCAAATGGGATAAATCCCAACAAATTGATGCACACTTTATCAAGTGCCTCTCAACTTGCCGCTGGCTATTTAGCTGATGTAGGAAGCCATCAAATGTGGTCTGCTCAATCTTTAGAAATACTCAATCATCAGTTTTTTTTAACCTCTGGTGGCATGGGGGCAATGGGTTTCGCTTTACCTGCTTCCATTGGAGCAAGTATAGCACTTAACAAAAAACCAGTGGTAGTAATTTTGGGTGATGGTTGTATGCAACTCAATATACAAGAACTTCAAACCATTGTTAGAAACAAATTGCCAATTAAAATTATTGTATTAAATAACCAAACCCTTGGTATGATTCGTCAGTTTCAAGATAGCTATTTTGAGTCCAGATACCAATCTACTTATTGGGGCTATGATACGCCAGACTTTACTAAGGTTGCAGAAGCTTATGGTTTAAAGGCGCAGACTGTTTCCAAGCAAGAACAACTCAAGGAAGTTTTTGATTGGATTTGGAATGAGCAAAATGTGAATGATCCTGTGCTTATTCAGGTAATGATTGACCCGCATACAAACACATATCCTAAAATTGCATTTGGTAGGCCGATAACTGAAATGGAACCTATGGCAAAACCAATTGGAATGGAAAGTACCTAATTATTAAAGATAAAATATTAATGTTTAAAAATCTAATTAATACCGATTTATTTAACAATTTAAGTCTTATTGCTGAAAGTAAGACTAAAAATACTATTGTTGCTGGTGAAAATTATATACCTGTAACTGGTAAAGTATTAGACAAAGATGATATATTGCTTGGTGTTGAAGCTGCCTTAGATGGATGGCTTACCGCAGGTAGGTTTGCTGAAACATTTGAAAAGGAATTTGCCTCTTATTTTGGTGCTCCTAAAGCTCTTTTGGTAAACAGTGGTTCTTCTGCTAATCTGGTTGCATTTTATACTTTAACTTCTCCAAAGTTAGGAGATAGAGCTATAAAACCTGGTGACGAAGTAATCACAGTTGCAGCAGGATTTCCTACCACTATTAACCCTATGGTTCAATTTGGTGCAGTTCCAGTTTTTATTGATGTCGATATTGCAACGCACAATGTTGATGTGTCGCTTATAGAGGGTGCAATTTCAAGCAAAACAAAGGCTATCATGATTGCACACACTTTGGGAAATCCTTTCAATTTAGATGTGGTGATGAATTTGGCCAGAAAATTTAATTTGTGGGTGGTTGAAGATGATTGTGACTCCTTAGGAGCCACTTATAATAACCAAAAAACAGGAACCTTTGGTGATTTGTCAACCTTCTCTTTTTATCCTGCTCATCATATAACTATGGGCGAAGGAGGGGCAGTTGTTATTAATAATCCTGAACTTGCCAAAATAGCAGAAAGTTTTAGAGATTGGGGAAGAGATTGTTATTGTGCACCCGGAAAAGACAACACCTGTGGTTGTAGATTTTCTCAACAGCTAGGCACCTTGCCTTATGGTTACGACCACAAATATACATATTCACACATAGGATTTAATTTGAAGGTAACCGATATGCAAGCTGCATTTGGATTGTCGCAATTCAAAAAGCTAGATTCATTTGTACAAAAAAGAAGAGAAAATTTTAAACTCTTGAAAGATAATTTGGAGCAATTTGAAGATATTTTCATACTTCCCGAGGAAACACCTAATAGCAATCCCTCATGGTTTGGGTTTTTACTAACGTTAAGGGAAGGTGACTCCAATGACAGACATATGTTGGTGCAACATCTTGAACAAAACAAAATTGGAACAAGATTACTTTTTGGAGGAAATTTATTGAGACAACCTGCTTATGCACAGATAAAACATCGTGTTTATGGCAATTTAAATAATACAGATATTATTATGAATCAATCATTTTGGCTTGGCGTTTGGCCAGGATTAAACGAATCACATTATCAGTATATAGCTCAAGTTATCAAGAATTATATCAATAATTAATTTATCTTTTGACGAATCATTTGTAAATAATTAATACTCGTGAAAAAGAAAATAAGCCTTGTCACTCCTTGTTATAACGAGGAAGAAAATGTGAATGCGATTTATAGTGCTGTTAAAAATATCATGCAGTTAAAATCTCAATATGATTACGAGCATATTTTTATTGACAATAACTCCTCCGATAAAACGGTTCAAATATTAAAGAAAATTGCACTCGAAGATAAAAATGTAAAACTCATTGTTAACGCAAGAAATTTTGGACATATTCGATCTCCATATTATGGGTTACTTCAAAGTTCGGGCGATGCAGTAATTTTAATTGTGGCCGACCTTCAAGACCCACCAGAACTTATTCATCAGTTTATTGAAAAGTGGGAGGAAGGATACAAAATTGTTGTGGGTGTAAAAAATCAAAGCAAAGAGTCTTTTCTCATGTTTGCTATTAGAAAAACTTTCTACAATTTAATCAATAAATTATCCGAAACCAAACTAATCAAAAATTACACAGGATTTGGATTATATGATAAAAAAGTTATTGAAATTCTTAGGACTATTGATGATCCATATCCTTATTTTAGGGGCTTAATTTGTGATATTGGTTTTGAAATTGTAAAAATATCTTATGTTCAACCTCAAAGATACAGAGGAATTACAAAAAATAATTTTTATACACTTTATGATATTGCAATTCTTGGAATTACCAATCACTCAAAAGTACCTCTTAGATTAGCAACAATGGTTGGGTTTGTGGCTAGTTTAATTTCCTTATTGGTTGCTTTAATATATTTCCTTTATAAATTATTATATTGGGATTCTTTTGTTATTGGTTCGGCTCCAATGATTATTGGTGTGTTTTTATTTTCAGCTGTGCAATTAATGTTTATAGGAATTATTGGTGAGTATGTAGGGTCAATACATACACAGGTTTTGAAAAGACCTCTAGTAATTGAAAAGGAAAGGATAAATTTTTAAAATTTTGCAGGAAAGACTATGACATTAATGGAACTTATTTTAAGTAGTTTTAATCATCCAAAAAAAAATTAGATTGGTGTTTTTTAATTCCACCTTTGTTTAATAATTTAAAGTAATTTACTTTCCATGAAATTGAGCATTATTAGCCCAGTATACAATGCTGAAATGGTATTAGATCAACTTGTGGAAAGGATTGAAGCTGCTGTTACTAAAATTACTAGCGACTTTGAAATAATTTTAATAGAAGATGGAAGTCCCGACAAAAGCTGGATTGTAATTGAAGATTTAGCTAAAACGAGAAAACATGTTAAAGGGATTAAGTTAAGTCGAAATTTTGGGCAACATTACGCCATTTCTGCTGGTATCGACAATTGTAATGGCGATTGGATTGTAGTAATGGATTGTGACCTGCAAGATCAACCTGAAGAAATTCAAAAGCTCTATAATAAAGCAACCGAAGGTTATGATATTGTATATGGGCGAAGACATCAAAGAATGGATGGTTTTATTAAAAAAGCTTTTTCTAAATTTTTCCATAAACTGCTCAGTTATTTAACCGGATTACAGTATGATAGCACTGTAGCCAACTTTGGAATATATAGCAAAAAAGTGATAGAAAACCTAAAGTTTATGAACGATAAAATAAGGTTTTTCCCTTCTATGGTGAAATGGGTTGGATTTAAATCCGCAAGTGTTGATATTGAACATGCACAAAGAACCAATGGGAGTTCTAACTATGACTTCAAAAAATTATCTAAACTAGCTTTAGATGTTATTTTATCAACATCTGATAAACCAATGAGACTCACAGTTCGGTTAGGAATTTATGTGGCCTTCTTTGCTTTACTTTTTGGTTTATATGTTATTTTAAGAGCAGTGTTTTTCGGCTTTTCAGTATCAGGATATGCAAGTATTATTTTTTCCATTTGGTTTCTTTCAGGAATTATACTGGCTACACTTGGAATTGTCGGCTTATACGTAGGAAAAATATTTGAAGGGGTTAAAAACAGACCTGTTTATATTGTTGAAAAGGAGACGCAATGAATGAATAAAGAAATTGAACATTTAAACTGGGATTCAAATTTATTTGGCTATAAGGTGGGCAAAATTTCTTTGAAAATTGATGAGGATGAAAATAAAATTAATTTCCCAGGTAATTCAAAGGCTTTCAAATTGATTTATATTTTCAGTGAGAAAGCTCTTGACGAAGAATTTTGTAGAACAAACAATGCAAGTTTAGTGGATATAAAAGTAGAACTTGTAAAAATTCTAGATCATAAAACATTAATCGATGCAGCCTCAACAAACATAATACAACTAAGTTCTCTTAACAATGCCTTGTTGGACTTGGTTTTTCAAAGCGGCACCTACTCTCGCTTTAAAATTGATTCAAAGTTTGTTGCAAATGAATTTGAAAAATTATATCAGATTTGGATTGAAAATTCATTAAAATCAGAAAACACATTGGTTTTTGGATATATCATAAATAATGAATTGCTAGGCTTCCAAACTCTTCTGTTAAATGATAAAGAGGCAGAAATAGGATTAATTGCAGTTGATGCAAATAATAGAGGTACCATGATTGGTAAAAAAATGCTTAACTTTGCATGTAATTCTGCAATTGAAAAAGGGATTCATCACATAAAAGTAAGTACGCAAAAACACAATGAAATGGCAATGAATTTTTACCTTAAAAACGGTTTTGTTGTAGTAAAAAACACCTATATTTATCATATTTGGCAATAAGGAATGATTCCATTTAATAAGCCCTTTTTAACAGGCAATGAAACTCATTATATCAAAGAAGCGGTTGAGTCTGGCAAAATATCTGGCAATGGATTGTTTACCCAAAAATGCCAAAACTATTTTGAGAAAGAATATGGTTTTAAAAAGGCATTATTAACTACCTCGTGCACCGATGCACTCGAAATGGCGGCTATTTTAGCTAATATTCAACCAGGCGATGAAGTAATAATTCCAAGTTTTACATTTGTGAGCACAGCCTTGGCCTTTGTGCGACAAGGTGCTAAAGTGGTATTTACTGATTCTAACAAATGGAATCCAAATATTGATGTAGAATTAATTGAGGGTTTAATTACTGAGCACACCAAAGCAATAATCCCAGTGCATTATGCTGGAATTGCCTGTAATATGAATAAAATTATGCAGCTTGCCCAAAAGTATAATCTGTTGGTGATTGAAGATGCTGCACAAGCCATTTGTGGTAATTATAAAAATAATGAAGGCAAAATTCAAAAATTAGGTAGTATTGGACATATGGCTGCTTTTTCATTTCATGAAACAAAAAATGTAATTTCTGGAGAAGGAGGAATGTTGGCTATAAATGATAATCGATTTATGGAAAGAGCTGAAATAATATGGGAAAAAGGAACCAATAGATCGCAATTTTTTAGAGGTGAAGTAAATAAATACAATTGGAAAGATATAGGTTCTTCGTTTTTACCTTCAGAAATTACTGCTGCATTTTTGTGGGCACAGCTGCAAAATATTGACTTGATACAGCTAAAAAGGATAAAATTGTGGAATATTTATCACCAAAATTTGAAAGACCTATATGAAAATGCTATTATTGAATCTCCTCACATCCCCAATTTTGCTACAAATAATGGTCACATTTATTACATTTTGCTTAATGATTCTAATGTAAGAGATAAACTTATCGCATTTTTAAAGTCAGTAGGTATTATGTCAGTTTTTCATTATTTGCCGCTACATTCTTCTGATTATTACGCTAGTAAGCATGATGGAAGGGAATTACCTATGTCTGAAAAATATAGCAATTGCTTATTACGTTTACCTATGTATTTTGATTTGCAAGAGCACGAAGTGCAAATGATTACAGATAAAATTCATGAATTTTTTAATCAACAATTTTAAATTTATATGCTTGTTTTTCATTCACATTGTCAAATGGGTAATCAAATGTTTATTTATGCCTGTGCTAGGTCTTTAGCAAAAAAAAGAAAACTTGAATACTGCCTAAGTGAAATTGAATATCTGCAGTACTTCGAGTTAAGTAAAGATGACATTAATAATGCAGGTAAATATCGAAAATTTAAAATAATTAATAAAATTCCTGGGTTTAAATTTACCTTTAAACACTATCAGGATAACCGCATAGATTATGCTGACTTAATGGTTCAAGAAAATAGTAAAAGGGTTTGGTATTATGGCTATTTTCAGGGTGAAAAGTATTTATTTGATAATACAAACGACATTAGGAAATGTTTTCAAATTAAATCACAATATATTGATGAATATAATAATTTTAAAAATAAATATTTACAATCAAAAAGAAGCATTGTGGTTCATATTAGATTAAAAGATTATAAAACTTTTGGTCCCGATTTTTTAAATGGTCCTGATTTAACTTTACCTTTTAGTTATTATCATCATAACCTAAAACAACAAATTGAACAGCAATCAGACAATAACTTTCAAATTATATTTTTATCTGATGATATTAATGAAGTGAAAAAAGAATTTGGTTCCTACAATGGAATTTTTTCTGAAAATAATATGATTGTTGATTTTCAAATTTTAAAAAATGCATCCGTTGCTATAATTTCTCCTAGTTCCTATGCTTGGTGGGCTTGTTGGTTATCTGACCCAGGTTTACAAGTAACCGTAGTACCAAAATATTTTTTAGGATTTAAAGTTAACAATGAATTTCCAATAAATATGATTCCTCCACATTTTATTCAAGCAGTAGTTAATTAAAGTGATCTTATGCACCATCTACCGCCTTTTTTCTCTGTCATAATCCCAACCTATAATAGGAGTCACATCATTAGCAGTGCTATTAAAAGTGTTATTGCGCAAGTTTATCATAACTGGGAACTTATTATAATTGATGACGGGTCAAAGGATAATACTAAAAAGGTAGTTGAAAGATTTGAAGACCCTAGAATTAAATACTATTATCAAAAAAACACCGAACGTAGTCAAGCTCGCAATAATGGAATTAAATTAGCTAAAGGACAATACATTTGCTTCCTTGATTCTGATGACCAATATTGTACTAATCATTTACAAGTTTTTTATGATTTTATTTTGGCTCATCAGCATCCTGTGGCCCTTCTTTTCAGTAATCCAATAGTTTTAAATGGAAATGAAGAGATTCAAGAAAAAATTGCCCCTTTTAACGAAAACAATACCTTAGCCTATATTTTAAAAAACTCAATTATTCCTGATAGAGTTTGTATACACCATCAAATTTTTAATTCATATCAATTTAACCCTGCTATTCATATAGGAGAGGATACCATATTGTGGTCGCAAATTACCAATTCCTTTCCAATGTATCATGTTGATGAATACACAGTAAAATATCTCATACATGATGACAATTCGGTTAATTTAAAAAATAATGTATATAGTCATAGACTAAAAGGATTATTAAAACTTTTCAATGAACCTGAAATAAAAAAACGATTGTCAAGAAAGCTAAAAAACCAATTAATAAGTGTTTGTTATTTTGGAATTGCAAGACATTATGAACTTAAAAGGAGTTTTTTTCCTATGTGTTATAATACTTTGATGTCGGTTTTATATGACATTAATAATTTACAAACTAAGTCAAAATTGTTCATGATTTATGCATTTTTAAGACAGAAATCATAAATTAAAGCCTTCTTGCATAAAATAAAAAGTTATGAAGCCTTTTATTTATTACCTTTGCGGCTTAAATTAAAATATATTAATGAATAGCTTTGAAGAACTTGGATTAGATAACAGAATTATTGATGCTATAAAATCCATGGGTTTTGAAAACCCAACCCCAATACAACAGCAAGCAATACCGCAACTTTTAGCTGAAAAAAGAGATTTAGTAGGATTGGCACAAACAGGCACAGGAAAAACAGCTGCTTTTGGATTACCTTTGGTACATTTTACTGATTTTAATAAAAGATACACCCAGGCACTAATAATTTGCCCTACACGTGAACTTTGTTTACAAATTACAAGGGATTTAACAAACTTTTCCTCCAATTATGAAAATGCTAATGTAGTTGCTATTTATGGCGGTGCAAGCATCGAAAATCAAATTCGTGAAATTAACCGTGGCGCTCAAATAATTGTTGCTACCCCAGGTAGAATGGTCGATATGATTGATCGAGGAAGAATAAAGTTGAATGCAGTTAAAACCGTTGTACTTGATGAAGCTGATGAAATGCTCAATATGGGTTTTAAAGAAGATCTAGATAACATTTTGTCAGAAACTCCAGATGAAAAAAATACTTGGCTTTTCAGCGCTACTATGCCTAATGAGGTTGCTCGAATAGCTAAAAACTACATGAGTAATCCAATTGAACTTACTGTTGGAAAACAAAATCAAGGTGCAGAAAATATTGAACATCGATACTATATGGTGCATGCTCGTGATAAGTATGCTGCACTAAAACGCATTGCCGATTTTAATCCTGATATTTTCGGAATTGTGTTTTGCAGAACTAGAATGGAAACTCAAGAAATTGCTGAGCATTTGATTAAAGATGGCTATAATGCCGACTCTTTACATGGCGATTTATCTCAACAACAAAGAGATAATGTAATGAAGCGTTATAGAAATAAAACATTACAAATGTTAGTTGCTACTGATGTAGCAGCGCGTGGAATTGATGTTGATAATGTAACCCATGTCATCAATTATAATTTACCAGATGATCCTGAGGTGTACACACATAGAAGCGGAAGAACAGCTCGTGCTGGTAGATCTGGAGTGTCTATTGCCATTGTGAACATGAAGGAAATAGGAAAAATTCGTGATATTGAAAGAAAAATTGGTAAACAATTTGTGAAGGATAAATTACCATCAGGCGTGCAGGTTTGTGAAAAGCAACTCATTAATTTGGTTAACAAAATTCATGATGCTGAAGTTAATGAAACCGAAATTGAAAAGTTTTTACCTCAGGTACATGAAATGCTAAAGGACTTATCAAAGGAAGAATTGATAAAAAGAATGCTTTCTGAAGAGTTTAATCGATTTTTAGATTATTATCGTAATGCACCTGATTTAAATGCCGATGATAGAAATAAAGAAAGAAAAACCTCAGCTACTGGATACGGAAATGCTGAACCAACAGGAAGGTTTTTTATTAATTTAGGTGAAATTGATGGTATGGACCAAGATAGCTTTAGAGCTTATGCAGCAGAAGTTGCTGGTATTAATCCTTACGACTTTAAAAGAATAAATATTAAAAGTACTTTTTCATTTTTTGATGTTGATCCAAAATTGGCAATGAATGTTTACAATAGTTTTCAGTTTAAGAAATTCAATGGACGTAAGATAAGAATAGATCACAGCGATAGTAAAGGTTCATCATCTGGTGGTGGTGGTGGACAATACCCTGGAAAATCAGATAGTGGAAATAGAAGTGGAAGCATCAGAAGAGATAGAGGAAGTAGTGCGGATAAGAAAGAAGGCTGGGGCGCAAAAGGCAAAGGAAGTAACGATTTTTATGGTGGCGGAAAAAATCAAAATAGAAATAGCAATTTCAACGAGCCAAAAAGAGAAAATAAACGAAGAAGAAATTAAAATAGTTTCATATTTAACAATTGAAAAAAATCTTGGTATAATTATCAAGATTTTTTTTGTTTTATAAACATTTTTAGTTACCTTTAAGGAGTTAATTAGAAACGAAACTAAAACGATTGTTATGAAAAAAATTTACCTATCAATGCTAATTGCATTTCTGAGTTGCATGTTCAACACCAACACTCAGGCTCAATGTCCTTTTCCAACTCCGGTTGTGAATGTTGTAAACGGAGTAATTTGTAACGGAGCTCCAGCAATTTTGTCGGTCCCTGATGATTATGATTCCTACCAATGGTATTGGGGTACAGTTCCTGTTCCAGTAGCTGCAACTGATTATTCATATTGGGCAGTTACTGAAGGAAGCTATACTTTACATGTTGTTTTAAATGGCTGTACAGCTATAACCGCACCTGTGTTTGTATCTTCTCCTTTAGTACAACCATTAAATTTTCCTGACACATTGTATTCATGCACAAATGAGTTACTTGTAACGGTTGATCCAGGTTTGTATGACCAGTTCCTATGGTCAACTGGTGAAACCACCAATTCAAAATTAATCACACAAAGTGGCTTTTATGGAGTAGGAGCGGGTAATTCAGCATTAAGCTGTGGAGTAGCCGATACATTCTGGGTTGAGCTCAATAAGCCATCTCCTACTGTTAATATCACTACCATTGGTAACAATCCTTTTTGCGTAAACACTAGTATAGTATTGGAATCTGATAATGTAAGTGGAAACACATGGAGCAATAATGAAACTACACAATCTATTGTAGTTACAACTCCTGGGCTTTACACCGTAACTGTAGAAAACTATTTTGGATGCACCGCAACTGCTTCTGTTCAAGTAGATCAAATAGTTTGTAGTAGTTTAACAAGCCAGTTTTGTCCAAATTATGGGTTAGTTCAAACTTCAGCTATCATATGCCAGCCAGTAAATGGGGCAATACAGTATGAGTGGAAATTTTCTCAAAATGGAAATTTGTACACGACCAGATATTCAACACAAAATTACATAGTTTTACATGGACCAACACCAGCCATTACATGGGGAAACATTTATCAAGTTCAAGTTAAACCAATTATTCCAAATGTTGTAACTGATTTTGGAAGTATTTGTGAAATAGGATTAATTAATCAACCTACTCAACAATCTGTACCTTTAACAGAACTGAGGACGCAAGACTGTGGTAAATTAAATTATAGATATAATAATAATAATAGACTTGTAGCCAACAGTGTTTATCAAGCCATAGCCTATGAATTTGAATTTAAAAATCCAAATAATGGAAATGTCGTTGCTACTAAAGTGGTTGCAAATCCAGTATGCTTCTTAAATACGGTTACACCTGCACTTCCATTTCCAGCGCAGTATAATGTTAGGGTTCGTGTACTTTACGGTGGTGTTTGGGGAAATTATGGTAATTCATGCCTTATAGGGATAATAGGCCTTAATAAAGATGAAAATGATGTAGAAAATCTTATTGACAACCAAGAATTAGAAGTTAATGATTACTTCTTTATTGCTGGTGCTTTTCCAAATCCATACAATGAATCAGCTACGCTCAGTATTTCTTCCTCATTAAATGAATCTATGAGTGTATTTGTGACAGATATAACAGGAAAAAGGGTGGAGGACTTTAATGCAAACTCTAATACCAATATAGTTTTTGGCGAGGCTTATACCAAAGGTTTATATTTCATAAAAGTTGTCAGCGCAAATGGTAATGTTCAAAATCTAAAATTATTAAAAAATTAATCTAAAATAAAAAATCAGTTTTTTTTATTAACAATTGCGCGTTCATTAAAGCTGTTTGTTATATTTGTAGAAGATTATCAATTAGAATTATTAATTATTAACCAAAATCAAATCATATGAAAAAAGTCTATTTATTATTACTGGTCACCTTTTTTGCATTTGCAGGTGCTAGAAACTCTGCAATTGCTGGCTGCTCAACAACCATTGATGTATGGGATGTACTAAGCCCAACAAGTTCATTGTATCCTTTTGGCATTGTCACTGGATCTTATTCAGGAAGTAGTGTTTTAAGTGGGGATTTATTTTATGAAGGTAATTATCTTCAAACATATGAATCTGTTGATGGAACAATTTTTTTATTCGACTTATTGCCTGGTAATTACATCTTCAATTTTTGTGGTGGTTCCGAAAGTTTTACTATTTTTCCAATACCTTGCGATATAAGTATTTTAAATATTAGTTCACTTGATGTTTCAGGAGCAGGTTGTTCAGCAAATGGTCAAATTGACCTTACCGTTGGAAGTTCATCGATGGGCATGCCTTATTATTACAATCTCACTGAAATATTGTCAAACATCGAATATACTGGAACTGATGATGGTTTTGGAATTATTTCAATTACAGGTTTACCCCCAGGAGTATATTCATTGTTTGTTTCAACTGATATGGATGTGTTAAATTCAACCTGTAATGCAAATGATTTGATTATTATTAATGAGCCTTCTTGTGATATGGCTATACAAAATAGTGGATCAAATAGTGCATCAGCACAAGGAGCAAGCGATGGAAGTATTTATGCAGAAATTACAGGTAGTTCATGTATTCCTACAGCCCCAGGTGGTACACCTGTATATAATGTTTATGTTGAATTTAATGGAGGTTTTCTTGCCGACATGGTTTATAATTCCATTACCGGAGATTATGAGTTAACAGGTTTAGCAGCAGGTGACTACACCATTGTAGCGGATAATAGCGGAGATGGTTCTTGCTTTGTATCTACTGTGATAACAGTTGATGAGCCTACTGGTTGTAATTTAGCTTCACCTACAGTATTGGCTGTGAATACAACAATTTGCAATGGAGCACCAGCTATTTTATCTGTTCCTGATATTTATGCTTCTTATCAATGGGTTTACAATGGCAGTTACTTAATTCCAGTTGGTTTTGTTGGAACTGACCACGAATATTGGGCATACTTAGAAGGAGCATACGCAGTAATTGTGACTGACAACAATGGCTGTACTGCAACTTCAAATGAAGTGTTTGTTTCTGCTCCATTATCACCACAAATTAATTTCCCTGATACAATTTATTCTTGTACAAATCAAGTTACTATTACTGCACCATCTGCTTTTGATACATTTATTTGGAGCACCAATGCAACTACTTCTTCTATTACTGTAACTACTGATGGTTGGTATGGTTTAGGTGCTGGTATCAATGCATTAACTTGTGGTGTAGTTGATACTTTTTATGTATCATTAAATAATACAGCTCCAACCGCAGAAATTACAGTTATTGGAAACAATCCTTTCTGCACAGGAACTTCAATTACATTACAATCTAACTCTGCTGTAAACAATTTATGGAACACAGGTGCTACAACGCAATCAATTTCAGTTAATTCTACAGGTAATTATACATTACAAGTGAGCAATACTATTGGTTGTACTGCAACAGCTAGCGTAGATGTAACTTCTCAAAATTGCGTACCAAGTACTCAATTAGCTAATGGTGTTTGTGGCAATATGAGCTATGTTAGAACATCTGCCATTACTTGTGTAACTGTTTCAGGCGCTACTCAATATGAATGGGAGTTTAGCAACAATAATGGTGTATATGCAACTAAATTATCTACTACCAATTATATCGGTTTGCATGGTGTTAGCCCTATCTTAAATTGGGGTACAACATGGACAGTGAGAGTAAGAGCCTATATAGGATCAAATGCTGGCGTATTTAGCAATCCATGCACCATTGGAATTATTACTGACCCTGCAATTACTGGTGTTCCTTTAACACAATTAAGAGTTCAAGATTGTGGTAAATTAAATTATCGTATCAATGCTGATAATAGAATTATTACAACTCCAATTTCTGGTGCTATCCAATACGAATTTGAGTTTACTGATATGAATAATGTTGTTGTTGCAGTTGTACAAAGAGTAAACAATGTATTGTATTTTAATACAATGAATCCAATTTTACCTTTCCCTGCACAATATAATGTAAGAACTAAAGCTAAATTAGGTTCTGTTTGGGGTTCATACGGTCAAGCCTGCTTGATTGGAATTATTGGCTTAAATAGAGATGCTGTTGAAACTGAATCTAGCGAAGATATTTCAGTTGTTGCTCCATATTTTGATTTAACAGCAATGCCAAATCCTTATGATGTGATGACTTCAATTGTAATCAACTCATCAATCGATGAAAATGTATATATTCAGTTTTACGATATGACTGGTAAATTGGTGGATGATATTAAAGTTACCACTAATAGCCGCTTTGATGTTGGTGCCAATTTAAGTAAAGGTATTTATTTATTAAAGGCTAAAACTGATAGTGGAAACCAATTAACTACCAAATTAGTTAAAACAAATTAATAGGTTTAGTTTTTTATTAAGGCCCGAGTTCTTTCAAAGACTCGGGCTTTTTTATTTTCAATATTTTAGAAAATGATTATACTTTACCGATTAAAGCACACGCATCCTTTTCTAGCCAATCCGAAAATTAATACCACTTACAGGTATTTTTTTTGTCCTCTTGCTCAAACAATTTGGAAAAATTAAATATGGAATGTCATAAGTCGAAACTAATTAGAAATAATACGAAAGTGAAATGGTCTTTAGACCATTTCAAACTGAGGTAAATGCCGATGATAATTTGTTACACCAAATTTATTTGGTATATTACAAATATCATATCGGTATAATACAACAAGGCAATCAATATTTCGAACTAAATATTAAGTGTGAACAGTAAAATCCTTGAAATATAGCATTGTTTACATAATTCATTTTTGACTGAAGTATAAGCACTTTATGCTCAAAAATAATGCTTCATAAATTATTGATGATGAAATTTTCCTTAAGTGATATTGCAAAAAAAAGCAACCATTTTGGTTGCTTTTTGCAGTTAATCATCTATTCCTTCCTTCACATCTTCAACAGGTTGTGTTCCTTGCTTTTTGGAGGCTTCTTTTCTTTTGACTTTCCAAGCATCGAATTGTGTAGGACTTAAAACCTTTTTTAAACCTTCATTAAATATTTTACGACTTTTTACAGCCTCTGCTTTGATTTTTTCTTTATCACCATTTGATTGTACTCGCACATTTTCCATGGTTTTAAAATGGTCTAACGCTAAACTTCTTACCTTAACTTTTTGTGCTTCTTCTAATTTAATGGCTTCATTTATTTTTACCATAAATTTATCCGCTTTTTGATCAGGAGTAGCATGTGGTTTGCCTTTTTTGTTACCTTCCTTTTGTGTGTTGGTAACCTTTGATGATTTATTTTCAACTGTTTGTGCTTCTTGGGCCCATGCAAAATAAGTGGCAAAAACTAAACTAGCTGCAATGATTGATTTTTTCATATTTATGTTATTTTGGTTCAGTATTAAGATGACTAATGTTTAATGAAGTTTAAAATTGAATTGTTAAAAGTTGCTTTTATTTACTTTTTTGTAATCTTAAAATTTCTACTTCTAAATCTATAAATAATTGCTCAATACCTCTAACAACAATATTTACATACTTTGGTAATTGCTCAATATTGGTGCTTTCTTTTCCATTTTGTTCGATGTATAAAAATAAATCTTTTAATTGATTGAGTCCTAAATTGCCAACGCTTGACTTTAATTTATGGGCAGTTTTACCAAGCATTTCCCACTCATTATTATTCAAATGAGTGTTAAGATTGTGCATATCCTTAGGAACTTCGCTTTTGAAAATGGATAGTACCTCCAAAACAATTTCTGAATTATTGTCCATCAATTGCATCAGGTAACTTAAATCAGGCTTCTCAAATTGAATCGAATCTTCCATAGTGAACACTTATTATATTATTGTTTTTTTATACTCAATCAGTGACATCATTGTTATTCTCGAATATCGGCTTAAAATTAATAAAAAAAACATACGCTATCAAGTTTCTAATTTAAATCTTAAAAATGATAATTTAAACAAATTAATGTTGGTTTTATTTTTCGAGAAATATAAACATTGTACTTACCTTTGAAAAAATTAAACCTATTTTATGAAAAAAACATATTTATTAATTATCATTTTCCTAAGCATCTTATCCCAAGGTAAGGCTCAAGTAAACTTAAATTTTGGACTCATTGCACAGTATTATTTTACTGATGAAAGCCTTGATGACACTGGTCCCAATGTGTTAAATTTAATAAATAATAATGGCGCTACACCTGCAGCAGACAGATTTGGAATTCAGAATAATGCATATTTATTTGATGGGTTTGATGATTATTTATCTACATCAAACAACAGTGTTCTAACATTAGGCTATGGGGCTACTATTTCTATGTGGGTGAATTTAAATGATGTAACATCAAATCAAAAACTAATTGGAAAGTTAACAACTCCGCCAATCTCCATCGATGGAGGTTATTTAATTGGTGTAGAAAATGGCCAATTTAAAATTGAAACTTGGGTTGTAGGGAGTGTTCCTTATTCACTTACCGCTGGAAATATATCAGTAAATCAATGGACGCATGTAGCTGTTACTTTTCAATCAACGAATTACTTAACTTTGTATTTAAATGGCCAAGCTATTGATTCGGTAATGGTTTCAGATGCTTTGGAAGCTAATTCAAACGATTTAATTATTGGCGCAGCTCCATGGGATCAAGCTTATTTTCAAACCGATGGAACTATCGATGATATTAGAATTTATAATAGGGAAATTAATACAGCTGAAATAAATGCACTGTATTCAGAAGTGGTTACTGGAAATAATCAATTAAAATCAAATGATATTAGTTTTTATAATAATAACGGAGTTTACACTATAAATGCACCTCAAAAACAAAAAATTTCAAGCATGCTATTAACTGATGCAAGTGGTAAGGTACTCGAATTTCAGCAATTAAATAATGTTCAAACTCAACTAATAGATTTAACCAATTTTGCTAAAGGAATTTACTTTGCACATATTTGCACTGATAAAGGTACCGTTGCTTTAAAATTGACTAATTAAATATGCAAAAATCTTTGTAAATAGCTCGTTGCCATGCATGTAACGAGCTATTTACTTTTTGCATAAGTCACAACCTATGAATCAAGGTTGCAAATTTATTTTTGGAATAAAATACAAATTCTTTCAAATATTTTTTGTATCATTATTTCACCTTTAAGTTATTATAATTATTGATTCTAAAAAATGCAATTGAACTTTACAAAAGAGCATGTTTATTCCTTAGTAATGAAGGAAATTGATGAAAGAATCTTAATTTTTTCAAAGCTTTTGTCTGAGTTAAATTTAGGTGCACAAAATGACGCTAAAAGCTCGGCAGGTGATAAGCACGAAACATCTATATCCATGATGCATATAGAACAAGAAAAAATTAATATGCAACTCAATGAAGTCAAGGAAATCAAAACTCAATTGTCCAAAATTGTAATTGCTCCACCAAATAGTAAAGTTATGATAGGCAGCATAGTGAAAACAAATCAAGGAATTTTTTACATTGCTGTAGCCTTAGGCAAAGTAATGATTAACGGTGTTCAAATTTTTGTGTTATCACCGCAATCTCCCTTGGCACAAAAATTATTGAATTTAAAGACTAAACAAGAAACTGAATTGAATTCAAAACGATTTATCATAGAGGAAATTTTATAATTAATTAAATTTCATATTCTAAAATTGAAATAAGTATGAATACACAAAACGCCATCAGGTTGAATAAATTTATCAGCGAAAGCGGTATATGCTCAAGAAGAGAGGCTGATAGATGGATTGAAGCAGGGCGTGTCACTATCAATAAAAGAAAAGCAGTTATCGGTGACTTAGTAAAGGCGGGTGATAAAGTTATTGCTAATGGGCAAGAATTGGAACCTAGAAAAGGTGAAGAGTTAGTGTTGATTGCATTAAACAAACCTACGGGAATAACATCTACCACAGAGTTAAATGTGAGAGATAATATAATTCAGTTTGTGAACTTTAATCAAAGAATATTTCCTATAGGAAGATTAGATAAGGATTCTCAAGGCTTAATTTTTTTGACAAATAATGGTGATTTAGTAAATAAAATATTGCGCGCTGGAAATCATCATGAAAAGGAATATATTGTAACAGTTGATAAAATACTTAATGAACAAGTTATCAATAATATGGCTGCTGGTGTTCCTATGCTTGGAGTTACTACAAAAAAATGTAAGATAGAACAAATAAATGCCCATACATTTAAAATAATTTTAGTTCAAGGATTAAACCGCCAAATTAGGAGAATGTGTGAACATTTTGGGTATGAAGTAACCATATTAGAACGTATTAGAATCATGAACATAAGTTTAAAAGGATTGCCCATTGGAGAGTGGAGAGAATTAACTGAACAAGAAAAGATTGGAATTAATGCATTAATTGCAAATTCATCATCAGAAAAAATAAAGCACTCAAGTAATCCTGATTTAAGTGTTAGGAAAAACAAGGAATATAAAGAAAAATTTAAAAATAAAAATCAAGAAAGAAACACTAAAAAAAATAGCTCTAACAAGAATAAAGAAGAAATAAAAAACAAACATCAATCCTCTAAAAAACATCATTACAAAAGTAATCACGCAAGAGGGAAAAATAGATAAGTGATTTATTTTAGTTTTACAATAAAAAAATGAGTACAAAAAATACAGCCGAGAAGCTTTTTATTCAATTAAAGGAAGTATTATTTATTTATGATAATCAATCCAGCAATAGAAAACTTGCATTATTAAATCAACTTGCTTCAATTAATTTAAAATTAAACACTCTTCTTGAATATCATGACTGTTTACTTTTTATTTCTGCCTATCCTGAAAATAAAGCCATATTAAAAATAGCCGAAAAAGAGTTGAACAGAATAGCGCAATTCGCTAAACATTTTAATGGATTTAAAAGCAATAAATTAAATGATACAGGCTTGCCATTTACTTCCATGATCACAAGATTTTCGTGCGATGCATTAGTTGATATGATTCACCAATTTAAATGCAATATTGATATTGATTCATTTGCAAAAGATGGTCATGATTTAAACACATTGCTAAATATAACTTTACCAAGTGTGTTAAAACAAGAAACAACTGCTGGATTCAATAATTTAGAACTATTAGAACATTTAGGAGTTAAACCTAAAAATAGGTTAAGATTTTTACTGTCTGAGTTCAATAAATTGAGCGATAATCCTTTGCTGAAGGATCATTTGTGGGAATCTTTAAAAATTTATTTGAACATTAGCCATAACTCCAAATTGTATTCGCGCAGCTTTAACAGAATTAAAAACAAAAAAGTTTTTTATCAAAATGAAATAGTTAAAAAATTTAACTCTTTTGACCTAATTAACGCTGAATTACCAAAGCCAATTGCGCTTAATGATACTACAAAATCTGAGTTAGTTGATGTAATAAAAAAATCTATGCTGCTCAATATGCGAGAAACCGATACATCAACATATATGGATGTTTCAAGCATTGAATTATATGAATTGGATCGAGGGATAAGTATTGCCATATATGGCCTTACAGCAAATCGACAACTTCCATTTCAGTCATATATAGGATATACTGCATTTAAAAATTCCTTTCCTGTGGCCTATGGAGGAAGTTGGATTTTTGGTCACACGGCCATGTTTGGATTAAATATTTTAGAACCTTTTAGGGGGGGAGAATCAGGCTACATCATGTGTCAGCTCATTAGGACCTATTTGCAAAGATTTAAATTAAATTATATAGAAGTTGAAAACTATCAGTTTGGAAAAGACAATCCTGATGGAATTAAATCAGGGGCTTTTTGGTTTTATTATAGATATGGTTTTAAACCAATAGATAAAAAATTAGCAAAATTGGCAGAAATTGAATATGCTAAAATCATCGAAAATAAAAACTACCGAACACCTGAAAAAACACTTATCAGCTTGTGTGAATCAAATATTGCTATTTCTTTTAGTCATCAAATTCCTATTAAAAAGGAAGAAGTTTTTACTAAAATATTTAATATGATTGTGAAAGTTTATGATGGAGATAATATTGCTGCGACAGCAAAAGCATTGAAGGAATTTGATAGAAAAACTAACTCATTGCACCTTAACTCAGAAGTAAATGAAAACTTAAAACAAGAAATAAGTTTATGGGCTGAAGCATACCAAGTTAAAGATAAAAAAAAATTGCGTATTCTAGAAGAGATGATGCAACTAAAAAATAAGAATACCTTTAACTATAACGAATTGGTGAAAAAGTTTTTTGATTAATTGCGCTATCTTATGAAAAACAACATTTTATTTCATTGATACTTTTTTAGACATTCATTTTAAATGTTTTCCAATCAACACCTATTCTAAAAGTTTGATATATTCTTCCATCTTTAAAACTGCTTCCAAAGTGTTTTGTAGCTGAATGAAAAGCACCAGATGGATAAGCAACCAAGCGATTAAATTTATTTCCAATTCGATCTATTTCAACCCATTTGCTCCTTTTTTTACTATCTTCTTCTAACAAATTTTTCAGGTCATCAAAGTCCATTTTAAGATGTTTAGCATCTTCTCTTGAGGCAGGATTAATTAAACCAGTGCGCTTGTGCATCCACAATGAAGTGCCGCAATCATAAGGAATATTTGGAGTAAGGTAAACCAAGGCAGTGATATCATTATAAGGCTCATCTGAATGTACTCCCGGTGTTTCTTTCAAATTTCCTTTTGAAAAACCTTTATAAAAAACGCCATTTTCTTGCAAAGGGTCGGTGTCCCACCTTGTAATTTTTATACCTAAAATATTTTCAAGTTTTTGTTTAATCCCATTTTCATGGTAAACAATTTTGCTTCTAAATCCAGTAACATGAATTGGTTCGTAATAGTCTACTTTTCTGCTTAATTCAACAACTTTTTGTGGATTTCTATAAAAATTATCTTTTACAAGTACAAACCTGTGGTATTTAATTTTTTCCATTAAAATTTGCTTTATTTTGAGTTAATAGCATAACTTTTATATGATGCTTTATAATCTAATTGGATTAATTATTAGCGCAATTTGTTATTTTTTTAATTAAATTCAAATAAAATTAACCTAAGGAGGGCTATTTTAGAGTAATTTTAAATAATTTGAAGAAAATTGAGTTAATATAAGAATTTAAGCATGCTTTCTTACATTTTTTTATATTTTTGCCGCGCTTTAAAAAATTATGGCTGAACAAATCGAGCAAAATACCTTTAATTCAGTGAATTTGATTTCGCTTATTTTCAATTGGCGAAGACAGCTCCTTGTTGTGGGTTCAGCCACCGCAGTGGTTTCAATTATTGCTTCCTTTCTTATCACTCCAAAATATAAGTCAGAGGTAATTATGTTTCCAACGCAAACGAGTTCTATTTCAAAAGCGTTATTGAATGAAAACAATACAGGAAAAGAAGACATCTTGAAATTTGGAGAGGAAGAAGAGGCAGAACAAATGCTACAAATTTTAAATTCAGATTATATTAGAGCTAGAATTTGTGGGAAATATAAATTAATGAAGCATTATGATATTGATGCTAAAGATAAGTTTAGAAATACACTTTTGTTCAAAGAATACGAAGAAAATATAAGTTTTGAGCGCACAGAATTTATGTCGGTAAAGGTAACAGTTATGGACAAAGACCCACAAATGGCAGCTGACATCACAAACGATATTGCCGCATTAGTGGACTCTGTAAAAAATGATATGCAACATGAACGAGCACGACAAGGTCTAAAAATAGTAGAGCTGGCATTGTTTGCGCAAAAAGATTACATCAAATCTATAGAAGATTCATTGAATAAACTCAGAAAATTAGGAATCAACGATTACGAAACCCAATCACAGGCCTTCAATGAGCAATATGCCTTAGCTATTTCCAAAAATAATACAGCTGGTATCAAATCCTTAGAACAAAAACTGGATATTTTGTCAACTTATGGAGGCTCTTATGTTTCATTAAGAGAAAAGTTACAACATGAAATTAATCAATTGAGTATTGTGAAGTCGAAATACGAGCAAGCTAAAATTGATGCTGAACAATCACTAACAAGTAAATTCATCGTAAATAGAGCTTTTAAAGCTGAGAAAAAATCTTACCCTATTCGTTGGTTAATTGTCACAGTAAGCACAGTATCATCATTAATTCTGGCTTTGTTAGCCATATTGTTGATTGAAAATATTAAAGAAGTTAAATTGTCGAAAAAGTAGTTGTATGGAACAAGATAACGAATTCAATACCGGCAGTTTATATCATTTGGCAATCAAATGGAGATGGCATTTAATAGCTATTGCAGTAATTTCAGGCATAGCCTCTGCTGTGTTTTCGAGTAGCGCATTCATTGAGCCAAAATTTAAATCAACAGCAGTAGTTTATCCTGTAAATATTGTTCCATACAGTAATGAATCAGCCACTGAACAATTATTACAGTTGTTTCAGAGTGCCGATGTTAAGAATAAAATAATTGAAAAATTCGATCTAGCTAATCATTATGGGTTAGGCGATAATTCCAAAGAGCCAAACTCAAAGTTAATTCTCGAATTTAATGATAATGTTTCTATAAGCAAAACTGAATTTGAATCGGTTAATATCGAAATACTTGATAAAGACCCAGTGAAAGCTTGTGCTATGGTAAATGAAATCATAGCTGAAACTAACTTGAAGTGCAGGCAACTGCAAAGAGAAAAAAGTCAAGAAATGTTAGCGATGTATGCTAAACAACTTGAAATCAAAAAAGGAGAAATTGATACCTTAAAAAATCAAATTAGCCGCTTACGAGTTGAGAATAATATTATTGATGTATACGCCCAAACAAGAGAAGCAACTCGAGGCCTTGTGACTTCTAAAGGTGGAGAAGCTACCAGAATATCAGGTAAAATACAAGAAGTTGGAGCAGAATTAACAGCGAGCAATGTAAAGTTGGATGCTGCACTCAACTATTACACCAAAATTAAAGCTACTTACGATGATATTGTGGGTGATTTAAATAAGGAACTTACCTACACTAATGTGGTAACAAAGCCGTTTGTATCTGACTCAAAATCATACCCAATCAGATGGATTATCGTTCTTTCTAGCATTTTAGCTTCCTTGTTTTTAGGCTTTATTATTATTTCAATTTCTGAAGGTAAAAAAAAAAACTTCAAGCAGTCCCTTTAGTAAGTTTTAAGGACAGAAAACACTATTATTTTTATCTTATTTGTGGCGTATTTATTGCTTTAAGCGCTTTAGCAATTGCCTATGAAAGCTTTTGGTTTTTGTTGCTTCCATTGCTAATTTTAATAATTCTATTTTATTTCTTTTCATTAGATAAGGTATTATGGTTTATAATTATTACCACTCCATTTTCACTGAATATTAAATTAAAAGAATTTGGTCTTGCCATAAGTTTACCCGGAGAACCGCTAATGATGGGAATTTTGGTTCTTTTTATTTTTAAAGTATTATATGATATTAAAATTGAAAAAAGAATACTCTATCATCCTATTACTTTAGCCTTAATTATAAATATTTGCTGGATCACAATTACTTCTATAACCAGTGTAATGCCGTGGGTTTCATTTAAGTTTTTGATTTCTCGTTTATGGTTCCTCATTTGTTTTTATTATTTCGGTATTTTACTCTTTAAAAATAAGGACAATATCAATAGATTCATGTGGGCTTATATTTTACCTTTTACAGTGATTATTTTTTACACTCTTATAATGCACAGTCAGTATGGCTTTACAGTTGATACGGCAAACTGGATTATGAGTCCATTTTATAATGACCACACTATTTATGGTGCTATATTGGCCATGTTTTTTCCAATACTTGGATATTTTATTTACAATAGTCAATATACATTTGCACAAAAAGGAATTTCGTTTGTTTTCCTCCTCATTTTTATCATCGCATTAATCTTTTCATTTACCAGAGCAGCATGGATTAGCTTGGCAATTGCTTTTGCTTTAGGTGCTATTATGTATTTCAAAATAAATGTTAGAATTATTGGATTGGTTTCTTTGATTGGTTTGGGTCTGTTTTTTGTAACCAAAGACAGAATATTGATGAAGTTAGAAAAAAATAGACAAGACTCATCTTCTAACTTAACAGAACATGTACAAAGTATTTCAAATATTTCTTCTGATGCTTCCAATTTAGAAAGGATAAATAGGTGGTCTGCTGCTATTCGCATGTTCAAGAAACATCCAGGGGTAGGTTTTGGTCCTGGAACCTATGCTTTTAAATATGCACCATTTCAATTTAGCTATGAAAAAACAATTATTAGTACGAATGCAGGTAATAAAGGAAATGCACATAGCGAATATATAGGCCCCTTAGCCGAAAGTGGTGTTTTAGGTTTAATTACTTTTGCTGCTGTTGTTATTGCTATTTTTTACTCAGGAATTTCGCTCTATTATAGTATGGAAAAAGGACCATTGCGCGCACTTGTACTTGCTATTATTTTGGGTTTAAGCACCTATTTTATTCATGGCTTTTTAAATAATTTTTTAGATACTGATAAAGCTTCAGTTCCTGTTTGGGGCTTTGCTGCTGCTATTGTGGCAATTCAATTGTACCATGCAAAATCATCAAAATCAGAAGAAAGTGTTATTAAACCAAATACCATTGATTCGGATTAAGAATTCCATTTACTTTAAAATTTGTAGGATACATGCTAAATTATGGACTATAGCAAAATTAAACTACAAGATATAATATTGCCTTTAGAATCAAAGGTTAATTTAAAAATGCTTCGGCTCGACCTAATTGATGAAGAAATTAGCGGGAATAAATGGTTTAAACTTAAAAAAAATATTGAAATAGTTAAATCTCAAGGGAAGATTGGTATTATAACCTTTGGTGGAGCATTTAGTAATCATATTGCTGCAACAGCTAGTGCTTGTAAAAAATATAATTTAAAAAGTATAGGAATTATAAGAGGTGAGCAGGTAAAAAATCATACATTAATTTCAGCACAGCAAAATGGTATGGAACTTCGTTTTGTTTCAAGGGCGCTGTATAAAAATAATAATGAACTAATTCAATGGTTAAATTTACAATTTAATTTGGATGAATACCTTATTGTTCCCGAAGGTGGCGCCAATACTGCGGGGATTGATGGTTGTAAAGAAATTCTTGGTTTAATACATTCTCCTTTTAATTATATTGCATTGGCCTGTGGCACGGGAACTACTCTTGCAGGGATAATACACACAATTGATGAAAACCAAACTGCGCTTGGCTTTCCTGTTCTTAAAGCAAGTAATTATTTGGAGAATGAAATTAAAAAAAATATACCTCCAAACAAATATCATAAGTTTAGGTTATTTGATGATTATCATTTTGGTGGGTATGCTAAATATAATAATGAGCTTCTGAATTTTATTAAAGAATTTAGTGCAACTCATAAAATTCAATTGGATTTCGTTTATACAGCCAAATTAATGTTTGGTTTATTTGATTTAATCGAAAAAAAGTATTTTTCTGATAACACTACCATCATAGCTGTTCATAGCGGGGGAATTCAAGGTAACAAAGGAATTAACATATAGTTGAAATCTCTTTTATTTGTTAAGTATTAAAAGTTATTTTTGTGCACTTAAAAATTTTAAACTATGACAAGTTGGTTAAGCATTCCTTCAGATTCTGATTTTAGTGTATATAATTTTCCTTTCGGAGTTTATCAAATAGGAAACCAAAAACCCCGTATTGCAAGTATTTTAGGCAATTATGTAATTGATTTGGCTGCAATGAATTCACTTGGATTTTTTAGTGAATTACATATTGCTGAAAGTGTTTTTGAAAATAAATATTTAAATGACTTTATAGCACTTGGTAAGCCGGTAACAAATAAGGTTAGAGAAATTTTGATTGAAACTTTTACAAATCATAATGGAGGTCTTGAGCAAAATAAAGAATACCAAAACTTAATCTTGAGAAATTATGACGAAGTAAGCATGTTAATGCCTGTGAAAGTAGGTAATTATACTGATTTTTACAGCAGTATTCAGCATGCAACCAATGTGGGAACTATGTTCAGAGACCCTAAAAATGCATTGTTACCGAATTATAAGCACATTCCTATTGGCTATCATGGCAGAGCTTCGTCAATTACTGTTTCTGGGACTAATTTTCACCGCCCTAAGGGGCAAACTAAACCTACTGATGTGGAGCAACCTGTTTTTGGTCCTTGCAAACAGTTAGATTTTGAATTGGAAATGGCATTTATAACAGGGAAATCAACTAAATTAGGTGAAAGTATTGCTACACATGAAGCCGAAGAATTTATATTTGGTATGGTTTTGTTTAATGATTGGAGTGCTCGAGATATTCAAACATGGGAATATGTGCCGCTTGGTCCATTTTTATCAAAGAACTTTTGCAGTACAATTTCACCCTGGGTGGTCACCCTTGAAGCACTCGAACCATATAGAGTAAAGGGTGAAGAGCAAGACCCACCAGTATTACCTTATTTGCAATATACTGGAAGTAAAAACATTGACATTAACCTTTCTGTTGCTATTGAAACTGAAAATGCTCATGTAAAAGTGATTTCACAATCTAATTATAAATACATGTATTGGAATATGAATCAACAGTTGGCTCATCATACAATAAATGGTTGCAATATTGAAGTAGGTGATATGTATGCATCTGGCACTATCAGTGGCAATGATGCTAATGCATATGGTTCCATGCTTGAATTAACTTGGCGTGGAACTAAACCAATTCAAATGCCAGATGGAACAGAAAGAAAATTTATTAATGATTATGATACTGTAATTATGAAAGGCCATGCCATTAAAGAAAATATGAGAGTTGGATTTGGTGAAGCAAAAGCAAAAGTCCTTCCAGCAATATAAAACAATTGAGTATGATAGTAGATATTTTTATTCCATGTTATATCGATCAGTTTCATCCTGAAACTGGATTTAATATGGTGAAAGTTTTAGATAAAGTTGGATGTTCAGTAAATTATAATATTGAGCAAACATGCTGTGGGCAGCCTGCATTTCACTCTGGCAACTGGGATGATTGTAAGGAAATAGGAGAGAAGTTTATTAAAGAGTTTTTAAATGAAAGGTATATTGTAACTCCATCTGCAGTTTGTGCAGGATTTGTTAAAAAACAATATAGTGAAATGTTTCATAATACTGTTTTACACAATGAATATAAGCAAGTACAACGGAACATGTATGAATTTTCCGATTTTTTGGTTAATATTTTAAAAATAAGCAATTTAGGTGCAACATTAAATGGTAAAGCTGTATATATGCCAACTTGTATGTCGCAAAGGAATTATGAATTAAAAAATGAACCGCTGTTGTTGTTGGAGAAAGTGAGAGGTTTAAATTTACTTGAACTACCTGAAGCTGACACTTGTTGTGGTTTTGGAGGTGCTTTTACATTAAAATATGAAAATGTTTCGAGTGCATTAGCACAAGCTAAAATTGAACACATTTTAAGTACTGGAGCCGAGTATGTTATTTCTTCTGATTATTCTTGTTTGATGCATTTAAATTCTTATATCAAAAAGCAAGAGTTGCCTTTAAAAGTGATGCACGTGGCTGATGTATTAGCATCTGGATGGGTTTAAACCATGACAGTAAATTTGAGTATATTGTGATACTGTTAGCATTTAGTTCAAATTTAGTTTTTTTTGCAATTCTTTTTCCAGAAGTCAATGGGATTTAAAAGTCTTAAATTGGTATAATACTTGTAATATTGCACAAAAATTTATCATGAAATCTTTACTCAAGTTTTGTATAATATTAATTCTATTTTCTAATGTGGCTCAAAGCAAAGCACAAGTTTCATCTTTGCTTTTCAGTAATTCAAGAAATTACACCTTTAATTTTAATTTAAATAATCAACAAGGGAGTCCTGAAATAACAAGGTTTATGATTGATGCCCTGGCACAAGGTATTGGAAAGCCTGCATTTAATGTAAGCTACACTATCAACTTTGACCAAAATTTGGAATTGCTTTTGGTAAATAATATGATGCAAATTAATGCCAGAAATAAATTCATTCAACCAACTGGAGATGTATATTATAGAGGTTTTTATATAGGAGATTTATTATTGCCAAGTTCCATAAATGCCTTAGTAAATATTGTCGATGAAAGGGGCGGCTCACTGCGAAGTCTGCAAATCTCAAATTTAAATAAAAGTAATGGTTACTCAACCACGTTTAACACCAATATGATGTTAGTGAGTAATCAAAAACTGGCATTGCAGTTGGTGAATATGATGTTATTTTATGACAATCAAGCATTAAATGATTTTAATTACAGAATCGCACTCATAAACGAATATTACAACAGTAATATGATTTTAGACAATGCACAAACTAAATTATCATCCATTGTTTTTGTAACGCCTGATAATGTTGAACCTACAACCATAATATTACAACAAGTAGATAATGACATTAGCCAAATTGAGGCACGAAATTTTGATAGTGTGCTTCAACTTTCAATGCAAGATCCAATAAATTTAGTGAATCGCACTGCTGCATTAAGGAATATATTGTCTCAAAAACGTTTGTCAGTTAATATGGCATATGCCTCACTCGATTCATATTATTACACAAAAGGATTGGAAGCCTTAAGTAATAAAAGTAATTCATTGGCAATAAGTCTTTTCAATAAGTCACTTGCCATTAATCCATTGTTTGCTCCTTCTGCATACCAATTGGCACATATTAAATTTGAAGAAGATAATTTAATTGAAGCAGATTTAAAGTTGAGAGAAGTTTGGTTTAATATGAATCCTGACCCCAATACTTATCAAAATTCATTAACTCTTTTTAAAAATATTTATAACGAATATCTTGATGGTGGTGATAAGTTAGCTAATAATGGTAAATTTAATGAAGCGTTAGAACAATACGAAAAATCGCAAAAACTTTGCAAAGAAATAAATGGTTTGGTTTGTAACGAAGGAGTAAAAATTTCTATTAAAAATTGTAGGCAGTCAATTTATTTAGGATTTTTAAGTGATGCGAAAAAAGCGGCAGAATCGGGCAACAATAATGATGCCTATAACAAATACAATCAAGCTAAAAATTATGCATCCTATTATTTTATGGATATTAAAGATAAAAGCCTAGAAACTGAAGTTGATAAAGCCATAAAATTTAATGAATACAAACAAGCTGTTAAAGATGCTAAAGAATTTTTTGCGAAATCTAATTTTGAAAATGCATTGTCTAGTTTTGAAGCTGCTCATGACCTTGAAACAAAATACAGTTATTCACCATCAATCATACCTCTAGATACCGAACAGCAAGCTGCAAAAGGTGTTTTAAAAAAGAAAATGGACTCCTTACTCGAACTGTGTGACAAGAATGATTGGGATAATTTAAAAACTCAATTAAATAAAGCCGAAGAAATGCAGAGCTTTTATAAACTTGATGCAGATAAAGATATAAATTTACCCAAGAAAACTATTAAAGAAAAATTAAATCAATATATCTGTGATGGCGTATTAAAAAGGTATAATGAATTTATTCAAAAGGCAAAATCAGCATTGGCTTCAAACAATTATATTCAAGCCAGCGATAATTACGAATATGCCATCAACTTAGCTAATGAAAACATGGATTGTTTAGTTGATAATAAAGTCGCAACTGAGGAAAAAGCAAATATTGTTGCCCCAGCAACTTATCAAAAACTGATTAATAAAATACTTGATTTGCAAATGAATGGTAGTTATAGTGAAGCAGTTACAAAATATAAGGAAGCTATGGCTTATCATGTACAGTTTGATTTGAGTAAATTTAATATCAATAAAAAAAGTTTGTATGATTTTGCTAAAGATAATTTTAAGAATGCCGCTCTTGATTACGTGGCAAACGATTTCAGAAAAAATGGACAAATAGATGAATCATGGCAATTGTATAAATTACTGCTCGATAGAAATTATCCATTGCGTAACATTAATGATGATTTATTTAGTTTAGGAAAAAACTTTGGAACACGCGACAAAGCCACAGGTGTTACAAATTATAATAATAAAGTTCAGGAATATGTGGGAGATAATAAAAAATTTAAAAACTTTAAAAAAGGTTATATAAGTGTATTCGAAAACTGATCAACTTAAATGACTATTAACAACCATAAATATCTTCTTGAGATTTGCTGTTACAGTGCTGAAGATGTTATAAAAGCAAGTAATTGCGGAGCTCATCGAGTAGAACTATGTAGTGGTTATGAGGTTGGCGGCACAACTCCAAGCTTGGGCAGTTTAAAGCTCGCAAAAAGGAATAGTAATATTCCAATTTATACCATGATTCGTCCACGAGGCGGAAATTTTTATTATTCTTCACTTGAAAAAAAAATAATCCTAAAAGATATTGAATTAGCTCTTATGAATGAAGCGGACGGCATTGTCTTTGGTGCGCTAAATGCAGATGGGTCTATTGATAAAATATTTTGTAATGAAGTTTTTGCATTGTGCCAAAAAACACCAATCACTTTTCATCGTGCCATTGATATTTGTAACGATTATGCTGATGCAGTTGATTTTTTAGCATGTAATGGGGTGCAAAATATTTTAACTTCAGGCTTAGCAATAAAAGCAATAGAAGGTATAGAAGTTTTAAAAAGTATGCATATATTGGCAAAGAATAGTATAAACATTATGGCAGGATCAGGTATTACCGACCAAAATATTATTGAATTTGCTAAAATTGGACTGACCCATTTTCACTCCTCAGCCTCCGAAATAGTGAAAATAAATGGCACACAAAATATCATCAACTTTAATGCGAATTTAGCCAATAATGAATTAGCTGTTGTGAGTGAAAAAAAGGTGTTAGCCATGCTGCAAAGGTTGAATGAATATTTTACACAAAATGCGTAAGTTATTTTTACTCTTCTCCATTATTTTAAATTTTCAAACTAATGGGATCTTAGCCGAAACAATTGAACTTGATAGTGATTACTGTGATTGGTATTTTTCGATAGGTAAAAATAAGAAGCAATATTTAGGCATTGTTCCTGGCAGTAATATCAATGATTTAATTTGTAATAAAATAATTCCTAATCCTTATTTAGATAATAATATTGAAAAAATTAAATGGGTTGAAGACAGTCTGTATACTTATGTAACGGTTTTTAATTTAGAAGTACGTGCAACACATAATTTTGAGTTACTATGTGAAGGTTTAGATACATATGCTGATGTGTATTTAAATAATCAGTTAGTGTTAAAAAGCAACAATATGTTTGTGGCATACCATGCTGATATTACTTCGTTATTAAGAGATGGTAGCAATTTACTAAAAATTGTATTTAGAAATACAATCGAAATAGGAAAGCAAAAGGCCAATAGATATACAATAAAATATCCTGCCGATAATGAAGAAGGAGAGGTTAAAATTAGCCCATTTGTTCGCAAAGCAGCTTTTCAATTTGGTTGGGATATAAATCCTAGACTTATAAGCTGTGGCATTTGGCAACCAATAAAAATAATTTCTACCGAAAAATCAGTTAAAAATGTGGAGCAAAAAAAAGTTACACAACCAGTATACATCAAACCTTTATATAAACTTCAAAAAGATAAGGATGTTGAAGGTGAAAGTTTTGCCTTTTTTACTAATGATAAAAAACCGCTTCAAAAATTTATATATGGCGCCAATTATGTACCATACAACATGTATCCTTTACCATTAAAAAATTATAAAAGAGTTGCTCACATTCAACAAAATCAAGGTTTACCTAATAGAAATGATTATTATAGAAAAATATTTTCGGAGCTAAAAAATTATGGTTGCAATATGATACGCATTTGGGGTGGTGGTTGGTATGAGGATGATTATTTTTATGACCTCGCTGATAGCATGCAGATAGCCGTTTGGCAAGATTTTATGTTTGCAAACACCATGTATCCGGGTGATGATGAATGGATAAATATCGTTAAGCCTGAAGTAGAATATCAAATTAATCGTTTAAAAAAACACTCTTGTATAGTATTATGGAGTGGGAACAATGAAATTGAGGTGGCTTGGAAAAATTGGGGATGGCAAAAGAAATATAATTATTCCAACGAGGACAGTGTAAAATTAATCAATGATTATCGTCAATTATTTGAACAATTGATTCCGAATGAACTGAAAAAACAAAAAATTGAAGCAGCTTATATTTCTTCATCACCCATGAGTAATTGGGGTAGGAGTGAGGATTTTAAAATAGGAGACAATCATTATTGGGGTATTTGGCATGGCGAAGCCCCATTAGAAGATTTTTATAATCATGTTCCTCGTTTTGCCAGTGAATACGGCATGCCTTCGTTAGGCACTAATGAATGTGTAAAAAAATATTATTCAAACCACAAGTTGAATAATTTTGCGCAAAGTCGCATGAAAAGTTATAAAGGAGTAAAATTATTAAATAGTTACATGGCTAATTATTTGCCGATGACTATGAATGATAGTTTGTTAAGTTATACAAGCAGATATTTACAATTTAAGGCTTTGAAAATGGCTTATAATGCGCATTTATACCATTTTCCTTATTGCGCAGGTTCACTATTTTGGCAGTTTAATGAAAGTTGGCCAGGCCTTACCTGGGCTGCTATTGACTTTAGTGGCAATAGAAAAATTCCACCTTATGCTACTTCTTATGCGCTGATCATTGATCAAAAATGCAATATAAAACTAAAAGCTCAAAACGGTGATATAATAAAATCAAGGCATATAAATTTAATCATTGACTTAAAAGATATTGATGGTAATTTGCAAAAACAGCACTCAGTTAAAATTAACATTCATGACTTACAAAAAGGAGTAGAACTAAATCCATATTTGTTTTTTGATTCAACCATAGTTAAAAAAGGATATATAAATATAGCTATAAAAGAATCCATGGTGTCTGAATCATTGATTTGGGATACTATTTTATTTATTGCTAAAGAGAAAGAATTGTCATTTAAAAAACCTCAAATTCAATTCAATAAAGTAGATGGTAATCACCTAAAAATAAAATCTGATGTTTTGGTAGGAGGATTGTTTTTAACTTATTCGGGTGATGAAAAAATAGAATTTAATCAAAATTTTTTGACTCTTGAGGCTGGTGTTGAAAAAATAATTTCACTCGATTCTTCAAAACTATCATGGCAAATTGATAAAATTAATTTTCAATCTTTTTATGATTTGAAAAACTGAGTTGATGTCTTTGAAATATAGAATTGAAAGCTATTGGCGTGACTCATTTCCTATTTCAGCATGTTTATCCATGTACAATCAATAAAAAAACTCATCAAAAAAAACTATCTTTGCGCCCCTTAAAAAAATTAAGATTCAATGATTAGTACAGCCAATGTAGGTTTACAATACGGTAAACGTGTGTTATTCGAAAAAGTAAGTATCAAATTTAATCCCGGCAACTGCTATGGAATTATTGGTGCCAATGGTGCTGGTAAATCCACCTTTTTGAAAATTCTTTCCGGAGAAATTGAACCCCAACAAGGTCAGGTTATTGTTGACCCAGGAGAGCGTATTTCTGTTTTAAGTCAAAATCAAAATGCCTTTGATGATTTTACGGTAATTCAAACTGTAATTATGGGTAATAAAAGATTGTCAAACATTATGATTGAGAAAGATGCTTTGTACGCTAAGTCCGATTTCTCTGATGCTGATGGCCTTCGTGTGTCTGAATTAGAGAGTGAGTTTGCAGAGTTAAATGGCTGGAATGCAGAAACTGAAGCTGCTGAACTTTTAGAAGGTTTAGGAATTTTAAATTCTGAGCATTACAAATCTATGAGTGAAATGGGTGGAAGTGAAAAGGTTCGAGTACTATTGGCACAGGCATTATTTGGAAATCCTGATGTTTTACTGTTAGATGAGCCTACCAATAACCTAGATGCCACCACGGTGCTTTGGTTAGAGGATTTTTTAGCCGATTTTCAGAATACCGTAATTGTGGTTTCGCATGATAGACATTTTATGGATGCAGTGTGTACTCATATTGCAGATATTGATTTTTCTCAAATTCAGTTGTTTACCGGTAATTATTCATTTTGGTATGAAAGTAGTCAGTTAATGTTACGTCAAAAGCAGGATGCCAACAGAAAAGCCGAAGATAAAAAGAAAGAGTTGCAAGATTTTATAGCGCGTTTTAGTGCCAATGCATCAAAATCGAGACAAGCAACTTCAAGAAAAAAATTATTAGATAAGTTAGTTTTTGAAGATATGAAACCATCTTCAAGAAAATATCCTTATATCATTTTTAAACCAAAAGCTGAAACGCGCAACCAAATTTTGGAAGTAAAAGGATTAAGAAAAGCCATTGATGGTTTAGAATTATTTAAAAACATGAACTTTACTGTTGATAGCGGTGATAAAATAGCATTTTTAAGTAGTGATGGGTTAACTGTTTCGGCATTATTTGATATTTTAACCGAAGAAAAACCCTTAGATCATGGTGAGTTTAAATGGGGAGCAACTGCTCAAATTGGTTATTTTCCAAGGGTTAACGATCATTTTTTTGCAGGAGATTTAAGAATTATTGATTGGTTACAACAATATTCGGAAGTAAAGGAAGAACCATGGATAAGAAGTTTTTTAGGAAAAATGTTATTTTCTGGTGAAGAATCTTTGAAGAAAACAAAAGTACTATCAGGTGGCGAAAAAGTAAGATGCTTAATAGCTAAATTAATGCTGGAAGCTCCCAATACTTTAATTTTAGATCAACCAACCAATCATTTAGATTTGGAAGCCATAACCTCATTAAATGATGGTTTGAAGACATTCACAGGGAATTTATTATTTAGTTCACACGATCATTTATTTGTTGAAACAATTGCAAACCGCATAATTGAAATATTACCAGGTGGTATTATTGATAGAAGAATGACCTATGATGAATATTTAAGGGATGAAAAAGTAAAAGCATTAAGAGTAACCTTGATGGAAAATTAAATAAAGCATTAATAAAATCCAGTAACAAGTTGTTTTTATACTAGATAAAGCTAATAAACGATAATTCTACAAAATTTTAAGATAAAAAAATTTGATATTTTACTGATTTTGAATTACTTTTGTACTCATTTTGAAAATTAATATTAATCTTTTAATACCTCCAATATAAAACATGAGACAACTCAAAATAACCAAATCAATTACCAACAGAGAGAGTGCATCACTAGATAAATATTTACAGGAGATTGGTAGGGAGGAATTGATTAGTGCTGATGAGGAAGTTCAGTTAGCTAAGCGCATTAGAGAAGGTGATCAATCTGCTCTTGAAAAGTTAACCAAATCTAATTTAAGATTTGTTGTTTCAGTTGCTAAGCAATATCAAAATCAAGGATTAAGTCTACCCGATTTAATTAATGAAGGCAATTTAGGTTTAATTAAGGCAGCCAAACGATTTGATGAAACGAGAGGTTTCAAGTTTATATCTTATGCAGTTTGGTGGATTCGTCAATCAATTTTACAAGCATTGGCAGAACAAGCAAGAATCGTTCGTTTACCTTTAAATCAAGTTGGTTCATTAAATAAAATTAATAAGGCTTTTTCAAAACTAGAACAAGAGTTTGAAAGAACACCATCTGCTGAAGAATTAGCTGAAATACTTGATATAGCTGAAGATAAAGTGGCTGATACCATGCGCGTTTCTGGTCGTCACGTGAGTATGGATGCTCCTTTTGTGCAAGGTGAAGAAAACACGCTCCTAGATGTACTTATAAATAATGATTCTCCAAGAGCTGATACCATGTTAATTAGCGAATCATTGCAAAAAGAAATAGAGCGTTCTCTTTCAACATTAACTGAACGAGAAAGAGACGTGGTTAGATTATTTTATGGCATAGGATTTAACCATGAATACACTTTAGAAGAAATTGGCGATAAATTTGATCTTACGCGTGAAAGAGTGCGTCAAATTAAAGAAAAAGCTATCAAAAGACTAAAACACTCCTCAAGAAGTAAGCATTTAAAGGCTTATTTAGGATAAAGAAAATCAAGATTGGTTGGTGACAAGGCTGCGGTGGTTGCAAAACTACTCAGCCTTTGTTTTTTTTACGAATTTATTGAATATCAATAAAGTATTTTTTAATTATTTATCAATAAAGGCTGGTTTATAATTATTTGACAATATTATGACCATTTACGTGTTTTAATTCGTTAAATTTGTATTTATAGAATTGTGGATAAGCCATTAAACTCACATTTAAAAAAGGAGGGAATATGTACGAGGAATTTGAGCATGAAGATTTTAATAATAAAGATGGAGCAAAGTTGCTGGAGCGTTATGAGGAGATGATAAAGTATAACAGTGTTGCCTTTTTTGATGAAGATGAGTTTGATGAAATTATCGCTATGTATACCGATAATAGGGCCATACAAAAAGCACTGAAGGCTGCCGAAATAGCTTTAGACCAACACCCATACAGTATTATATTTTTAGTACGACAGGCTCAATTGTATGGCGCATCAAATCAAATTCACAAGGCATTTGAAATATTATCCCGTGCCGAGGCTTTTGAACCAAATAATGAAGAAATTTGGGTCACCAAAGGTTCGCTTTTTAGTCATTTAAATGAACACGATAAAGCAATATATAGTTTTAAACAGGCAGTAAAAATTAGTCAAGATCCTGATGAAATTTTTATGATGATTGCCATAGAGTATGAAAACAAAAAGGACTATCATAAAGCCATATATTTCTTAAAGAAGGCAATTGCCAATAACCCCAATAATGAGCTTGCCTTATTTGAATTAGCATGGTGTTTCGAAGAAGCGGGTATGATTGGTGAAAGTGTGGCCTATTACAACGAACTCATTGATATTGATCCGTATTCAGTTTCGGCCTGGTATAATTTAGGTGTAGCTTTTAACAAACTAGCAAAATACGAAGAAGCCATAAGTGCTTTTGATTTTTGTATTGCCATTGAAGAAGCATTTTCATCAGCTTACTTTAACAAAGCAAATGCACTTGCTAATCTTGAAAAGTATGAAGAAGCAATTGAAGTTTACAAACAAACATTTGAATACGAAGAGCCCGATGCCTACACGCACTATTATTTAGGCGAATGTTATGAAAAACTCGAAAATAACAAATTGGCTTTACAACATTATCAAAAAGCTGTAAAAATAGATCCTGAGTTATCTCCTGCATGGCTTGGTATAGGCGTTATATATGATAATATGGAAAGCTATATTGAGAGTTTATTCTTTGTTAAAAAAGCTTTAGATTTAGAATCAAATAATGCAGAATACTGGTATATATATGGTGATGTATTATACCGCGCAGGACAATTAGATGAAGCAGTAAATGCTTATCAACGCACATCAGAACTTGAAAAAGAGAATTTCGAAGTGCTTTTAGACTTAGCCTTGGTATATTATGAATTAGGCGACATAGAAGGATTAAGTGAGACCATTTTCACAGCAGTATCAACATTTGGAATGGAAAATTCTGCAGTGGCATACAGATATGCTGCATTTTGCTTTATCACAGGCAATAACAAAGAAGGAATGGTGGCTCTTGAGAATGCGCTGTTAAAGGACTACCAAGGACACGAAGGTTTTTTAGAATTTGAACCTACCTTTAAATTAAACACAGCCATTATGAATCTTATTGAATCAAACACACAATTTTAATGAATTTTAATCTTCCTCACATACCAGATAGAGAGCCAAAACCACGTCAAAATGGTATTACCATGATGATGGATAAAGGGCTTAGCTTGAAAGAAGCAGAGAATTTTATTGATGCAAATGCTGCCTATACTGACCTTATAAAATTAGGTTTTGGTACTTCATATCTAAGCAAAAATTTAGCAGAAAAAATTAAACTGTATCATCAAGCCGGCCTAAAAGTTTATTTAGGAGGAACTTTATTTGAAGCCTTTATTATTAGAGGCATGTTTGATGATTATAGGAAGGTATTAGATAAATTTAAACTGCAAGTGGCAGAAGTTTCAGATGGCTCTGTAACCATGAACCATGATGTTAAATGTCAATACATCAACATGCTATCAAAAGATTATACTGTGCTTTCAGAAGTAGGGTCCAAGGAAGAGGGTATTATTATACACCCTTCAAAATGGACAAGTATGATGAAAAAGGAGCTTGAATCTGGATCGTGGAAAGTAATTGCAGAAGCACGAGAAAGTGGTAATGTGGGCATTTATCATCGTGATGGTAAAACACATACCATGTTAATTGATAAAATTATTGCAAAAATTAAACCTGAGGATATTATGTGGGAAGCACCCATAAAAAGTCAACAAGTTTGGTTTATTAAAAGTTTTGGGGCAAATGTGAATCTTGGAAATATTGCACCAAACGATGTAATTCCCCTCGAAACTTTAAGAATTGGTTTGCGTGGTGATACATTTTTTTCATTTTTACCGAAAGAATTAAATAAAACTATTGAAAAACCATAATCAAAGCAATATGAGTGAAGTTAAAGAAATTACAGTACAAGAACTAAAAAAAATGCGTGATGAAAATGTTACGCACCAATTAATAGATGTTAGGGAAGAGCACGAGGCCGATATTGCCACCATTAATGGGTTACTTATCCCAATGGGCGAAGTTATGGATAGAATTGATGAAATAAAGAAAGATGTTCCGGTAATTGTGCATTGTAGAAGTGGTGCTAGGTCAAGAGCCATTGTTGAAGCATTACAAAATAATTTTAATTATTCCAACCTGCTTAATTTAAAAGGTGGTATTTTAGCTTGGGCCCAAGAAATTGATAATTCAATTAAAACCTATTAAACACTGTTATTTATTTATTTTTAGCCGAACTATATTCGGATTTAAACTATTGCTATGATTGAACTTTTTAAACATATTTTACACCTAGACTTTGATTGGTTATTTGCACAATATGATAGTGCTATTTATTTTATTTTATTTTTAGTCATATTTATTGAAACCGGCTTGGTGTTAATGCCATTTTTACCTGGTGATTCCTTATTATTTACGGCCGGTTTGTTTGCCAGAACAGGGCACCTTAATTTGAGTTATATCTTAATTTTATTATTTGTTGCTGCTGTTGTTGGCGATAATGTGAATTACTTTATTGGTAGAAATATTGGTTTGCGCATGCTTGGTATTAAAATTGGAGGTAAGAAGGTGGTAAAACAAGAATATCTAGATAAAACACATGAGTTTTATGAAAAGCACGGAACTAAAACCATTATTATGGCTCGCTTTGTTCCCATTGTAAGGACATTTGCGCCTTTTGTTGCTGGCGTAGCGGAAATGAAATACCGTAGATTTTTAACTTATGATGTACTAGGAGGTGCACTTTGGATTGGTAGTTTAACATTAGCTGGATATTTTTTAGGTCATTTTGAATGGATTAGAAAAAATATTGAATTGGTAGCCTTAATGATTATTTTTGTTTCTATTCTTCCTGTAATTATTGAGTTTTTAAAGGCAAGGAAAGCAGCTAAATTAGGGTAATTCATGAATTTAGGATTGATAGGAAAATCACTAGCCCATAGCTTCTCACCAACTTATTTTTCAAATAAATTTCAAAGCATGGGTAATACAAACCACAGTTACCATGCCTATGAAATAATCGAGATGAATGAACAGAATTTGTTACATTTAATTCATCACCATAAGCTTAATGGATTTAACGTTACTATACCTTATAAATCATCCATTATTCCTTTATTGCATGAGTTAAGTGATGATGCTTCAAAAATTGGAGCAGTCAATACTGTACATGTTAATTGGGTTAACGAGCAAAACATAATATTAAAAGGTTATAATACCGATTGGTTAGGATTTTTAAAATCGATCCGACCTTTCTTAACCATACATCATCAAAAGGCACTTATATTAGGTACTGGAGGTGCCTCAAAAGCAATACAATATGCCTTAAAAACTTTAGGTATTGATGCTTTAATAGTATCAAGAATACAGCAAAGCTCTTATCCATTGCAAATAAATTACCAGCAATTAAATAAATTTATTATTGAACAATATAAATTAATCATCAATACAACACCACTTGGCACATTTCCAGAAATAGAGCAAGCTCCTGAAATACCTTACGAGTTTTTAGGAACAGAGCATTTGCTCTGTGATTTAATATATAACCCATTAGAAACAGCATTTATGAAAAAAGGAAAACGCTTCGGGGCAACGGTGTTAAATGGTTTATCAATGTTGCAATTTCAGGCCGATGAAGCGTTTAAAATCTGGTCAAAATAAAAAAGGGCACAGCGTTTAGACTGTACCCTCTTTTCCACCATGAAAAAAATTACTTGCGTAATTCAATACAAAGAACGTAAAAATTAATCAATTGTTGCCAATTCACTAAATTATTTTTTGTTATTATTTTAAATTGCTGTAAATCAAATTGTAAAAAATATTATTTTTGACATTAAACCTTTAATTCAATTAAACGTCATAGTAAATATCATAAAAAATAAAACATGAAAAAATTAACCCAATTTTTAGGAATTATTTCTCTTGCAGCAATATTGATAGTATCCTGCAAAAAAAAGGAGGAAAACACCACCTTAGATGAAAATACCAAGCAATTCAATGAAGATGCTAATGATATTAAAAGTGAGTCGGACAATGTAAATAATGATATAAATAGTTCCATCAACAATACAAGCATTGGTGGTAGAAACAGTGCAAGTTATTCGAGTGAATTATGTGGTGTAACTATTGATAGTAGTCAAATTGCGAATAAAATATTATTTTATAATTTCGATGGTATTACGCCATGTTTTAGTCCATCAAGAACTAGAGGTGGACAAATTAAGGTTGAGTTAATTAATGGGAATACGTGGAAAGATGTTGGAGCCGTTTTAAAAATGACCTACATAAATTTTAAAGTAACCAAATTAAGCAACAATCACTCTATTACATTCAATGGGGTTAAAACATTGAAAAATGTGAATGGAATAAATTGGTTGACTTTTATATTAAGCACTAGTAATTTTAAATTTCAGGAGCGCGCCTTAAATGTTCAAGTGGCATTTCATGACGGAACTCAAGCCACTTGGAATAGTACTCGAGTAACAACATGGGATTATATACAAGCAAATGCTACTCCGGGAATTCCATATGGTTATGTTAAATTTACTTCCAATGGTGATACCACTTTGAACAATACATCCAACACTGATTCGTGGGGAATAAATAGGGCAGGAAACGCTTTCATTACATACTACCAGTCACCTTGGGTATCAAATTCTTATTGTGGATTTTGGCGACCTAATTCGGGCAGTTTAACGCATGTTGTTGGAGGTTCTAGTACCTTAACAGTAGATTTAGGTGTTGACCAAAGTGGCAATGCATCTACATTGGCTTGTGCGTATGGGTATAAAGTTACATGGACGCCTTCAGGTGGAACCCAGCAAACCCAAACCCTGAGTTATTAATTAAGAAAAAAAAAGCCTCTTCATTTGAAGAGGCTTTTTCATTTTATTTTACCTATCTTTGCCCAACTAACCAAAACCAAAAAAATGAAACAAATCTTTACTATTTTACTGGCTGGCATGGCCATTATCAATGCTAATGCTCAAACAATTACTTCTGCTAATTTCCCAAATTCAGGCGAGGTTTGGGTTGAATTTGAAGATTCTACTGGTAGTGCCATAACCATTGGTGCAGCAGGAACAGGTCAAACTTGGGATTATAGTACCTCGTTTACTGTGAGTGATACAACTGGTATACTTTTTAGACCTGTTAGTGATGCACCATCATACATGGATGCTGCAACAAATTTTCCAGGTGCTAATTTAGTTGTTATTGATGATTTGAATGATTCAAGTGCAACTTTTATGAAATCAAATCCATCAGGTTTTTACTTTGATGGGGTTTATGACGAAGGAACTTTAAATGACCCAACTTTAGGATTGTATATCAGTGCTATTGATTACAATCCAGATAGACTCATTGTTCCAGCACCTTTTTCGTATAATGATACAAGAGATAATAATGCGAAATTTCATCTTTCATTTACTTACAGTGCTCCTCCAATTACCACTCAAATAGATATCAATAACTACACTATACAAAATTTTATTGCTGATGGCACAGGAACTTTGACCACACCCCTTGGCACATTTAACAACGTATTAAGAATTAAGGAATTTACCTATCAAATTGATAGTACAAATTATAGTCTACCCCTAATTCCTGACACAGTTAATATTCATGATACAGTAATAACCTATTCATTTTTGCATGCCAATTCACATTGCTTGTTAATGACAGCAGATGTTAACCCAATAACATTACAAGTAATAAATGCTAGTTATTATGATCCAATTGTTTTGGTAGGAGAGTCAGAAAATAAAACTATTCCAGTTACGATGTATCCTAATCCAGCTTCTGAAGAATTTTATTTAAATCATATCAGAAATAATTCACAGATTCAAATTTTTGATGTATCAGGTAAGTTAATTAAGAGTGAAAATTTAGCTAATTTAGAAAGTAATATAAAAGTTAATACCCTTGATATGCCTGCTGGATTTTATTTCTTTAGCATCAGCAATGTAAAAGATGGGAATTATTTTAATGGAAAGTTTGAAGTAAAAAAATAAATAAATTATCAATATTCGGTGTAATGGACAAAAAAGTTGGTAATTTATAGACACTTTGTTCAAGTGGACATT
>DAORKI010000006.1:0-63084 GCA_035439485.1 Bacteroidia bacterium
TTTTCAAGTTAATAAATTTTAACTTTTAATATATTCTTTTAAAAAAAAATTACAATACATGCAAAAGCAATAGTAATACTATTATATTTGCAATTAAATCTATTGTAATGGAGCATATTTTATCAATTTTAAAAATAAAAGTGAATGGAGGATTGTTTCAAAGTGATCCTTCGGGAAGTAAATTAGGCAATAAAATTGTGTCGAAATCAGTTGAAATGATTGCTGAATTGGGGTTTGAGAAGTTTACTTTTAAAAAATTAGGAGAGCAAATTGGTTCTCCTGAAGCTTCTATTTATAGATATTTTAAAAGCAAACATCAATTACTTTCCTATTTAATTTCTTGGTATTGGGGTTGGATGGAGTATAGATTAATATTAGAAATTGCTAATGTGAGCTCGCCCCAAATGCGTTTGGAAAAATCAATCGCATTAATAACCGCAAATACAAAAGAAAAATTAATTATTGATGGAATTGATATTCAATTGCTGCACAAAATTATTATTTCAGAGTCAATTAAATCTTACTTGACTAAAGATGTTGATGTAGCAAATAAAGAAGGTTCATTTTTAAATTATAAACAATTTGTAGCACGACTATCTGAAATTGTAATAGAAATAAATCCTGATTACAAGTATCCACAAATGTTGCTTACAACCATTATTGAGGGAGCACATTTACAAGTTTTTTTTGCAGAGCATTTGCCTAGGTTGACCAATAAACAAAAGTCAAACAACTACATTACCGAATTTTACTCAAACATGGCTTTAAAGTCCTTAAAAGTACGTAAATGAAAACACCTCTAGAAAGATTTTGGCTTTTATTAAAGCCCGATAATAAAGAAATATATCAAGTTTACACCTATGCCTTTTTTAAGGGGGTAATTGCTTTATCATTACCTATTGGAATACAATCTATAATTAATCTCATTCAAGGTGGACGCGTGTCAGCTTCATGGCTGCTATTAGTTTTTATTGTAATTGCAGGTATTGCTATGGGTGGATACATGCAGCTTATGCAAATGCGTATTACAGAAACAATTCAACAAAAAATATTTACTCGTGCAGCCTTTGATTTTACTTACCGAATTCCAAGAATAAAGTTTGAGGAAATATACAAGCATTACGCCCCAGAATTAATGAATCGTTTTTTTGATGTACTCACTCTTCAAAAAAGTTTGGCGAAAATTATTATTGACTTTTCATCAGCTGTTCTGCAAATTATTTTTGGATTAATATTGTTATCACTTTACCATCCTTTTTTTATTCTTTTTAGTTTGCTCCTAATTTTATTAGTTTTTAGCATTATAAAATACACATCAAAAAAAGGCTTAGAAACAAGCTTACAGGAATCAAAATATAAGTACAAGGTGGTATCATGGTTAGAAGAATTGGCGCGTTCAAAAGATACATTTAAACTAGCAGGAATAACCAATTTGCCTGAATTAAAAACGGATGAAAGAGTAACGGGTTATCTTAAATCAAGAGAGAATCACTTTAAAGTGCTTAAAATGCAATATGCATTGCTTTTACTATTTAAAGTAATTGTTGCACTTGGATTGCTAATAGCTGGGGGATTGTTGGTGCTTGAGCAGCAAATGAATATTGGGCAATTTGTTGCGGCAGAAATTATAATTTTATTGGTTATTGACTCTACTGAAAAGATTATATTGAATTTGGACAACATATTTGACATACTGTCTTCATTAGAAAAAATAGGCCAAGTAACAGATTTTGAATTAGAGAATGATGCAACAGTTTCTTCATTAAACCATCAATTTAATAAAGCCATTGAAGTTGAAATTACTGACCTATGTTATACTTATCCGAGCAGAACTAAACCTGTTATTAAAAATATTAGTTTCAAGTTTGAATCAGGTAAATCATATTGTTTAACTGGTAATAATGGTTCTGGAAAGTCAACATTAATTCACCTTATTGCGGGCTTGTGTCAACCTATTTCAGGCAATGTGTGTTTTAATGGGTTGCCTGTGGGCAATTACAACATTTTTGAGTTATACAAGTTTATTGGAAATGGTTTAGCAGAAGAGACAATATTTGAAGGTACTTTATACGAAAATATTACTTTAGGAAGGGATTATATTATAGCTGATGATGTAAAATGGGCAGTTGATATGGTTTATCTCACTAACTATGTGAAGCAATTGCCAAAGGGACTAGATACCATGATTGACATTTCGGGGCAAAAGCTTTCTAAAAGTATAATTCAAAAAATTATTCTTGCCAGAAGTATTGTAAATAAACCTCGACTTATTTTATTAGAGAATCATATTGATTTAATTGAAGAGGAAGAAGGAAAAAAGATTGTTGATTTTTTAACTGATAAATCTAACCAATGGACATTGATTGCCATTTCCAATAGTACATATATTCAATCTAAATCGGATGTAGTTATTGAAATGAAAGATGGGGAAATAAAAAATCAATATTAAAATAACTGAACATGCTTAACATAACTCACAATACTATTAAAGACAAAGCTGGCCTTAATAATATGAAATCTTTTCAGATTTTGAGGTCAAGAAACACTAGTCGAGGATTAATAAAAACACTTTACATTTTAGGTGGTATATTTATTTTAATTTTATTTTTACCATGGACACAAAATATTAAATCAGCCTCAAAAGTAACTGCTTTAAAGCCTAATCAACGTCCTCAAACCATTCATTCAATCATTGCTGGACGCATTGAAAAATGGTATGTTCAAGAAGGACAATTGGTGAAAAAAGGAGATACCATTTTATATTTAAGTGAAACCAAATCGGAATACCTTGATCCAAACTTGGTGAGCAATACAGAACAACAGCTAAAAGCAAAAGAGGCAACAGTGAAGTCATATTTTGAAAAAGTAAATGCCAACGACAATCAAATTGATGCTTTAATAAAATCTAGAATATTAAAGTTGGAACAGACTAAAAATAAATTGATACAAGCGAACTTAAAAGTGCAAAGTGATAGTATTGATTTGGCCGCGGCACAATTAAATCAAAAGATTGCTAAAGATCAATTAACCCGTATGGAAGAACTATTTAAAGAAGGATTGAAATCATTAACAGACTTAGAAACAAGAAGACAAAAGTTGCAAGAAGCTCAGGCAAAACTGATTTCGCAAGAAAATAAATACATAGGAAGTAAAAATGAAGTACTTAATGTGCGCATTGAATTACAAAGTATAAATGCTGAATATAATGATAAAATAGCAAAGTCAGAGTCAGATAAATTTGCATCTCTTTCGAGCATGTATGATGCAGAGGCATTGGTTTCAAAACTGCAAAATCAGTTTGAGAATTATAGAATACGTTCGGGTATGTATTATGTTTTGGCACCTCAAGATGGTTATATAACTAAGGCCATTCAATCGGGCATAGGTCAAACTATTAAAGAAGGAGAAGAAATTATTAGCATTATGCCTTATGATTATGAACTTGCAATAGAAATGTATGTAAATCCTATGGATATTCCATTACTACAATTAGGTCAGCATGTACAGGTACAGTTTGATGGTTGGCCTGCTATTATATTTTCAGGATGGCCTGGGATTTCATTTGGGACCTATGGTGGTAAAATTGTTGCCATTGACAATTTCGTTAGTGAAAATGGTAAGTATAGAGTTCTTGTGGCGCATGATAAGGATTCTCCCGAGTGGCCCAAAGAAATACGTCTAGGAGCTGGAGCTCAATCACTAACATTATTAAAGGAAGTGCCAGTTTGGTATGAATTGTGGCGTCAAATAAATGGTTTTCCACCTGATTATTATAAGCAAAATTTAAGTTTTACAAATACAAAAAAGCAGAATGAAGAGAAAAAGTAACTTTGTTTTATTGTTGGTTTTCTTGTCATTTTCACGACTTAGTTTTGCCCAACAAAATAGCATTAATACGTTAAGTTTAGATGTTTTTTTGAAGATGGTAAAACAGTATCATCCAGTTGCAAAGCAAGCTGAAAATATTATTGAATCAGCCGAGGCAAAACAACTTTTAGCCAAAGGAGGTTTTGACCCCAAAATTTTTTATGATTTTAAAGGTAAAGTTTTTGACGGTAAAAACTATTATGCTTTGAATGATGGTGGTTTTTATATTCCAACATGGTTTGGATTGGAGTTTAAAGGAGGTATGGAAATGAACAATGGTTATAATTTAAACCCTGAAAATACAACACCAACAAATGGAAATGTTTATTCTCAAATTTCACTTCCTCTACTTCAAGGTTTAATAATAGATGAAAGAAGATCAACATTAAAGCAGGCGAGGTTGTTTAAAGAGTTATCTGAATATGACAAAATTGTTGCCATAAATGAATTGCTCTTGAAGGCAGGAAAGGCTTTTTGGGACTGGCATTTAGCATACACCAATTTAAAAGTTTATGAGAGTGCTGTTAATTTAAGTCAAATAAGATTTGAGGCTGTTTCTAAAACTTCTTTGTTGGGTGATCGGCCTGCAATAGATACCGTTGAGGCTGGCATTCAGGTACAAGATAGAATAATTAATTTACAACAAGCAAGTTTGGAGTATAAAACTAAATCACTTATGCTTTCAAATTTTTTATGGTTAGAAAATGAAACACCAATTGAAATAAATGAAAATACTGTTCCTGATAAAGACGTTCTACAACAAGATGAGTTTGCTGTATTTTTTCAACGGGTAAAGAATATAGATAGTTTAATAAATACCCATCCTAGTTTAAAAATTTATGAGTTTAAAATTAAGCAACTTCAAGTAGAAGAGCAGTTTAAAAAAGATAAATTAAAACCTTTTTTAAGACTTAATTATAATCCTCTATTTGAACCAGATAATTTTAATGTAAACTTTCAAGATAGTTATAAATGGGGCCTTTCATTTGGTTTCCCAATATTATTGCGAAAAGAAAGAGGCGATTTACAGCTCACAAAAATTAAAATAGCAAATACTATTTACGAGAACAAATTAAAGCGTGTTGAGTTATTGAACAAGACCAAAGCTGGTATAAATGAATACAATAACTATCAATTACAGTCAAATGTTTATAGTAAAAATGTGAGTAACTATGAGAAACTTTGGTTGTCCGAAAAAAAGTTATTTGAGAATGGTGAAAGTTCTTTATTTATGATTAACAGTCGTGAAATGAGTTATATTAATGCTCAGTTAAAGTTGAATGAAATTGTAAATAAAAACAAGAAAGCAGCATTAGAAACAACATATTTATTTGGGGTGTTAAATATGCTTTATTAATAAGTAATACCTATTGCCTTTATTTTTTAGTCCAACTAATACTTTTAATTATTATAAATTAGACCATGCGTTTATGGTATAATGCCGATAGCGTGTTTGTTATATTTGAACCCGAATTAATCTGTAGAAAGCAACCATGTGCTGAACTACAGATTTTATAAGGATAATTACGCTTAGCAAATGTTATCAAGCCATGATCAATGGATAGATGTAGAGTTGCTTTAGCGATTCCGCATTTTTTAATGCCGAATTTGGGTTCAATCGGTTGGACTATTACAGAAATCGTATCGGTATAAAAAAATATATATGCAATGGTAAATGCCAATACAGCTTGAAATTATTACAATTAGGTTAGGCCGCAATTGGACTATATTGAAAGTGTTATCAGTATTACTACAAAGCGCAAGGGATAGAGCGGATATCCTTTTTTTTGGAGTATAGCGCTGGTAAAAAAGATATGAGCGAAAGCCCGGTACCTTATTTATAAGGTAGGCGCCCAAGTTATTTTATGGATTTATTTTCCAAATTTTATCATGATAAGTTAAATATTCAGATAAAGCTGCTGAACCATACCAAGGAAAAATTTCAGCTTTTAAGAAATCATTTTTAATTGCTGGGTCACTTGCTAATAATTGATTTGCTTCATCGTTGTTTTTTACATTTAATATAAACAAACCTCTTAAGTCAGCATCATTTTTAGTGAAAGGCCCTGCTACAATGAGTTGCTTATTAGCAGCTAATTTTCGAATGTTTTGCATATGTCCAGCAAAGCAACTGTCTTTAAAATTTTTGTTTGTGGATTTGTTGTTACCACTCTTGAGAATTACGAAACTATACATTTTCATGCCGTACTCATCGGCTTCCAATTTTTTAGCAAGCAATGTATCGAGGTTAGGATTGATGTTTTGTGCAATGCTTGAAAGCACATTGATATACATAAAAGTGAGGGCAAATAGTTTTTTCATATGGATTATAAAATAAAAATTAAGCGTTTACGATTGAAAAATTATGCTTCTAATTTCAAACCAATAATTAAAATATCATCAACTTGTTCATGCTGTCCTTGCCAGTTTTTGAAGAAAGCAGCGATAGTATTTTGTTGATTTTGCATAGTTTGATTTTGTATGCTATTAATTAAATTTTTTAAACCTTTTGTCATTACTTTTTTACCAAAAGGTCCTCCAAACTGATCAATTGCACCATCTGTAAATAAATATATTGATTGACCTTTTTCTATTTTAATACTTAATTGTTCAAACACCTGATCGAATTCGGTAAAGCCAGCTATACCAGCCTTTGTAGGTTTAAAAATTTCAATTTCATCATCATTTTTATTTGGTGAAACTATCCAAACAGGGCGGTTTGCACCACTAAATAAGATGGTATTATTATTAAGATTAACATCAATTAATCCAAGCTCCATTCCATCACGTAATTCTCTTTCTTGAATATGTTTTCCGAGTGTTAATTTAATTTCTTTATTGAGGTAAGATAAAATTAAAGAAGGATTTATATTTTTTATATCCTTAACCGATTGATTTAATTTTTCCATTCCCATCATACTCATAAAAGCTCCTGGAACCCCATGGCCAGTGCAATCTGCAGCCGCAATTAAAATTCTCTTTTCTTGTGGAATTTCATGAATCCAATAAAAATCGCCACTAACAATATCCCTTGGTTTATAAAAAATAAATGATTCGGGAATGACTTTTTTTAAATCAGATGCTAGTGGTAAAATAGAATTTTGAATCATTTGTGCATACTTAATACTATCAGTAACTTCACGATTTATTTCTTCTATTTTATTTTTTTGTTCTGCAATTTCTTGTGTTCTATTAATAACGGTAGCTTCAAGTATTTGATTTTGCTTTTTTAATCTTCTGGTATTAAATTTTACTAAACCAATGGTAATTAATATGGCGCTAATTGAAAACATTGAATAGGCCCACCAGGTGCGGTACCAAGGAGGTAAAATAGTAAAACTAAATTCATCTTCTTTACCTATGTTTCCATATATGTCTATTGATTTTACTTTAAATGTATAATCACCTTCGGGTAAATTGGTGAAACTTCTTACACGTTCTAGCGACCACTCGGAATATTTACTATCAAATGGGATTAATTGGCTACTGAATTTTATTTTATCGGATTCAACATAATTTGTGGCAGTATATTCAAATCGAATTTGATTAAACTTATATGAAATTTTAGGGTAGGGCTGAAGATTTTTCAAGGTCCAATTGTTACTCATAAAATACATATTTGAGTTTGGGACATGAATATTATTTATAAGTGTGTTATAGGTAAAACTGCCGGTATTAGTTTCATTTAAATTATAGTAAAATAAACCTTCATTTGAAGCCAACCAAAGATCGTTGTTCACTTCGCAAATACTGTTAATTTGTATATTGTAAAATCGTTTTAAAAACTTACCTTCCCAAACTAAATTTTTTTTATGGGAGTCAAATTTTAATAAACCACGTTCAAAATTTCCGGCATCATTTATTGCATTTATCCAAATTCGTTCATTGTTTGTTTCAAAAACGTTCATAATAAGGAAATTGGTATCGTTCGGAAATCCACTGATATGGTTGATAGTAGACCAATTATTATTATTGAATTTAGCAATTCCATCATCGGCATCAATACAAATATTGCCATTGCAGTTGAAAAATAAGGTGGAGTATTTGTTTAATCGTTTTAAACTTAAGTTTAATGATTTGATGGTATATGTTTTATTTTCAAGTGTGGATAATTTGAGCTCAAAATATTTGTTACTTATTGTTCCAGCCCAAATAGTTGATTTATTGGGCTCAGTAAAAGAAATGATGTTATCGCCACCAATATCGAAACTAGAAATTTTTATCCATTTATTTTTATCATAGCGATATATTACAATTTTGCCCGGCCCAGCAGCAAAAAAAATGTTTCTATTAAATTTTGAGGGAGCTATAATTTTTATGGGAAAATCTCCTTCTTCATCTATGTATACCAACTTGTTATTAATAAGTTCTGATATTCCATGATCAGTGGCAACTAAGGTGTGTTTTGTTTGAAGATTATCTTTAAATACAGTTACAATATGATAAGCTTCTAGATCTGTTGAAAGTTTTTCTTCATTGATAGTTTCATCTGTTTTTACTAATTTAGTTAAGCCTTGAGAAGTTCCAATGTAAATTTTGTTATCATCATTAACCACTGAATTTAAATTAACCTCGGTAAGTAAATTAGAAGGAATTTTTAAAATTTTAGAACTCATTTCTAAGTATGAAATACCCTTGTCTGTCGCTACCCAAATGTTTTTTTGGACATCTTCATACAAATACCATACTGAGTTATTGATTAACCCATTTTGGATATTATACTTAGCAAGTATTTTACCTTTTGTGTTAAAAATTAAAAGTCCTTCATTTTTACTTCCAACACAAATATTTCCATTACTTAATTTTATAGCAGTTCTAACAATAAGGTTATTTTCAAGAGGAATGTTAAACCAATTCTGCTGGTTATTTTGTTGGGATGTGATATCAACAAATTTATTTTGACCAGTACACACCAATAAGTGTTTGTCAATTTCAAACATTGATTTAACTCTTAGTTCACCTAAATCTGAAGTGTTTTTTACGGATAAAAATTTCTTTCCAATCACTTGCTGTAAGCCTTGGTTTTTATCATTAATGTACACCTGATTATTCACTTTAAATAAAACCCTAAACTTGCTTTCAGTTAGCGGGTCAATAGTAAATATTTGTTTATGATTGTAAATAAATAATCTTTCTTCAGCCAAGAAATATATTAAACTATCAGTACATACAATATCAAAAATATCAGTAAAAATACGTTTGTCTTTTGGAATTAAATTGGTTAAAGAAACATATGTTTGTGCTCCTTGTTTGTCATAGCTAAGGTAGCCAAATTCATTTTCACCACCTGCAAATACAACACCCTCGTTGTTTACAGCAACAGCATAAACATGAGGAACATTAGGCAAATAAATCCCATTCCATTTTGTTCCGTCAAAAGTTAAAATGCACTCTGCGTTGGCAAAATACATAATTCCTTTTTTATCTTGGGCTATATAATGATTTTCTGCGTGTGCATTATAGCTTTTTTCTGTAAAGTTTTTAATAAAAGTTACACCACCATTAATTCCTTTTGATTCAAGGGAAATAATGAATAGCAAACAAAAACTTGCAATACTTAATTGATAAAAACTATTTTTTAATGACATTCATTCAATGCTCGAATGCCAAAGATAAACTTAAAAGAATCTATTAAAAAATAAATATTATTTTTGAATGAGTATCTTTTTTGTTTTTATCACATTGTTTTGTGAAACAGAAACCATGTAAAAACCAGGGGCACAGTTTGACATATCAATGCTATTTAACTGATTTGTATTCAAAGTTTTTTCATTCATAATTCTTCCAGCAATATCTCTGATAGTCACATAGCTTTTTGTGGTTATTGAATTGCTTGCTCCAACTTGAATATATAATATGCCCTTAGTAGGATTAGGGAATAAATTAAGTTCATAATCGCTTGATTGTATCTTTGAAATGCCGCTACCAAGAGTAATTCTTTCATGACCCGAAGTGTTGGAGACACATCCTTTGCGCGGAGCTCTTGTTACATCACAGCCACTTGTTAATTCGTAGGCAACAGAATACCTTCGGTTGGTATCATTCAATGAAGTTAAATCATAATCAATATACCAAGTTTGTGTTGATGGAACAGTATCAATAAGTTCGTATGCAAAACTGACTAAATTTTCACGATAAATTAAATACTGGTCTATTCCTTGAGGCTGACCTTCATAGGAATTCCAATGTAAATATCTTTGTAAAATACTACTGCCAGGTACATTAATTAAATGCATACTTCTTTGTGCGTTTGAAGAAATTGCATAACCTCCACAGGTATCCATTACGCCTAATTTGTAACGATATGATCTACGTTTAGCGAACGAAGTAGTGTCTAAAAATGAACTTGAATCTGCAGCATAATCAGCACGACCAATTTCATGAAATATACCGCTATTGCTCGCTAGGGTGTCTTCTCGGTAAATTACAAACTCTCTAATTAAGTTGGTAACAGGCTTTTCCCAAATAATATAATTTTTATTAATATCGTTGATGGTATCAACAGTAATCATACAAATATCAGGCACAGGAGCCGATGTTCCAATTACTGTAAATGGCAATGAAACAGCATCGCAATTAGGTGATTGCCCTGTTACGGTGTAAGATCCGCCTTGAGTAACATTAATACTGGGTGATGTTTGACCATTGCTCCATACATATTGTGTGAAACCTCCTGATGCCGTAAGTGTTAAATTAATATTGCCACAATTTCCAATTGTACCAGTAGAACTGATGGTAGGCAAAGGCATTGCTGATTGAGAGAATATTACTTGTACAACTGAACTGGTTATTGGACAAGCATTTTCATTAAATACAGTTACCGTGTAATTTCCATCCATACTTACCAAGTAATCAGGATTAGATGCACCTCCAATAGGTACACCATTTCTATTCCATTGATAGTAGGCATTTGCAATTGGAGTTACATTGGTGTTTGAATTTAAAGGAACAAGACTACCAATGCAAGCACTTATATTGCCATTTGGATTGGTGGTTACCGTTTGATTACAACTTGGAGCTCCAGGGATGTTTACTGTTATATAATCATTTTTAAATAAAGTATCACTGCACCCAGCATCATCGTATGCTAATAAGGCAACATCATAAATACCATTATAACCATATGTATATAACACTGAACTGCTATTATTGGAAGCCATTTGCCCATCACCATAGTACCAATTGAAATTGTAATTACTTTGGTTTGGCGTGTTATTGTTGAAATATACGCTTGCTGGTTGGCTTGTTAAATTTGTAGAGGAAGCAGTAAAATCTAAACCAAAATTACTACTTCTTATTTCAATATTGTTTGAGCCAACAGAAAAAGTATCAGGATTATTTGCAACTACTCTAACTTTGTAATTTGAACTTGTAGTGGCTACTGACGGCACAGTGCAAAAAATAACTCCTGAAGTTATTCCGCTCAATTGTCCAATATTTATTGGGTTTGAAAAGTTTCCATTTGCATCGCTTAACTCTGCAGTAAATACGTTTCCAATATTGAAGTTCGCAGAAGTTGTGAAAGGCACAAGCATTTCAGTTCCAGCACAAAACGGAGCACCTAGAATGTTTGATGAGGAAATAATTGGAGTAGCCAAGCAGGTATCAACTATAATAATATCAGGAGTAATTATAGTAGATAAATTAGGTACCACACAGGTAGCAGTCGAAGTAAAATGTACTGTTATAATATCATTGTTTTGTAAGGTTGATGAAGTAAAACTTGCAGCGGTTTGCCCACTAATAGGATTATTATTCAAGTACCATTGATAAAAAGGTATAGGGCCTGGATCTGTAACAGAAGTACTGAATGTGATAGAAGAACTTAGACATATAGTATCAGTACTGGCAGTAACAGTTATACTTGGATAAGTAAACTGTAAAAAGCCAACATTAGTTGGCGTGGTAGAAGTATAGTCACAACCTGGACCTGTTGAAACTGTGACAGTATAGCTACCTGAAGCATTAACTGAGTCAGCTACATATGTTGCCGCATTTGCCCCTAAAATTGGAGAGCCGTTAAAGTTCCATTGGTATGTTAAAACAGTACCTGTTATGTTTGCAATCAAGGTAACATTATCATCTAAACATAAGTTGTTTGATGGGCCTTGAGCAGATGTTGTTGCAGTTGGTACATTTTGAACATTTAATTTAACGAAATCTGAAATTACAGTTCCACATGAATTAATGATGGTACAATGATAATTACCTGTATCGCTAAAAGCCACATTTGGAAAAACAAGTGTAGATGCCGTTTGTCCTGCCAATAAATTTCCTTCCTTGTACCACTGATATGATATTCCAGTACCAGTTGTTAATAAACTAAAACTAACATTACTTCCTGGACAAGTAAAAATAGTTTGTGGTTGTGCAGTAATCACAGGTTTATCACATCCAACCAGTGAAAGTATGTGACCAAAATCTTTCCCATCTTGCACATCATCAAATTGATGTTTGCCAGTGATTGTATTTCCAATAGGATCGAATTCAAAAATGGTTCCATAATTATTGGCACCAGCTAGTTGACTTGCACCATAAAACTTTCCATTATCACTTTTTCTAACACCAAAGGGCTTGTAGCCTTGAACCAAAGAACTTGTAAAGGAATAGGCTGTGAGGGTATTTGTATTATAATTATAATCAATAACAGCACCACCATTGTTGGAACCTCCAATTTCTGTGGTGCCTATGAGTCGTCCATTAATTTCTTCTAAGGTACTTAATCCCGGGTTTCTTCCATTTGAATTTCCTAAAAAGTCTTGTAATTTAGTGTAGGTATTGTTTAATAGATTATATGAATAAATAGTACCATAATTACTTACGCCTCCAGAGTTTGTCATACCATATATTACACCGTTTGCTGCTTGATATGGCCCTCCCATTGGGAAATTACCATCATTTCCTGTATTGCTAAAATTATGAAGTGTAAATAATAAATCATTAATTGGGTCATATTTTAGTAAAGAACCAAATCCATTTCCACCTTCTAAAGATGTGGTAAAAATAATATACCCATTATTACCTACAATTGGCGTACCTGTTGGACTAGAGCCAAAGGTATTACTTAAATCTTGCACATTGGTTAATGTGTTGGTGGCAGTATCAAATTCAAAAATACAGCCTTTAGTAAGTAAACCACCTTTGTAGGTTGTTCCATATATTTTTCCATTAGGATGTTCCACCAATCCACCTCTTGGTTGTTCACCATTATTGCCATCAAAATCTACCAATTTGGTTACTGTACCAGTGTTTAAATCTGTCATAAAGAAAATTCCTTTATTGTAAATTCCACCGAATTCAGTAGTACCATAAAGTTTACCATTACTTGCGTACAATAAGGACGATTGTGGTTTTCCTCCATCATCACCAGGTCCATTAAAATCAAAAACTTTTTCTAGGCCAATGGTGGAGCACTTAATAAAAGTACCTTCATCAAGGGTTCCGCCTCTTTCTACCAATCCGTAAAAATGATTATCTAAACTTGATTGAATAATTCCTGATTTGGTTGAATTTCCGTTGGCATCTACCACATCATTAAAACTAAAATAGGTATAATTACCATTGGAAGGAACATAATAAAAGGTAGCACCATCACCAAAGTCACCTCCGCTATGTGTAATCCCAAATAATGTATCTAATCCTAATTGAGCGTTGCCAAATGACATTAAACCAGTAGGCTCGCTTCCAGTATTACTATCAAAGCTATAAGTATCTATAAAAGCGCCACCTGTAGTATCAATTGAGTAAAGCAATCCATGGTTATTTGTCCCACCAAGAGGACAAGAGCCCCAAAGTTTACCATTATGATAAGTCAAATTTCCATTTGGGTTTTTTGGATCGAGTGGAATATCTTGGAAATTATGAATTACGGTATATGAATTTCCAATGTAATCGTAACTAAAAATAGTTCCTGCATTAGCTGCGTTTCCACCTCTGTATGTTGTGCCGTATAATTTATTATTAGGTGTTAGAACCATAGATCCCATAGGATTGAAACCATTGCCACCTACAAGCGAAGTATTAAAATCAAGTAATTTCACATAATTATCTCCATTTCCATCAAATTTATATAATACACCACCATCATAAATTCCTCCAGTAATAGTGGTCCCATAAATATTTCCATCTGTTGCTTGCACAACTGAATATGAATAATCAACATTTAAGGTATCGTAATAAGCACCATTAACAAAACTAAAGCTATACTTAACAGTATAATTACCATTAATATCAATTTCAAACAGCACACCATCATTATTAGCACCACCTTCTACAGCAATACCATACATTTTGCCATTATTTGCTTTTAATAACTTGGTACGTGGTGTCTCACCTTCAGCAGAATTATTGCCAAAATGATATATAACGTTGTAAGTTCCGTTATTCAAATCATACTTAAATATAGTACCCTTGTCATAATCACCGCCTTTTGTAGTAGTACCATAAAATTCACCAGGCGCATATTCAGTAAGTTCTCCAATTGGCCTTTTCCCAATATATCCAGCTGAAAAATCATGGGTTTTTTGAAAGTTGTTCCCACTATTATCTGTCTTAAAAATTGTCCCCAAATCGTTAGCGCCACCACGAGTTCTCATTCCATAAAAACTAGTTTGGGCTTTTGATGATTGAATCATCAAAAACAAAATTAAAGTAACAGCTATTGCAATTCTATTTGAAATTATACTCATTATTTTTGGTTTTATATACATTCACAAAAGTAAATAAAAATATTTAATTTAATGGGTAGTCTATATTAAATTAGTGCTTAATTATAAATATATGATGTTTGTCGATTAATTTTTGAGATTTTAACGCATTTATTTCAGGTGAATATTAAAATATTGAAAGAACATTTTACTGCTTTTTTTTATCAATAATTTCAAAATTATTACTCAAATATTTTCCTTTATCATTAGTAATAATCAATTTGTGTTTGCCCAACTTTGGCTTGATGGCCATTTGATGATAGCGCTTTGTTTCTCCTAAATAATCTCCATCTAAATACCAAAATAAAGTAGTAGTGTTATTATTGCAGGTTGCATTTAAAATGAGATCATTTTTAATATTAGATTCATTAATTGGTAAATATATTTTGAATCCGTTTCTAGGATAAATAAGGTCAAAATTAGTTGATTGACTTTCATCAACGCATCCTTCTAAATATGGTGGTAAACCCATATAATCCAAATGTTTTTTTCGATAAAAATACTCTTGAATGGGATTCATGATAAAGTATGATTTTTTTTGCATGTGCATTACAGAGTAACATTTACTATTCACCTGAAATCTTTCCGTAGAATCTAAGTTTACTAATTTGTGAAATGTACATATTGGTTTATTGTAATTGCAAGATGGAATATCTTGTTCGGATATATTAACACATTGCGAACTGGCTAAATAACCACTTTCATTACAAATTTTTGATTGAATTAAATTACCCTTAGGGCTGGTAAACCAAGCGGATGTTGGTAAAGAATTAAAAAGAGAAAACATCAATGGTGCGGCCACATTGATTCCAGTTAAGCCCGGCCTTCCCTCACCATCTGCATTTCCAACCCAAACAACGATAGTATATTTTTTATTAACACCCACGGCCCATGCATCTCTAAATCCAAAACTGGTGCCGGTTTTCCATGCAATTTTGTTGGTTGATGCAAAGAAGTTACTTTTTGAATAATCTTCTGGTCTTGCAAGTTCATTCATGGCATTAAATGTGTGCCAAATGCTTCCTGCTGAAAGTACCTGATATTGTTTAATAATTTTGTTCCTTGCTCTATTTTGTTTAAAATAATGAATTTTAGAAATATTATTATCAGTGTGACTTTCGTATTTATTATAGTTCTCTAAAATTCTTCCCATTGATGCAAAAGCACTTGCAACGTCCCAAGCTGTTACTTCACCACCACCAAGGATAATTGATAGTCCATAATGTGTAGCTGACTTGTTGAAGCTTTCGAAACCTAATTTTTTTAGCTGATATAAAAATGGAGAAGTTCCATATTGTTGGAGCATTTTAACTGCAGGAACATTTAATGAACGTGTTAAAGCTTCTGACGCAGGCACCAAACCATCATAAGTTAGGTTGTAATTTTTTGGCGCATAAGCACCAATTTGAGTAGGAATATCTTCTACAAGTGCACTAGGAGTTAACTTGCCTTCACTCAGCAGCAAAGCGTATAAAATTGGTTTTAACAAACTGCCAGAGCTCCTTGGTGCTGTTATAATATCCACATCGTTTTGATTTAATTTACTCGGTGACTTTGAATTACCAACATAGGCAAGTATTTCGCCAGAATAAGTATCAACAATTAGAGCTGCAGCATTATTAATTTGATTGCTTTTGTGTTGTTCAAGATGTTTATTAAGTAAATTAATAGCATTTGTTTGAATAGTTTTGTTTAATGTGGTTACAAACTCATTTCCTTCTTTATTATCTATAGAAATTCTTTGTAATAAATGAGGAGCTAGCTGGGGTAATTGATGAGGTTTCTCGGGAATACTTTCTTGTAAAGCGAGTTCATATGTGTTTTTATCAATGATGTTTTTAAGATAAATTTTTTTTAATAAAGCATTTCTCTTTTTTAATAATGAGTAATGATTTTTACCAGGATATATTAATGATGGAGCATTGGGCAAAACAGCAAGCATGGCAGATTCTGACCATGATAATTGATTTGAAGAGCGCCCAAAATATCGCCATGCAGCTGCTTCTAAGCCCACAACATTCCCTCCAAAAGGAGCATTATTTGCATAGTGAAGCAATATTTCTTTCTTAGTAAAAGCAATTTCAAGTCGAAGTGCTAAAATTAGTTCGATACATTTTTCAATATAGGTGCGTTTTGGATTTTCTCTACTTATGCGTACCAATTGCATTGTAATTGTGCTTCCACCTATTTTCTTTTTGTTTGTACTAATGTTTCGATAAAATGCTTTTACCAATGATATTAGGTTTATTCCTGGATGATTATAAAAATAATGGTCTTCAAATTCAAGCAAACATTTTTCAAAATTATTTGGTAAATTTTTACCTGGAGAAAATCGCCACTGTCCGTCTTCAGCAATTCTTGCATTCAGCAACTGGTGTTGCCTATCATAAACAACTGTGCAGTATTTGCTAGTGAATAATGGTTTTGGTAAGCTAAAGTAAAATAATAACAACAAGGTAAACAATGCAATAAATAGCACTTTCCTTTTTATTACCATACTTAAAAATTTATTCAATTTTATTTCACAACTTTTATCCAACTTCCTTTTTTTCTTGAGTAAGCAGAGTTATCATACATTGCTTCAACATTAATTCCAGGCATATAATAGCTGCCTAAATAACTGGCATTTAATTTGAACTTAAAAGTTTTGGTTTCATTTCCCATTAAATCAAAATAGGTCATAATTTTATCATCTCTTATATCTTGATAATCATAACTAGAATTTCTTAATGAAGCTTCATTTTCGTCCATTCTGCTGTTGTGAATTTCCCAACCTGATGGTATATAATTAAGCAAAGCAACATTTTTTAGATTACCTATTATTCCAGTGTTTTTTACAGTAACTTCCATTATAAAATTAGTTCCTTGCTTAATTTTTGTAGGATCTAAAATAGTGCCACCATCTGTTTTAAAAACAACTGAACTCAATACATTGTCTTCTTCTTCTCTTTCTTCTCCTACAAATGGTTTTCCCTTATTAATCAATTTGATGTATATTATTCCTTTCCCATGATTGACAACTTTAAACGTACCATTTTTATTTTTTGAATAATCTAATTTCACTGTATTAATTGGATTGTTCCCAGTTAAAATAACTGGCCTATCGTTAATTGAAACTTGAGCCTGCAAAGCCGAAACACTTCCATATTTATTAATGAATGACCTCACTCCTAAAATACTAAAAGCGGTTGTTTGAGTATTTAAATATCCTTTACCAGATAATTGACTCGATACTTTTTTAAGCATATGAAATGCTTGTGTTTTTTTATCTAATAAACATAAGGTCTGTAAAATCATTGCTTCATCTCTTGATTCAGATCCAAAAGTGAAGTAGTCTATCTTGTATGGTTTAACTTCAGAAGGTAAGTTATAAATTATTTTAGTTGCTGCATCTGAATTATTTGTTAAAGTATATGCTGCAGCCAAGCTCCATTTGGCTTGCATGCTCAGGTTTCCTTGCTCTTTTAACCTGTTCATAGCACTTAATGAAGGCTTGCCTGCAAATGCAAGCACAAAAAGTCGATATGCTTGAACATAATCACCAAATTGGCTAATTGTTTTAGTATTTATCCAATTATCTGATAATTTCTGTTGATTTCTTAACCAATTTTGTTTCATCGTTATTGGAATTTGATACCCTTTTTTTTCTGCTGAGAATAAAAAATGACCAACATAAATACTGCTCCAATCATTAGTATTTGCTAGCCCGGGCCAATAGGAGAAAGAACCATCTTCTAATTGAAATTTTTGTAATTTATCGATGGCAATTTTTATGTTGCTTTCAATTTCATTTTTTCTGGTTGAACTTAAATTCGTTATTTCATCAATATACAATTGGGCAAAGGCAGCCGAGGTTGTTTGCTCAACACATCCATGAGGATAACTAATTAAGTAATCCAACCTATCTTCTAAATTAAGAGGAGGTATTGATGAAATTTCTATTACACCAGTATTGTTTCCAATTGTACCTATAGCTTGGTATTGTTGCGATAGAGTTTGTCCAGCTTCAACAAAATATGATTTCACATCTGTTCTGTATGGATTAGGATTTCTAATATCAAGTTCCATACTGTAATGGGTTTTTTTTGTTCCTGAAGTTGCTGTTATTTTAACTTGAGCAATACCAGTCAATGATTTTACTTTTAACTTAAAGTTAAGTAATTGCTCTTCATTATTTTTTAATTTGGTAATTTGCGAATGTTCACCAATGATGTCAATTAAATGATTGGTGCTAACTTCTACATTTACATTATTTAAACTTACATCACCACCAAATATAGATACTGGTAAAGTTACTTCTTCATTCACACTTAAAACTCTTGGAAGGGTACCTAAAAGCATTATAGAACTTTTTACAGCGCATGTTTTTTCAGCATTCCCATAGGCACCTTTATAACCAGCAATTACCATAGTTCGAACTGAACCTATGTACATAGGCATATTAATACTGTGATTAACTTTTTCTCCTTTTTTTAAATGAAATGGCCCTAAAAATTTAACTAAAGGTTTAAATCTGTTTGCCTTTGCTGCATCTCTATTTATTTCTGTACCATCACCACCAATGCTTAAAATTCGCTCTAATTCACCACCGTAGGCACCAATAACATAATCATATATATCCCAAGTTTTAATCCCAAGAGCTTCTCGGGCGTAAAAGTGCGACCATGGGTCAGGTGTAGAAAATCTAGTTAAATCAAGCAAACCTTCATCTACCATGGCAATAGTGTAGGTCATTTCTTTGCCATTTTCTTCTGAAATACTAATGTTTGCTTTAGCTTCAGGTGCCAACACATCAGGCATTTTTATCAAAGGTCTTAAATGTGTTTGAGGGTCATCAATTTTAATTGGTAATACTCCATATAATCTAATTGGTAAGTCGTTTTGTGATTGAGCGTGAGCTTGAATTAATGATACATGAACATAAATGTTTGGAGCCATCTCAGGGGTAACTTTAAATTTAAATTTGGTACTGTTAGAAGTCGTTTCTACCCATTTTGCATCAATAATTTTGCTTCCAGTTTCAATAGTTACCAGAGCTCTTCCTCCCTTTGGAGATGGTATATTCACAGTGACTTCTTCGTTACAAGTATAGTTTTCTTTATTGGTTGTAAAATGCAGTAAACTAGCAACAATTTTATTTTCACTTCCATTTCTTTCCATCCAATTTGGATAATCAAAATAAGTAGTAACAGCACAAGAATGGCCACCCTCTATATCTTGAACTCGAATTAGATAACGTCCCCAATCTTCTTCTTTGATATTTAAATTAAACTTGGACTTCCCATTATGGGAACTTATTTCTTCTGTGTATATAGGTTTATGGTAATCTGACGCAACATAATTAGCAAATTCATCTTCGTATTGATCCCACCACCAACGCCAACTTAATTTATATACAGAAACCAATAATTTATTGCAATTCACTGCTTCACCATTTTGATTTACAGTGGCTATTTTTATTTCTTGTGTTTTATTGGTGTAGAGTATCTGTGTGTTTTTTTCAGTTTCTGGAAGACTTATTCCTACGTAAGTTTCAAATGGTGAGTAGTTAAATTTAAACCTATCTACACTAAATGCACCACCTGATTCATAAACACGTGTTATTAAATTAGCTCTTAAAATTCCTGATGCATTACTTTTTGTATTTACTTTAAATGGAAAATTAATGTCCCCTTGATCGTTCAACTTTCCATCAAACACATTTATTTTTTCTGATTCAAATTTTTGGGTAATATCATCAAAAATATAATTTTTGAACTTGTCAAAAGTTGTTTTTTGTGCGCTTAAAGCAAGTTCAGCTGTAGCCTTTAGGTTTCTTGCATTTGCTCCAGTTAACCAATTTGCATGAAGTTTAAATTGCTCATTGCCTTTGGCACTTATTACTTTATTATTGCCAATATTGATACTTATTTTTAGTCTATTTGGCATCACGGTTTCAACCCTTATATTTTTGGTAAAAACTGCAGCACCAACCTTGCAAATTGCAGTCCAATTACCTGTTGGTACATTTATATCTGTGGTCACTGGGAAGGTGTAGAATCCATCGACTCCTTTGGCTTTAAGTATTTTTTTATAGATGATTCCTTGTGGGTTATGTAATTCAAATAACATTGGATGATTTTTTGGAAGCATATTCATTTTATCTTCTAAAATAAATCCTAAAAATAAAGTATCTCCTGGACGCCAAACCCCACGTTCACCATATATAAAACCTTTTAATCCACGTTCAATAAAATTTCCTTCAGTGTCAAACATTGTAAGAGAAAGTGTATTGCCATCATCCATTTTTATATAAGCTCTTTGTTGATCCTTTTTAGCTACAATAAAGTAAGGCATTTCCTTAGGAGTAATAAATAATTGGCCATCAGCATTGGTTTTAACTTTTTCAATAAGTTGTTGTTGATAGTCGTAAAACTCAATATCTAAATTCGAAATGGGCTCAGTGGTTATTAGGTCCGATGCGGCTATAAACAATTTATCATCTGTTCCTTTTTTTACTGTTAAACCAATATCACTTGCAATAATGTTTTTTGAAACACTAGTGTTATAACTACTGTAATAGGATGAATTGCACGGGTTTTCTCTTTCATTCCAATTGTAATCATCATCATAATAATAGTCACTATATTCGTAATAGTATTGATAGTTTGAATTTATAATTCGTTTTTCTTTTAGCTCTTCAGTTTCTAAATTATCAGTGTTTGACACTCCGCCACAAGGGAAAGTAGAATAACTCTTTTTGAATGATAAACTAATCCTATAAATAGCACCTTGCTCGGCTTTGATTAAGCTGCTTAAATCTAATGAAAATTTCTTCTTTGTTTTAAAATCAGCAGGATTAGTAATGCCGAGACTTATGGTTTTTTCAAGTATAGTTTTTCCTACTCTTGCCATTTGATATTCTCCATCCAAATCATTGGTTTGTAAAAATTGTAATACATTATTTTCATACAGTTTTACTACTGTTATATCAACAGCTTTTAGGTTAACAGCTTCAAATGGGATACTCATGCCATTACTTGAAGGTAAGATAACACCTTTGCCTGAAAAGTTTATTTTAGGCTTACTTTCTTCAAATTTTATTTGATGAACTGATTCGCTTCCCAGCATGTTGTCTTTGCCATCTCTTACATTTTCAGCTATTTTCAATTTGTAAGTTCCAGTTTTAATTTCATTCGGGTAAATTCTTACTTCATTATTTTCAACAATAAATTTCAAATTTTTTAAATCACCTAAGCTTATCAATCCTTCTAAAGATTGTGCATTATTTAATGGATTAGAAAATATAAGTTGAATAAATTGTTCTGGGCTACTAACTACCTCTACATTTAAGAGCTCAAAATTATTTTTTGCAGGAATTTTAAACTCCCTATGGCCTGAAGTTTCAACTTTAATTTCTTTGCCATTCCAAGCATAAATCAATGATGTTTTCAATTCAGAACCTCTTTGAATACTATCAATATAAAACCTATGTGTTGTACCTTTTTGATCATGCGTCCAACTGAGTTGTGCATTTTTATTCCCTATTTGCGCTGAAATTACTTTTTCTAGTGATGTTGATTCTATATAATCTGCAGTATAAATGATTCCTGAAGATTTATAGAAGGTAAAGTCAGATGCATCGTAGGTCTTAAGATTATTAAACTCAACTTTTAGAGATTGATTAACTACCTTAAAAGAAAATTCAAATACTTTCAATTCATTTTTTACATCAATTAATTTATTCAAATGAAATTTGCAACTGTACTTTTTTCCTGCCTCCAATCTGTTGGTAGGTCTGAACTCTATGGTTTGTGCATCAATCCAAAATGCTGCCCCTTTAATTTCATCATCGAACTCAAATAAATCTTCTGAAATTGCAGTATTTAAAGCAATGTTCTCTAATATTTGTGATGTAAATTTTATTTTTATACTTGAACCTGAAGAAATATAGCCAGTTGTAAAAGCTGAAATATATTGAGCAAATTCTGGATTAATTTTTTGAAATTCAAATTTGTTACTGCTGTCGAACTTAATTTCTTTTATTCTATTTAAATTGTTGAATATAAAAACTGATAATATTGATATGCCAGCACCGAGCAGCATCCATTTAATTTTTGTCCAATTCATGATTATAAAAATTGAGATGAAAAATAGTAGGTAAAAAGACCAGTTAAAAGTAATTCAAAAACTATTGTAAACCGATTCATTTAGAAATATTTTCTCTTTTAATAAGTTTTAACGTATATCTCCCAAATTGTGTAAATTATAGATATACAAAGTGCTAGAAATAATTAACTTTTGAATTAATTAGGATAGGTGAAATAATGGTTGATGAAAATTGGATTAAAAATTTGTCTTTAATGTATTTTAATTGAGTACTAAGTTGATTTTTAAATTTTAGCATTTTCGCCACTTAAAATAGCTGAAAAATTTGATTTTTTTGTTATAAAACGTTTTTCAAAATATTCATAAGAAAGTATCGATATGCCTATATTTAAAGCAAAGCTCAATATATAAATATATATATTGGAAGTCAATTTATAATACTCTAATAATTTAATACTTACTACAATAAATATACTATGATACATATATAGACCATAAGATATTTTCCCTAAATAATCAATAAAATTGATTTTAAAATTTATTATTGAATTACTATTGGTTGCCAAGTTAAGTATTAATATACCAAATAATAGGGAGTATATTTGATGATGAAAATAGCCTAAACTTTTTCCTGATAAAAGCAATGTTAATACAATTATCCATACTAAAAATTGAACTAATTTTGAATAGAATATGGACAATAACTTTTTATAATTGTTAAAGTAGATTACCGCGAAAAGTGCACCAAAAGCCATATTGTCAATGGGAAATAAATACCAAATACGATATAAATAAGCAAAAATAATATGCTTATAAAAAAGTAAATCAAACAAATATCGTAAACAAGCGTAGGAGAGGATTACACTAATTACAATCAATAGTTTATTTTTAAACAATTTAATTAACCATGGCCAAATCAAATAAAATTGTTCTTCTGCCCCTATGGACCAAGTTTGTGTACCAAAGGCTAATCCTGCACCAAGTGCGTGAATAACATTGGGCATCATAAATACAAAAAATATAAACTTTATTAAAAAATGTGAGCTATCGTGCCCTGGCAAATGCATTAAATTTATATTTGGAAATATAAAAAAAGCAAGAAAAATGATTAAGTAATAAAGTGGCCAAATACGCAATATTCTTCTTATATAAAATGATTTGACGTTGATGTTGCCGTTATCTTTTTGTTCAACTAAAAGTAAATAGGTAATTAAAAATCCACTTAAGGCAAAAAATAAAGTGACTCCAATTTTGCTCATTAATTGAATATTAGGCTGATGAAAATAATTGGGTAATCCTAAAATTTCTTTGTATTGCTCAATATGATGAATAATTACTAATAATGCAGCAAAAAACCGCAACGAGTTTAAATTAGGAAAGTAAACCTTCATACTAATACAATTGAGTATCAAATGTAAAATAATTTAATAAATATCTACTATGATGGAAAAATACATTACTTCATTTTGTTTTAGATGTAATTTCAATAGTAAATAACTCTAGTGAAACATTATCTTTGCGCTTTTTAATGGAAATAAATTTATGGAGAAAAATTTAGAGACGTATTTTGACAAATTATGGCCAATTTGTAGAAGTATCACTGGAAATGGGTTACGTCAAAGCTTCAAAATATTGCAAGAAATAATACCTTTTGAATTAACAGAGGTGCCGACTGGAACACAAGTGCTTGATTGGAAAATCCCTAAAGAATGGAATATTGTAGATGCATACATTATATGCCCTGATGGCAAGAAAATAGCTGATTTTAAGAACAATAATTTACATCTTATAAATTATAGTATCCCAATTAATCAAAAATTAACATGGGAGCAGTTACAACCTCATTTGCATACCTTACCAAATAAGCCCGATGCCATACCCTACCTTACCACATATTATAAAGAAACTTGGGGTTTTTGTTTAACGCATAATGAATATTTAAGTTTACCAAAGGATGGTCTATTTCATGTAGTTATTGAATCCTCCTTGGAAGTCGGTTCATTAACTTATGGTGAATGTATTTTGAAAGGAAGTTCCGATCAAGAAATATTATTTTCATCTTATTTATGCCATCCAAGTATGGCCAATAATGAACTTTCAGGGCCTTTGGCTCTGGCTTTTTTATATCAAGAATTAAGTAGAATAGAAAACAGATTTTATAGTTACCGTTTTATATTGGCACCCGAAACAATTGGTGTAATTGCATTTTTAGCGCAGCATGGCTTACAATTAAAAAATAAAATTAAGGCAGGATATGTTTTAACATGTTGTGGCGATGCCGGAAAAATTACCTACCAGTTAAGTAAACGAACAAATACAATTGCTGACGAAATGATGCAGCATTTTTTAAAAACAAAATATCACAATTCAGTAACTCGTGATTTTAGAGTAGGCGGAAGTGATGAACGCCAGTATTGCTCACCAGGATTTAATTTTCCTGTTGGAACAATTATGCGTACTCCTTATAAAATTTATCCTGAGTATCATACAAGTTTAGATAATAAGTCAGTGATTGATTTTAATGCCTTAAAAGAAATTGTTATGCTGTTAGTAGATGTTTGTAATGCAATTGAAATGAATGATGCCATTGAACCTGGTCAACTTTATGGAGAACCTATGTTAGGAAAAAGAAACTTATATCCTGATAAAGGAGGTGCAGGAATTTTGAGTGAAGATTTAATGTATTTACTTAGTATCATCACCATGTGCGAAATTCAGCCTACTCCTCTTGAAATTGCGAATAGGTTAGGTGTAAATATATTAGATTTAAAGAATGCCTTAAATATAGCTTTACGAGAAGGATTAGTAAAAAAAATAAATCAGTAAAATGGAGAATGAAACAAATTTGAGTCTTTATAGTGATGCTTATTTTATGCGAGAAGCTTTTAAAGAAGCTCAAAAGGCTTTTGAAGCTGATGAGGTTCCAGTTGGTGCTGTGATTGTATGCAATAATAAAATTATTGCAAGGGCACATAATTTAACTGAAAGGCTCAATGATGTAACTGCGCATGCTGAAATGCAAGCAATTACGGCAGCAGCAAATTATTTGGGTGGAAAATATTTGAATGAATGTACGCTCTATGTTACACTTGAGCCCTGTGTAATGTGCGCAGGTGCTATACATTGGGCACAATTTAATAAAATTGTTTTTGCAGCAAATGATGAAAAAAGAGGTTATTTGGGATTTAAAATGCACAATAATCAAACTGGAATTTTACATCCAAAAACTGTAGTTAAAAATGGAGTTATGGCTGAAGAATGTGCACAAATAATTCATTCATTTTTTAAAAGTAAACGTAAGTAGGCTGTATAATTAAATATTTAAAATTATGCTAAAAAAACTAAGTTCAATCGAATTCAAGCAAATGCTCTTGTTGGCCTCTATTGTTGCAGTTGGGAGCATCATTTTTTTTTCACTCATTGATTTCTTTGCTGATTTTTTGGGTGCTTTGATTTTATATGTTTTATATAGACCAATTACTAGATATTTAATTGAAAAGCGAGGTTGGAAAAGGGGTTTTACTTCTATTTTAATGTTAATAACAACCTTAGTTGTTGTGATTTTTCTTTTTACTCTTCTTTTCAATATTTTCATTCCTAAACTCCAGCACTTATTTTCTGATTCAAGTGTTATTACTCTCTCCCTTCAAAAACTCGACTATCAATTGTTTGAAATGACAGGTCAACGTTTAATGAATCCAGAAAATATTAAATTATTACAAAACGAAGCTGCTGAGTATATCAAAGCCTTTTTAGGACAATCAATTAGCGTTTTGGGCGATATTGGAATAATGCTTCTTTTTTTATATTTTATGCTTAGTAATACTGGTTTAATTGAGAAATTCGTGATTGATTTATTACCAATGCGAAAATCTGATATAACTAAATTTACTGAAGAATTAAAGGCTCAAACTTTTAGTAATGTGCTAGGAGCGCCTGTTTTAGCATTGCTACAAGGCTTAATTGCAGCTTTGGGTTATTGGATTTTTGGTTTGAATGAACCATTTTTTTGGGGTATAATTACTGGTTTGTTTTCATTTATTCCTATGGTTGGTGGTGCTTTAATTTGGGTTCCTTCAGCAATTTTTTTATATACTACCGGTCAGCAATATCAAGCTCTTGCGCTTTTACTTTATGGTACATTTGTAATTTCTATGATAGATAATGTTTTAAGATTTGCTTTTCAGAAAAAGTTTGCTGATGTTCATCCTCTAATTACCGTAATGGGTGTAATATTAGGTCTCAAATTATTTGGGTTGCCAGGCATTATTTTTGGACCTTTATTAATTTCATACTTTCTATTGCTTGCCACTATTTATAAAGAACAATTTATTCATCAAGCTTCAGATTTTGCTGATGAAGATGTAATTAATTAATTTTAAAGCTAAATCCATTTTGCCACCTTTTCAATTGGACGACCAATAATTGCACGGGTACGTTTTATTAAAATTGGACGTTCAATAAGCACAGGATGCTCAACCATAATTGCAATATATTGTTCTTCCTTTAATTTTTTATGAGCATATTTTTCTTTGAATAAAGGCTCTTTTTTTCTGATAAGATTTTCTGCTTTTATACCAAGTTTTTCAATAATTGTAGTTAATTCATCAACACTTGGTGGGGTTTTTATGTACTCAATAATTTTGTATTTCTTTCCAGATTTTTTTATAATATCAAGCACAGCTATGCTTGTACTGCAATTCGACTTGTGATAAATGCTTATCATATAATTTTAATTAGGAGCCAAAAACACTCTTTAAAATGTCAGTTATTCGTGCTGCTGGGTCTTTCCTTATTTTTATTTCTTCTTCAGCTATCATTTTAAATAAACCTTCAATAGCTTTATCTGTGACATATTTTTCTAAATCGGGATTTACTTTTTGGGTCATTGGCAATTGATTATACTTAGTCGCAAGTGGATTCCAATATTTGGTTACTTGAACTTTTTGCATACTTTGTTGAACAATAGGTTTAAATTTTGAAGCAAGTTCAGATGATGTTTTACCTTTGAAATATTCTGTTGCTGCAGTTTCATTCCCCTTCAATATTGATTTTGCATCAGACAATGTCATTGCTTTGATTGCATCAGCAAAAATAGGCGTTGCACTTTTAGCAGCATCTTCTGCTGCCCTGTTTAATGCAATAACAAAATCATCGGCTTGCCTATTCATGCCTACTTTCCGAACTGATGTTTCTACTTTTTTAACATCCGGAGGGAATGGAATTTTTACTTTTGGATTTTTCAAATATCCGTCAGCCTTTGAAACTGAACCAACTGCATTTTTGGTTCCAACATCAAGAGCTTCCTTAAGCCCTTTGGCAATTTCTGATTCAGATAATGTGCCTCCACCAGCGGAAACTGAATTGGCTGCATTGCCTATAGTAGTGTTTATTTTTTCTGATGGTAATTTTAATTGTGCCTTTAAACTATAGAATGATATAGTAAGTAAGGCGGAGAGAAATATTTTTTTCATTTTATTTTTTTTAAAGCTAATACAAATATATTGCCAAAATTACTTTTTTCTCTTTCTTTGTAAAAACCGTTTTAACCAATTTGGGCTCCTTTCTATTTTTGTTGAGTCATTAGTAACGCTTGAATCAACAATTTGAAGCGCATTTGCTGCACTTGGAGAGGTGGTTAATAACATGGCTTTTAAACTTGCATTTATCCAGTTGCCAACTATAAATTTGTTTGAAATATAAGGCTGTGTTACACTTGAACTTCGCAATTTCTTCCCAGGCTCAGGGTTGTTATTATATATAATTGTATTGGCCAAAATGGAAGCAATGTTTCTATATTTTTTATTTTTTTTATTTCGATTTCTTAAAATATCCATATTTAAATTGTGGTAACTTAAATCTAGCTTACAATGTATTTTATTATTATTTCCATCAATATCAATTATTGCCCTATCAAGTGTACCACTGCTAATTTCAACAGCAGCAAAATCAAACATAAAGTCATTCAAATGTTTAAAAGGCATGCTCCCAATTTCAGCGTGCACCTTATGATGATAGTTTGTAGCATACATATCTATCATTGCATTGGCTTTTAATAATCCCGCTCCAGCAATTTTTCCTTCAAAAATTACTTTCAATGTGTTCCCTTTATAAATAGTGTTGTCAATGTGTTTAAATTCAGCTTGTATTTCATTTATATTTATTTTAGCAATGTTTCGAGCTCCAGGGTTTAATATTTCACTCACTAACTCACATTCATTAATTTGAAGTCTGTTTATATAAATAGGATAGTTTAAATCTTTGAGCAACTCCTGTGGAAATTGTTTATAGTCATTTTCATTTAACGGAATATTTTTATCTTTATAAAAGGTCAGAACTGATTTTTTAGCTTCAATTTCATCTGCATAAAATTTGTTTTCATTCAAAATTTTATTGATGTCAAAATCTTTTAAATATATACTTTTGGTAGCTAGTTCAATTCTAGCAATTTGCTTTTTTACTATTTTATAGAATTCGCTTTTGTTGTAGTTTGATTTAAGCTTTAAACTATCAATATTCAAGCTTTTATGAAGTAAGCTATATTCAATCTTACCTAAATTTAAATGGTATAGGTTATTGGGAAAGTTAAAGTGAATGTTTCCAGTTTTTAATGTAACATCCCTCAAAAGAGTAACATTTTGCTTATCATCAAAAAACATGGGGTCAATATTTTTAGCAAGAATATCAAGCGAACGAACACTCAATTTCAAATTCCTTTTTTTACGATGATCTAAATCAATTGCTCCATTAATTATTTCCAGCCCCTCTATCAAATCAATAGTATATCCAATCTTATCTTCTGTATCAATTTTTGAATTACTATAATTGGATTGAGCAATTAAACTAATTTTAAAACGAGGATTTCGGAAAAAAAGCTTTTTTATTTTGCTGTGTTTTAATTCAATAAATTCATCAGCATCAAATCCTTCTATGCTTAGTTTACTTATATTTGACTCAATATAATGTTTTTGCCTTAAAGCTAAAAATATTTCTTCCATTTCAAGATGTTTATTTTCATACTTGAAATTATTCGCATTAACTACAATATTGTCGAATCTCGATTGATAAGCAAATTTTATTTTTTCAATGCTCAACGCACTCAATGGTGCACTAGACTTTGATTTCAAGTTTTGAAGAAAAGATATTTTAGGCTTTATTTTATGCTGTAAAATACTATGAGCTTTAAGTTCAATGTTTAAATCTTCAACTACACAGCTGCTGTATTTAAAGTTCATATCATTCAATAAAACATTTAAATCAAAGCCTTTGATAGATGCCTTAGAAATGTAGCAGTTATAATCAAAATTGTATTGTGTGCAATTAATGCCTTTAATATCTATTGCCTCTATTTGTAATAGTAAATTTTTTAGATTGTAATCAATCTTATTTACATATAGTTTAAATTTTTCGCCTGAACTTTTAATTACACTTATATCTGGATTATAAAGAATTATATTTGACAGTTTATAGTAAAAATGGATAAAACTAGTGTCGTTTGATGTTTTATTTGAAATTGTATCATTATATTCAAGAACAATTATTGGGTTAGTTATTTGTAATCTGTTTAACTGCAAATTATTACTAATTAGTAAATCAAATAGATATAAATTTTTTAATTTTACATGTGTAGCACTTAAATTGAAGTGATATTTATCTGTAACATTTTGTTTCGATTTTAGTTTACTAATTTTCAGATTTTCGATATTAGCATTAAAAGCCCAAATACCAATGTCAATTTTGCCAATTTCTAATCGATAATTATTTTCAGCAAACTTCTCAACTTGCTCAATAATAACCTCTTTTAAAAGCAGGTTTAAATAAATTCTTAATCCAAAATATAGAATCAGAATGGTGAAAATGGATATAACTATTTGTTTATATTTTGTCTTTATCCACTTTTTCACAATAATTATCTTTAGTAAGATTTAATTAAGTCAACGCTTTATTGTTTGATGCCTGTAAAATAGCTATTTTGATTCAGTTAATTTGATAATAACACAAACTAAATTGGCCATGCTCGCAATGTAATGGTTTAAAAGTAGTGCATTTAATCCTTAATGGAATAAACAGTAAGGTTGAAAACCATATAAAAATAGTTAAAGGGGCTCAAATGTTGAGGTGTCAATTTGTCAGACTGCAATAAAATGGTTAATTTTGCGGGGTAAGCATTATTTCGTATTAAATTAAGTAAATGGAAAACAAAACAATTGACGAAGGCAGACAAGGTGAAGTGTTAGATATTGCACTTGAAGCAAAGCATGGGAGTAAAAAATTATTTTTAGAAAGTTATGGTTGTGCCATGAACTTTTCTGACAGCGAAATTGTGGCTTCAATCCTTAAAGATGAAGGATATATTACAACCACAAATATGAATGAGGCAGATGTTATTTTTGTTAATACCTGTGCCATCAGAGATAATGCTGAACAGAGGGTTCGTCAAAGACTGAATGACTACCGTAAGGCAAAACGTGCAAAGCCAGAAATGATAATTGGTGTGTTAGGTTGCATGGCCGAAAGACTAAAAGCTAAATTTTTAGAGGAAGAAAAGTTAGTTGATATTGTTGTTGGACCTGATGCTTATCGCGATTTGCCCAAGCTTTTAGATAGTGCACAAGATGGCAAAAAGGCGGTAAATGTTATTCTTTCTAAAGAAGAAACCTATGCGGATATTTCACCAGTTCGTTTGCAAAGCAATGGTATTACTGCATTTATCAGTATTACGAGAGGTTGCGACAATATGTGTGCTTTTTGTGTTGTTCCATTTACGCGTGGTCGTGAACGAAGCCGAGACCCCGAAACTATAGTGAATGAAGCAAAAGAATTATTTGCTCAAGGTTACAGAGAAGTAACGCTGTTGGGGCAAAATGTGGATTCTTATATATGGACTGGGGGTGGACTAAAAAAGGAGAGTCCTACTACTGAAGAATTGAAGGATGCTACCTCTTTTGCTCAATTGCTTGAAAAAGTGGCTCTTGTACATCCTGATTTACGTGTACGTTTCAGCACTTCTCATCCTAAAGATATGACAGATGATGTAATTTATATGATGGCCAAGTATGAAAATATTTGTAATTATATTCATTTACCAGTACAATCAGGAAACAGCCGGTTATTAGAGATGATGAATCGCGGTTATTCTCGCGAATGGTATATAGAACGAATCAATACTATAAAAAGAATTATTCCTGATTGTGGAATTTCAACCGATACTATTTCAGGGTTTTGTTCAGAAACAGAAGAAGAACATCAAGATACATTAAGCTTGATGGAATTTGTGAAGTATGATTTTGCCTATATGTTTGCCTATAGCGAGCGTCCTAAAACGCTAGCTGAGCGCAAATTTGAAGATGATGTTCCTGATGAAATTAAAAAAAGAAGATTACAGGAAATAGTTGATTTACAACAGAAACATTCTGCCATTAGAACCAAAGAAGGGGTAGGAAAGGTACATCGTGTTCTTATTGAAGGCGTATCAAAAAAGTCGAAAGAACAATATTATGGTAGAAATGCACAAAATACAACCGTGGTGTTCCCAAAAGGGAATTTTAAACCAGGTGAATATGCAAATGTGCTTGCTACTAGCTGTACAACAGCTACGTTAATTGGCGTGACTGTTTAACTTTTTAATTAAGTAAAATGACAATTCAAGAGATAAAAAATAGATTTGGAATTATTGGAAGTTCTGCCTCCTTAGACCGTGCTATTGATATTGCAGCCCAAGTTGCATCAACCGATTTAAGCGTCTTAATTACCGGTGAAAGCGGTTCAGGTAAAGAAGTTTTTCCTCAAATTATTCATACCCTTGGCGCACGAAAACATGGACCTTATATTGCAGTAAATTGTGGCGCAATACCCGAAGGAACAATTGATTCAGAACTATTTGGGCATGAGAAAGGATCCTTTACTGGAGCCCATGAAGCACGAAAAGGTTATTTTGAAGTCGCCAATGGTGGAACCATTTTTTTAGATGAGGTAGCCGAAATGCCTATGGCCACTCAAGCACGTTTATTGCGTGTACTTGAAAGTGGTGAATTCATAAAAGTGGGGTCATCTAAAGTATTAAAAACAGATGTAAGGGTGGTTGCGGCAACAAATGTTCATATACAGCAAGCCATTGAAAAAAATAAATTTCGTGAGGATTTATATTACAGATTAAATACTGTTCCAATTGCAGTACCTCCTTTGCGTGAACGTAAACAAGATATATTTCTTTTAATGCGCAAATTTGCTGCTGATTTTGCAGCTAAATATCGAATGCCAGTAATTAAACTTAGCGCTGAGGCTGAGCAAGTTTTGGTGAATTATTATTGGCAAGGAAATGTACGCCAATTAAAGAATATTACTGAGCAAATTTCTGTGATTGAACGCAACAGAGAAATTGATGCCGAAACATTAATCAAATATTTACCTGAAGTACCAGGCACAAACTCAAGTTTTCCAATGGTGCTAAAAGGTGAACAAAATGGCAATGACTTTTCTGAACGTGACCTTTTATATAAGGTGCTTTTTGATATGAAGAGAGATTTGTCTGAATTGAAAAAAATAGTAGTCAATATCATTCAACATGATGGACAATTGCCCGATTCATTTACAGGTGAGAATGAACGCTATCTACAGCAAATTTATAGTGAAGTAAATCATCCAGTAGGTAATGAAACTGCGATTATTCAAACTATTCCTAAATCAGGAACACAGCCAGTGGTGCAAACTCCAATCAATTTGCCTGTTGAAGAATCATTATCATTAGAAGAAAGAGAAATTGAACTAATAAATAAAGCTTTAGATAAGAGTAAAGGAAAAAGAAAAAATGCAGCAAAAGAATTAGGTATTTCAGAACGTACCTTGTATCGAAAAATAAATGAGTATAATATCAAAAAATAAATTTGAAGAAAAATAACTATATAAGGTATTTTTTGTTGGGGTGCATAATCATAATGAATTGGTCATGTAAAGTCAATTACTCCTTCACAGGTGCTTCTATTGCGCCTGAAGTGAAAACAATTTCTATACAATATTTTTCAAGCTTTGCACCGCTAGCAAAACCAACCTATAGCCAAAACTTTACCGAAGCTTTACGTGATATTTTTGTATCTCAAACAAACTTATCATTTGTCCCCAAAGGGGGTGATTTACAATTTGAAGGCGCTGTAACTTCTTATAGTGCTGCTCCAATAGCTATACAAGGTACGAATTCAAATGGTTTAAATCAGGCTGCGCAAAATAGATTGTCAATCACAGTTAAAGTAAAGTTTACCAACAATAAAGATGAAAAACAAAATTTTGAAACCACCTTTACACGATTTGCTGATTTTCCCACTACGAGTGCTTTAGCTGCCGAAGAAGACAGGTTAATTAAGGAAATTAATAATCAATTGGTGCAAGATATTTTTAATAAAGCTGTAATTAATTGGTAAAATGAACAGAGAGCGCTTTATTTCATTGGTTAAAAATCCTTCATTACTCAAAGCCGAAGACACTCCATTGCTTGAAGAAGTGCTTAAAGAATTTCCCTATTTTCAAACTGCTCATTTGTTAACTGCCCGATGTTACAAGGTAAGCGATAGCATTTATCTTCAAAAGCAAATAAAAAATGCGGCAGCACATATTATTGATAGGCGTGTTTTGTATGATTTAATCGAAAACTTTCAAATTCAAAATGACGAAAAGCCAATTTCTTCAATAGTTGAATCAGAACCAGTAGAAGTAATAAATGCAAAACTTGATCCAACTGCTCAAATCCTGGAAACGAATTTACCTATTGAAGCTCATCTTACTGAAGAAATATTTATTGCAGAAATAAATGAGCTGGAGTTGTATATAGAGGAGCCTCTTGTGCATGTTACGGAAGATTTTAATGAAAATGCTAGTGCTGAACATCATGTTTCAGAAAATATTGAAAAGAACTCAGCATCTGAGTTGATTCATAAAAATAAGAAAGATGAAGGACCTGAATTTGAAATTCCACTTCAAAATGAAATAAAATTAGTTACAGCAGAATCTCAATTTTTAAAAGAATTCGAGCAAAAAAAGGATGAAATTGCAGAAATTAAGGTAGAAACTGATGTAAAACATAGCCATATTAAACAATTTTCCCCTATTTATCCCAAAATTGAAGAAATAACTGTTGAAACTAGGGGAAATAATCTTGAAAATGATGCCCAAACGGAATTCGTAAAATGGCTTAAGAACCTAAAATCTTATTCTGCTAACAGCGAAATATTGGAAGAAAATATTCCTGTAAAAAAGGAAAATAAAATTATTGAAGCCTTTATAGAAAAGCCTGTGCAAAGGGTTAAACCAACTAAGCAAGATTTTTATAACCCAGTTAACATGGCTAAACAAAGTGTCACCGATAATGACTTTTTTGTGACTGAAACTTTAGCCAAAATATATATTAAGCAGGGCAATTTGGCAAAAGCAATAAAAGTTTATCAAAATTTAAGTTTGAAAAATCCCGAAAAAAATAATATCTTCGCAGCCCAAATTAAAATTTTAAAAGAACAATTACATAATAAAACAGGGAAATGAGCGGATTATTGACATTTTTAATCATATTGGTTGCCATCTTATTGATTTTGGTGGTATTAATTCAAAACAGCAAAGGTGGTGGATTAGCTTCTAACTTTTCTGCATCGAATCAAGTAATGGGTGTACAAAAAACATCAGAATTAATTGAAAAAGTTACCTGGGGTTTGGTAATTGCATTGTTTGTTTTGTGTATATCCCTTTCATTCGTTATCAAATCGAGCACAGGCGCCTCAACGGCAAAGGATACTGAACTACGTGATAGAATTAATAATACAGCAACACCTGCTGCACCAAAACAAGGCCCTGCACCAGCTGCTCAGCAACCTGCAACTGCTGAACCGGCAGCCCAACCAGCGGCCCAACCAGCGGCCCAACCAGCTCAATAAGAACTTTATATAACTTAGCTAATTTTAAGGACGTCCGAGTTTTCGGACGTTTTTTGTTTTATACCTTTTGTTACTTTTGAGTTTCTAAAACATAAAATACCAATGAAAAATTTAATCCTTTGGTTAATCATAATATCATCAATAATAATTGGCTGCAAATCGCCAGCTAATAAAAATACCAATCATAAGAAAGCAAAAGCTGTTATTGGCTTTTTAGATGCATTTGTAGATGAAACTATAGAGCAAGCTAAACTTGGATTTTATGCAGCTTTGGCTGAAAATGGCTTCCCAGAGAATGATACTAGCATTACCATTTTATATAGAAATGCTCAAAGCGATATACCAACTTTAACCCAAGCTTGTGATTATTTTATTGCTGAAAAAGTTGATATTATTGCTACAAATGCTACTCTAAGCACAATTACTGCTGTGCAAAAAACAAATACAATTCCTATCTGCATGATGGTTTCTCCAAGTCCAGCGAATGCGCGATTGTTAGATGCTGAAGGAAACGCTCCTAAAAATTTATTTGGAGTGTATGAAACACTTGCTTATATTGATACTTCAGTAACTTTAATTAATTATTTTTTTCCCAATGCCAAGCACTTAGGGGTCATTTACAATCAAGCCGAACCACAATCTGTTAATGCTTTGGAGCACATTCAAGCCGCTTGTAAATTACTTAAATTAAAAGTGAGTGTTGTATCGGTGAGTAATTCATCGGAAACACAACTGGCAATGCAAAGCTTAATAAATAAAGGAATTGATTGTTTTTTTGCTATGCCCGACAATAGTATTTTTGCTTCTTTTGAAGTAATTGCTGAGGCTTGTAAGTCAAAAAAAATCCCGGTGTTCACCAGTGAAGCAGGCTTAGTGAAACGTGGTGCATTATGTGCTTATGGTGCCGATTTGTTTGCTTGGGGTTACCAAGCAGGCATGCAAGCGGTCAAGTTTATCAATGGTAATAAAAAAGTTATTCCTCAACCTGAATTAGTGATAAAAAGAATTCGGGTAATAAATGCAGCTGTGGCAAAAGATTTTTCAATAAAATATAATTTAGAAGACTTTTCTCAATTCTAATTTAAACATATACCTATATAACTGGTTTTATCCAAAATAAATTAAATGGAATTTTTTGTTGTTGCATTTCTATTAGGTTTGGCATATGTACCGCTAGCTTTGGGCATATTTTTATCTGCAAAGGTTTTTAATATTCCTGATATTACCACCGATGGAAGTTTTACACTTGGTGCAGCCAGTTTTGCTATTATGATTACTAACTCTGTAAATCCTCTTTTGGCTATAATACTGGTAATGCCCATGGGAGCCATTGCAGGAGCTATTACAGGAATAATTCACACCAAATTAAAAGTTAATGCTTTGTTGTCAGGTATTTTGGTGATGACAGCTCTATATTCTATCAATTTACTTATTATGGGCAGAAGCAATATTCCTTTAATTAATACTGCAAGCATTTTCCAAGAGGTTAATAATCCCAATTTCTTACTAATTAATTTATTGAAGGCTTTGGGAATGATAATATTACTTGTTATAATAATTATATGGTTATTGAAAACCGATTTTGGATTAACTATGAGAGCTGCAGGGAGCAATGAAACAATGATTGAAGCACAAGGCGTAAATCCAAATAAAATTAAAATTATTGGCCTAGCATTAAGCAATGCATTAGTGGCATTTAGTGCTGGGTTAGTTACACAGTTACAAGGTTTTGTTGATGTTAATATGGGAATTGGAATTGTAATAGCTGGCTTAGCAAGCGTAATGATGGGCGAAACAATAAGTAATAAATTCAAACGCTCAACAATCATTCTTCCAATTATAATGGTAGCTATTGCTGCTGTTTTATTTCGATTGTTTATAGCTTTTATATTGGTTCAAGGTGTAGAGCAAGTGTATGTTAAATTATTGACCGCTTTATTGGTGTTGATTTTTTTATCGTTGTCGAATCTTAAGTTTATTAAAAAAAATTGATAATGATAAACCTTCAAAATATTTCAAAATCATTTACAGATGATGCAGGTGTGAAGAATGAACTTCTTCAGGCTTTAAATATTAAGTTTAAAACAGGTGATTTTACAATTATCATTGGTGCTAATGGTTCAGGAAAATCAACCTTATTAAACCTTATTGCAGGAATAATTTTACCAGACCATGGCACAATAAATATCAATAATATAATGGTTCAACAATTGCTATCATATGAAAGAAGTAAATTTATTGCACGAGTATTTCAAAACCCTTTACAAGGTTCAGTGCCCGATTTAACTGTCATGGAAAACATGCGTTTAGCTTTTTTAAGAACACAACCTAAAGGCCTTACACTTGGCATAGATAGTGCTTTTAAAGAAAAAGTAAAGCATTCTATTGCTCAACTCAATTTGGGAATAGAAAATAAATTAGAACAAAAGATGGGCACTCTTTCTGGTGGGCAAAGGCAAGCTTTAACGCTTGTAATGGCTACTTTAAGTGATGCAAAAGTGTTACTTATGGATGAACCTACATCAGCACTTGACCCCAAGTCTGCCTATTCATTAATGCAAAATGCCAATACAATAATTAAAGATAAAAAATTGACTACCATTATGGTTACCCATAACATGAGAGAAGCCTTAGCTTATGGAAATAGATTGTTATTGATGAAAAGTGGAAAAATAGAAAAAGATATAGATGGCTTTAACAAGGAGAAGCTTACAGTAACTGAACTTTTTGATTGGATGAATTAGTTTTTTATTGCTTAATTATTTTTTGTACAAAACTATTCTTATTTGTATAGCCTCTCACCAAATATATACCTTGGGCCATATCTGAAATTGACAGCTGATGTTTTCCTTTGTTGATATATTCTTTAATCAATAGTTTGCCCGAACTGCTATAAATATCAATTGTTCCAGCTTCATCCATGAACCATTCTAAGTGAATATTTTCACCAATATTTCCATTAATAGAAAAAAGTTTATTCTGTTGGTTTTTAAGTTCTGATAATTCCAAAAAATTACCATAGTTGATCCCATTCTTTTGAAATCCTATCAATTTAAAATAAGTTGAAAATGGTGCACTACCGTTAAATCCTTCCCAATATTCTTCTTTATATATTTCCCCAAGCCACCTGGCATATATTGATTTAATTGGTAGTGTAGTTATCGCAGTTGAGTAACAATTGTTTCCAAAAATGTAAATTCGTGTATTTCTTACATGCACTGGAATTTCAATATTAAAATTAAATTCTTGAGAATAATTTTCCATTAAATTAAAATGTAAATTAAATAAGCTATCAAATGATGTTTTTTCAGGAATTCCCATACTTTCATTCAGGGGAAATGAAACATCAAAAGTTGACTCAACAATAGTATCTAAATAAGCAGGGCTTGGAAATACAACATGATAATTATAATAAACTCGCTTGAAAGTATAATTGATAAGCGAATTAGCTGCATCTATGTTTTTATTTAGAACTTCAAGTAATGTATAATCTATGGCATGAAAATACCCTTGTTCATCGTTGCTATAGCCTTGCTGATAATAAAATTGATCACCTATATGAAAATTATATATGTCACTACTTGATGCTATCCCCAAATTATTTTGACGAGTCCACATACTTGTATCTTGAGGAAAATTATTGAAACATGGCATTTTAATTATACCATAATTTTGTGATAGGAGTATTTCTTTTTGTGTCCAATCATTAATTAATACATTACCTAATGAGTCAAAATATTGCAACGAAATTACTTTAATAGAATCTACTATTCCTGCCATATTGTTGTATAAAATGTTGATTATACTTGCCCTTAAATAACTATTATTTGGATAAGTATAAAATACCCAATTGTGTCCAATGTGTTCTTGTGTGTGAAGCATTATGCTATCGCCAATTTTATTATAGAAAAAATAATGTTGTTGGGCATTATGATGAAAATATTTTCCCATCCATGAATTACCATTTAAGTCAATACAATCTCCACCTTGTGCACTAACTGAAGTATCATTAGCTGTTTTAAAAGGATAGTAATAGGTATTACTGCTATTGTTAACGACAGAATCAAAAGCTGCTGCTTTATAACTTGATTTTTGATATTGGATATAAAATCCATTTAAGTCATTAACAACTCCCTTGTATAGAACTAATGAATCTTTAAAAAATGGTTGATAATCTGTTTGAGCATACGAATTGCTTAGGACACTTAAAATAAGAATAGTATTAAGTAAAATGAATGATTTAATGAGTTTTAATGGCTGCGTCTTTAACCCAAAGGCAACTTTCAAATTTGAAAATATTTTCATTATAGTAATCATTTATACTAACTAAGAACTGTTCTTTGTTTATCAAAGTTAAAAAAAATAATTGCTAAATCTAAATTTAATAAAAGATAATTCGCTTTGATTTAGACCAGTAAAATGCAATTTCTATAACATTTTAGGGCATGAATGACTGTAATTTATTGTTCCAATCCAACGCGTAAGTACAGCTCAATCATATAAGATATCACTTAATGCTCTATAGTGTAGTGTTAACTACCCCAATAATTTTCTACTACTCAAGATTATTACTTATATCGAATTACTATTGTAAGATTTTTTCAGTAGGCTAAAATTTAATTGAATTTTATCTGATATTTTTCAAATAATCACAATTTGAACTTACTAAAATATTGTCTATATCAAGCGGCTACGCAGTTGTGTATTAGCACATAATTATTCAATAATTATTTTTTGTTGTGCTTGAATATCTGCATTGAAATATTTTACTAAATAAATACCTTTATATACATGGCCTATATCTATGGATTGCTGAGTTTGAGTTATTTTTTCAGTATAAATTAATTTGCCAATGTTGTCATAAATTTCAACCCAAGTTTTATCTTTCAAGTTTTCACTGCTAATAATTATCATTCCATTTGAAGGATTTGGATAAACTTGAAATTCATTTGAATTAGAAAGTTTTAAAATCCCATTACTGCCAACAATGGTATGTTTTAAAACACTTAAATCTTGTGCGCCATTTGATTTAATTTCGAGTGCCAAGGCATAAACATCTGTACTGTTTTTAGGGATTACCAAATCTGTAATACTACCCAGAGCAGTCCCTTGTATATTTAATGAATCCATTGAAAGTCTTTGGTTGCCATCATATATATAAATACTTTTGGTCAATACGGCACCTTGTGTATTAAAAACAAATTTTCCATTCGAAGATAAATCAGCATTTAACAAAGTTCCCAAATTAGCTCCAGAGGTATCTGCAATAAATACCCAGTTGTTTCCTGTTAATTTGTATGCCAAGGTTTTTGATAATATAACATTGTTGAAGCATAAATGTGGCACACCCCCTGCATCAAATTTTAGCACATGTGCTCCAGTTGCCCCAAATAGTGTATCACCCACAGTTGTTCTAACGCCAGCATCAATTTTATGTGTAACATTATAATATGATACTGTAGGTATTGTAACATAGCCTTGTGTGTTGCAATACAACACATTTTGACTGTCAAAAATAGAGGAAGATTCTCCAAAAATAGTAGCAGCACTTCCCGAAAATGTAAAGTAATTTACCCAACTTGTACCATTAAATTGCATCACTTGTTTTTCGCCTAAAAGTGGCGTTGAAACTACGCCTAACACAGTTGGCACTTCATTATTATCAAGTAAGAAATCAAAATGACCTCCACTTCCCGAATTGCCCAAAAGCATAGAATCTCCTAGCATATTCCAAACAGTGCCATCAAACTTTTTTACAAAAACGTACATATTTGCACCTCTTACTCCTGAATATGCCATATAGTAGTTGTTGTCTTTTATTTCTATATCAACATTGTTAACAGCATATGTACCTGGTGAAGCTAACTGTGTCCATGTTCCTGCTGAATATTTAGCAAATTTCAATTGTTGTGAATACATCCAATAGCCAATAAAAGCATCACCGCTTGAGTTAAATTCAAGATCTGCAAAATATATGTAATCAAACATGCTCGTAGTTTGATTTATATAAGGACTCCCAACATACTGCCAGTTCTGCGAATGTACAATGTTTGATTTGGCAATAAATAGCATTACCAACAAAATTAATTTTTGTAAAGATGTTTTCATTTGATTTATTTTAAAATGAACAAAAAATTGATTATTCAAAATTAAACCAAATAGTAATCTATATTATCCGTACCAGCACTGATATTTTTAATGATCTCAATAATCAATATTTAATGCAAAAAGTAAACTATTACCATTTGTTAAAGGCAATAAATAATAAGGACTGGATATGAAAGATAAAAGGGATAATGATTAAATTCAAACAACTATATAATTTTATTTGATTAAAATTTTATAAAACACTTTGGGATGAATTCAAATAGTACTATTTTTTTTGATAAAAATCAATAGTTTCTTTCAATCCTTGCTCATAACTTGTGGGTATAAAATTAAAATATTTTTCAAATTTTTCTGAACTAAAATGGTAAGGATGTTCATATTGATAAAGCATTTCTACAGATTCTCCAACGACCTTATTAAACAGACCAAATGTCTTAATCATCCATCTACTTAAATTCATATAAGAAGTGTTGGTACCCATTAATTTTGTTGCTATGGCAATCAACTGTTCACCACTAAGTGCAGGTGAAGCAGTTGGCATGTGCCAAGTTTGATTTAAGGTGTTTTCATCATGTGCCAGTAAATATAAACCTTTTGCCAAATCCAAGGTGTAGCTAAACGAATGTGGAACCTTAGCATTAACCATCCATTGTGCTTTTTTACCGGCTCTTAAGTTTTTTAAAACAAGTTGGTGAAAGAAACTCTTTTCTTCACAATAAGGACCATAAAAATCTGCCGCTCTAGCTATAGAGGCTCTTATATTATTTTTTTTTATTTGTTGAATTAAATGAGAAGCAATGGTAGCTCGAATCTCACCCTTTTTACTACATGGATTAAATGGAGTGCTTTCGGTCATAATACCTTCCACTTGCCCATACATATATACATTATCAAAAAATATGAATGGAACATTGTTTTCAATACAGGCTGTAATGCAATTATCCATTATTTTGGGCCATTTAGCTTGCCACTGCAATGTAGAATAATCAATGCCAACTAAAAGAACAACCACCTTTGAGTCTTTTACCGCAGCTGAAAGTTCTTTTAAATCTTCAACATTTACTTTTCTACAATCGGCTGCAGCAGTAGTATAACCACTTCGTGAAAGCAATCTTAATGGTTCTTTTTTTTCAACAATTAATGGAACCAAACAATTTGCTATGGAGCCTCCAGCCCCAATAATAGTTATAGGCTTATTCATAATGTTTTATTACAAAGAAAAGGGTAGAATTTGTATAAATTACTATCATCAATTTATTTTATTAACTTTTATAGGTTTAAAGTTTAACTTTGGCCTAATATTTGAAAAAATTGAAAGCTAATCTAAAACAAAACTAAAATGAAAAAATTATTGTACACCGCTATTGTTGCATTATTTACAACTTTTGCTTTTGCGCAAAATAAAGCCGAATGGAAAGAAATGAAAGATTTTCATACCGTAATGTCTCAAACTTTTCATCCTGCTGAAGAAGGAAATTTAAAACCAATTCGTGAAAGAAGTGAAGAAATGATTAAAGCTGCAGAAGCTTGGAAAAAATCCGCCATTCCAGCTGATTATAAAAATGTAAAAGGGATTCAAGAAACTTTAGCTAAGTTGGTTGATGGTTCAAAAAATATTGATAAACAAGTTAAGGCGAAAGCTAGTGATGAAGAACTAAAAAAATCACTCACTGCCTTGCATGATGTGTTTCATACTATAGTTGGCCTTTGCCGCCCAGGAAGCGAAGAGCACAAAGGTCATGATGAACATGATGGACACAAACATTAAAATTTAAAATCTTTTTAGGTGGATTGATTTACTTGGTTAAATCAATCCATTTTTTATTTTGAACCATATGAAATGCATAAAACATTAGTAGCAACCTTGGTTTTAATATGTTTCCATATAGTATTAAATGCACAAGTTTTAGTGCAAAAAATACCAGATGAAAACCTTTGTGAAATTGATTTTAAACTCATGCAAAATGGATATAAATTGGCATTTAGTAATATGTCTTCCGAAGATTATGTGTTTAAAGGTAGGGAAGAGGAATGGAAAAAATGTTGGACAAATATCTTGTTTGATTTAAAAAAGTTTATGCAAAAAAATGGACTTGAGTTTTCTAACAATACTTATTGTTTTAATAGAATTTATTTTAATAGAGATGGCACAATTGCAGCATATTTATATCATATAAATGGAATTAATGCTAAACAAGAACAAAAATTTGATGGGCTCATTTTTCAATTCTTAATAACTCAGAAAGTTAATTTACAAATCACTCAAAACTTTTGGCAGTATGGAACTTTAAGGTTTGAATAGCTTTTCTTAAATTAAAACTTAGTAACATATTGAAGCATCCATAATCTTGGAGCCTGCATATCACCTGGTCTTCCCATATTTTCAGTGTTCATTAAATTATTAACTATTAATGAAACTTTGTTTCCTGATGTAATTTGATAACCAAATCTAAAATCAAAATATAAATTGCCTGTATTGTGTATTTTTCTATAGTTTTCTAAACCAGGCAAAATGGTTGGCCCAAAAGTTGCTCCTGGTATGATATAGCCAAATACTGGCTTTTGAAAACTGTCATCAATATTTATAATGTTGCTGTTATATCGACAGCTTAACCCTACTGAAAACTTTTTGTAATCAATTTGTAAATCACCCTTCACATTGTGAAAAAAGCGATACTTCAACACATTTGCATTTTCTGTTTTGTTGGTGTCTAAATTGGGATTATAGTTTAGGTTTAATGGCTGTGTATAGGTGTAACCTGCAAATAAACTAATATCTAATGGCCCAATTTTTCCATTTCCAGCAATAGTAGCCTCTATTCCATTAATTCGAGCATTGCTAACATTAATTGATTTAAAGCCAAGGTATTTCAATTTATTTCCTAAATACTGTTGATACTGCAAAGGCACTGTATCTGGAAAATAAATGCCAAAAGCAAATTCCATCATATTTCTGTAGGTAGTACTAAATGCAGCAACGTCAATAAAGCCATTCCAATTCGCAATTTTAAAGCCTTGCTTAATTCCTACTTCGGCACTTGTTCCAGTTTCTGGTTGTAATTGTTTATTTGGAAAAATAGTTAATGCACCAACACTAGTTTGAACATATTTTTCGGCAACAGAAGGAAATCTATAGCCTTGACCAAAAGACGCTCGAACAAAGGTGTATTCAAATGCTTGGAAATTTAATCCAAAACGCATCACAGGTCTCATTTTAACAGCCTTGAGCAATATGGTGGTATCAGTTTTGGTATAAATGTTTACATCTGTCACACTTTCTTCATCATCAATTTTAAAATACTCTCCACGTAAACCTAATGATACTGAAAGGCGATTGAAAAAACGTTTATCAATTTGAGCATACATAGCATAATTTGCCCCTTCATGGAAACCATAAAGAGAATCAGATAAAATTACCGAACGGGTGGCTACAGCTCCAATGTTTATTGCCCCATTTTTTTTAAATAAATGACGATATTGGTATTCACCATAATACAATTCAGCTGTGGACTCTTGATTGGTGTTGTTTTTATTGGTAGTATTAAAATAACGAGTTCTTAAAGTATGTTTATCTCCTTTTTTAGTAAAATAGGTTACAAATGGATCATAATTGCTTCTGGTAGTTACATAATTACTCAAGGTTCCGGCCTGAGGTATGTATCCCCCAGAATCAGCATTTTGCCATAAAATAAACAATCCACCAGTGGTTTGCATCGCATTACTATTGAGGCCAATTGACAAACCCTTAACATTCTTAAAATTATATTTTATATTGATATTAAATCTCCCTCTTAATTCATTTTCTCCTTGTCTATATCCTTCATCATTGAAAACATTTCCTGAGGCTACTAAATCAAAATTTCCAGCTTTTTGTGCATGAAAAAAACTAGAACCACTGGTAGTTGGATTGCTATCCCACCATTTTAAATTCCCACGTTTAGGATTATCATAAATCCCTGCAAAAAAAGTAACCTTACTTTCAGGTTTCTCTTTTGGATAAGCCGTTCTCACATTAATTACACCATTAAGCGCTGATGAACCAAAAAGAGCACTACTTGCGCCTTTTATTACTTCAATTTGTTCTAGGTTTTCGATGGGTAAATAACTCCATTTTATATCACCTGCATCGGCAGCTAACATCGGCATTTCATCAACACACATTAAAACTCGACTACCCGCACCGTAGCTAAAACCACTTCCACCTCTTATACTTACTTGCCCATCTGTTACAGTAACTCCAGGAACTTGATCGGCAATGGTTTCAAGATTTACTGTGTTTTTATTTTCAACTATTTTTGGTTTAATTACATCCATAGATACAGTTATTTCACTTAATTTTTGTTCATACTTTCCAGCTGAAATAACAACTTGATCTAACTCTCTCACGCTTTTTTCTAATTTATAATGCAACATTTTTAGGTTGGCGTCCACCATCACTGTATCAACTACATTTTTGTAACCCATTAACGTTATTTTAATTGGATGTTTACCTTCTGTTAAGCTAATGCTAAACTCTCCATCAAGGTTGGTGTTGGTAATTTTATTTTTCCCAAAATTAATCACTGCACCAATAAGTAACTCAGCATTTGCTGCATCCTCTACCTTGCCTTTAAAATTAATTTCTTGAGCCCAAAGCTCAAAATATAAACTTTGAAATAAAATTAAAAACCCTATAAATTTTTTCATAGACTTGTACAAAAATTGTTGAGTTGAATTCTGATAGCTATCGGAAGCGAATGTAAGTTTTTTTATAAAATGCAAGATGATTTATTATATAAAGTTGGAATAACACTCATTGATGGTGTGGGTGATATTAATGCCAAAAAGCTCATTGCAGCATGCGGTGGTGTCGAAGAAGTATTCAAGTCAAAAAAGCACCAATTACTTAAAATTGATGGAGTAGGAGAGTTCATTGCCAATGCTGTAGTTACACAAAAAGTCCTTGCCAGAGCCGAAAAAGAAGTTAACTTTATATCCAAGAACAATATTCAGCCTTTATTTTATCTGGATAAAAATTATCCTCAACGATTAAAGCAATGTATTGATAGTCCTGTTATGCTTTATTATAAAGGAAATGCCGATTTAAACAATAGAAAGGTAATTGGTATTGTTGGTACAAGAAAGGCAACTGAGTACGGCAAACAATTTTGCACCGAATTAATTCAGCATTTGCAAATTCATCATCCATTAATTGTGAGCGGATTAGCATACGGAATTGATATTTGCGCTCATAAAGAAAGTTTGAAAAATAATCTTGAAACCGTTGGCGTTTTGGCACATGGCCTCGATGATTTATATCCTGGTCAGCATAAAAGCACTGCCGATAAAATGCTTGAACATGGCGGCCTTCTTAGTGATTACATCAGTGAAACTCCTCCTGACAGAGAAAATTTCCCAAAAAGAAATAGAATTGTAGCAGGCATGTGTGATGCAATTGTAGTGGTTGAAGCTGGAATTACTGGAGGAGCGCTTATTACAGCTGAAATAGCCAATTCATATAGCCGTGATGTTTTTGCTCTTCCAGGTCGAATTGGAGACCCTTTCTCAGCAGGCTGCAATAAATTAATTAAAATAAATAAGGCAGCACTCATTGAATCGTATGCAGATATTTCATACCTACTTGGTTGGCAACAAGAAGAGGTAAAAGCAGCTAAGCAAGCTAAGTTATTTCTTGATTTGACGGATGAAGAATTAAATCTTGTTAGTTATCTTAAAGAAAAAGGAAACCTACCAATTGATGAATTATGCTATGCTTCCAATTTGAGTATGAGCAAAGCTGCAGCACTTCTTTTAAATTTAGAGTTTAATGGAGTAGTTAAATCATTGCCTGGTAAAATATATCAACTGTTATAATATATTGAATGACCTATGAAAACACCCAAAGAAATATTTGAATTGATGTATAACAATGATCCTTTTAGCAAACTTTTAGGGATGAATTTAATAGAAATAAAAGAAGGATTTTGCAAACTAAATATGACTGTTACCAAAAGTATGCTTAATGGATTTGGCATTGCACATGGAGGCATTACTTATGCTTTAGCTGATAGTACGCTCGCTTTTGCTTCAAATTCAAGAGGTATTCAAAGTGTAAGTATTGAAACCTCAATTAATCATTTAAGTAAAGTAGTTGAAGGTGATCAATTGACCTCAATTTCGGAAGAAAAAAATCTTACTAGCCGTACTGCTCTCTATATCATAAACATAATAAATCAAAATGGTCAATCGGTGGCTTTGTTCAAAGGAATGGTTTTTCGAACTACAAAAGAATGGTAACTTTATTTTATAATGATTTTTTTAACATGTTGGTGCAGAAATATATAAAAATTGTGACTAACGAATAATAAAAAGAAAATTACCTTTAGCCTTGATTTTAAGTTTATTTGTATTAAATTTGAATCAATTATTTAATAAAAATTAAGCTAATTTTGAATAAGGCCACCACGTTATTTTTTATTTTGCTGATTGCAGTTTCATTTGCATTTCAAAGTCAAGATAATGCGCTGTATAGAACTAATGCAGGAGTAGTTTCTTTTCTTTCTTCAGCTCCTCATGAAAAAATAAAAGCTACGTCAAAAAAGCTATATGGTGTGCTCGATCCCAATAAAAGAATGTATAATTTTGCCGTTCCTATTTCTTCATTTGAAGGCTTTAATAGTCCACTGCAGAAAGAACATTTCAACGAGAATTATTTAGAATCCCAAAAAAATCCAAAGGCTTATTATAAGGGTAAAATAATTGAAGAAGTTGATTTAAAAAAGCCTGGAATATATCAAGTAAGAGCAAAAGGTATGCTAACAATTCATGGAATTGAAAAGGAATGCATTGTTAAATCCAAAGTTGTTTCTGAAGGAAATAAATTGAATATTGAATCAAATTTTTCAGTTTTGCTTAAGGATTATGGAATTAAAATTCCTAAGGTGGTGAGCCAAAAAATTGCCGAGGAAATAGCTGTTACCATTAATGTTGATATGGTAATTAAAAACTAATTACTTTATGACTTTAAGGTATTTCAAACATTATAATTTTATTGTATGTATATTTATTTTATTGTCCTTTGCAATTCCTGCAGCTAAGGCACAACAAATTAAAAACATTAGCTCCATTAACAACCAAAGAAATATCTCATTTAATTGCCTTGTTCAAGCTAATGATGGAACTATTTGGTATGGGACTAATAATGGTGTAATAAAATTTGATGGCGAAAAATTTAAAAATTTCGAAAACACAAAAGGCTTAATAAATGTGCCTGTTTCAGCTATTTTTATTGATCAATCAAATTTAATTTGGATTGGCCATAATAACGGTAAAATTACCATTTTTGAGAATGAAAAATTTTCAGCATTTCCTTTTAATGATCAATTGGGAAGTGCAAAAATAACTTCATTTATTGAAAATAATGGTATGTGGATTGGAACCTATGGGAATGGTGTTTATCATGTGGATAAAAAAAACAAAGTTAATCACTACAATGACCAAAATGGGCTGAGCGATAATGCTGTTTACACTATGTGTATTGATAAAAGAAAAAGTTTATGGGTCGGCACTGATGGTGGCTTAACTTGCCTTAAAAATAAGAAAAACGCTACTGAGCTGGATATTATTTCAATGAAGAAAGGCTTGCCTGATAATATTGTGAGAAATATTATTTTGGCACAAAATGGTGATTTGATTATTGCCATGCAAGATTCAGGAATTTGTGCCTATAATGTTGATCAGAGGACGTTTAAAAAAAATGAACATTGGAATTATGGACCAGTAATTTCTATCATTGAATTTGAACCCAATACATTTTATATAGCTTCAGAAAAAAATGCTATTTTTAAATGTGTAATTAGCAATGATAAAATAGGTTCATTCAGTAGGCTCAATTATACTGAAAATGTTGATTGTAGAGATTTAAATGTATTTTATAAAGACCGTGAAAAAAATCTATGGTTTCTAAAGAAAAATGGAATGTCCATTCTTTCACAATCAAGATGGAAAATTTTTCAAAAAAACAATGGCATTATTAGCGATACCATACTTTCAGTGCTCATTGATTCTAAAAATAATTGCTGGATAGGTTCAAATAAAGGCCTACACATTTATAGTATACCTAGTTACTATGAAATTGTGCCAACAGAATTGACAGTAAAACAACAAATTTATGATAAAGAAGTTACATGTATTTTTGAAGATAAATTTGGAAATATTTGGTTTGGGACCTATGGAAATGGATTGTTCAAATACAATACTAAAACAAAAAAAATAAAATCTATTCCTCTTCAAACAGAGTTTGAAAACGATAATGTTTCATGTATTACTGTTGATGATAATAATAAAATTTGGGTGTCAACTCTTGGTGGAGGCATTAGTATGATTGACAATATCAATGCTTCTGAAGAAGTTAAAAATTTCAGTTTTAAGGATGGACTAGGAGTAAATTATGTGTATTCCATATTATGTGATTCACAAAATTTGAGGTGGGTAGGTACCGATGGCATTGGATTACTTGAATACACTGCAGGCATATTTATAAAAGTCAATGAAAAAAGTAACTTAGAATCCAAATCTGTGTATAGTATTGCTAAAAGCAGCTCTGGAAATGTTTGGTTTAACATGAGTGAGCATGGCTTATATAAATTTGATGGGAATTCACTATTAAATTATAGCACACTAAATGGGTTAACAGATAATAATCCGCTGAGTATCTCTACATACAAAAATCTGGTCATGGCTATTCACAATAATGGAATTGATGTATTTAATGAAAAATCGAACCAGTTTACTAATTTTTATCTCAATGATGTGGTATTTGAACCCAATTTAAATGCATCTTTTACAGATAAAAAAGGCAATGTTTGGATAGGAACCAACAATGGTTTATTTTTATTTAACTCCAGTGATATATATACCGATACTATAACACCAATAGCAAGTTTTACCAGCGTTTTAGTAAATAATGTGAATGTAAATTTTGATTCGAAAAACTCTTTTTCATCGAGTCAAAATAGCTTTCTTTTTAACTTTAATGCCGTATGGTTCAAAATTGGAGAAAAGGTAAAATTTAAGTACATGCTAAAGGGTGTCGATAAAAAATTTATCTATTCCGAAAATAAATCAATTTCTTACGGAGGTTTACAAGCTGGGTCATATACCTTTTATTTATCTGCATCCAATGGCGAAGGGCATTGGAGTAAGCCAATAACGTATCATTTTACTATTGCTAAACCCATGTGGCAAATTTGGTGGGTTTGGATTTTGGCCATAGCTATAATTTATCTTTCTATACATTTAATTTTGAGATATAGATTAAATTTATTGAAGAGAGAAAAGAAAATTTTGGAACACAAGGTGCAGTTGCGTACTCAGGAAATTGTAAATCAATCAAAAATTATTGAAGCCAAAAACAAAGATATTACTGATAGTATTGAGTATGCAAAGAAAATTCAAGATTCAATATTACCCAATATAGAGTATATTAAAAACTTTTTACCGCATAGTTTTATATTTTACAAGCAAAAAGATATTGTAAGTGGAGATTTTTATTGGTTTGCAGTAAAAAATAATCATATTATTTTTGCCGCAGTTGACTGCACAGGTCATGGTGTTCCTGGCGCTTTTATGTCATTAATTGGAAATAATGTCTTAAACCAAATTGTAAACGAAAATAATGTCACCGACCCCGCTACAATATTAATGCAATTGAATACTGGTGTTTTAAAGGCGCTCTACGGTAGTAAAAATTATAGCACTACTAAAGATGGAATGGATATTGGAATTTGTAATATTAATATTCAAACAAAAAATTTAATTTTTGCTGGAGCTATGCGTCCTTTGTACTTATGTAGAGAAGGTGTTTTAGAAGAAATTCTTGGTGATAAAGTTTCGATTGGAACTGATTTTAATGAAGGAACTCACAAAAATTTTTCTTTCTCAAATAAAGAAATTAAAATTCAAGATAATGATGTTTTTTATCTTTCAACTGATGGTTATGCAGACCAATTTGGAGGTGAAAAAGGTAAAAAAATGATGAAGAAAAACTTTAAAAATTTGCTTCAATTAATTAGCAATAGAACAATGGATGAACAAGCTAAGGTAGTTAGTGATAGTTTAATTGAATGGAAAGGAAATTTTGAACAAGTCGATGATATTTTAGTGATTGGATTTAAATTGAGTTGAAGTGAAATAATACTGATATGATATTTGTAATAGACCAAGTTTATTTGGTCTAACAAATGATTATCGGCATTTACCTCAGTTTGAAATGGTCTTTAGAACATTTCAATTTCGTATAATATGAATTAACCTGGATATTTTACAAAATTTCTATCCGTTTCAAATAAGGTAATACTTAACTCAAATTTTTCAGCTATTTGTTTTCGTAGTATTTCATAAATTACCCTAGCAATATTTTCTGCAGTAGGGTTCAAATTAGCAAATTCTTTGGTGTCTAAGTTCAAGTTACGATGGTCAAATTTTTCTTCAATGTGCTCCTTAACCAAATCTGCCAATACTTTCATGTCAATAACATAACCCGAAATGGGGTCAATTTCACCTGTTACTTTTACTATTAACTCGTAATTATGTCCATGATAATTAGGACGATTGCACTTTCCAAATAGGCGCTCATTTTCAATATCACTCAAGCTTGGGTTATGTAATCGATGAGCACTGTTGAAGTGCGATTTTCTATAAACAGACGTTTTCATTGCATACCAACAAATTATTTTGATATTTGTTTAAGCTTTTAAAAATCCTTGTTTCATCATTAATTCCGCAATTTGAATAGCGTTGGTAGCAGCGCCTTTTCTTAAATTATCAGAAACAATCCATAAATTCAATCCATTTTCTATGCTCTCATCTCTTCGAATGCGTCCAACAAAAACTTCATCCTTATTATGTGCTAAAAAAGGCATAGGATATACATTTTCATGAATATTATCTTGCAAAATAACGCCACTGGTTTTTTCAAGTATCTCAGTTATTCTTTGAATGTCAAAGGAATTTTCAAATTCAATATTTACACTTTCGCTGTGGCCACCAATAACGGGTATTCTAACTGCAGTAGAAGTAAGTTTAATTTGCTCATCACCCATAATTTTCTTGGTTTCATTAACCATTTTCATCTCTTCCTTGGTGTAATTATTTGCCATAAATACATCTATTTGAGGAATCACATTTAAATCTATCTGATAAGGATACGCTGCTTCTGTTGGCTTTTTACCTGAGCGCTCTTCCATTAATTGTTTAACGGCCTTTGCACCAGTACCAGTTACCGATTGGTATGTGGAAACAACCACTCTTTTAATTTTATAAACTTGATGTAAAGGGTATAGTACCATTACCATTTGAATTGTACTACAGTTTGGGTTCGCAATAATTTTGTCATGACTATTTATTACATTACCATTGACTTCTGGCACCACTAATTTAATGTTTGGATGCATTCTCCAAGCTGACGAATTATCAATAACAACAGTCCCTTTTGATGCAAATTTTTCTGCATGAGCCAATGAAACATTGCCTCCTGCTGAAAACAAAGCTATATCTGGTGCCAGATTTATAGCATCTTCCATACCAATCACTTCATGCTTTTTTTCTTTAAACAGCACCATAGATCCCACACTTTTAGATGAAGCAACAGGTATTAATTGAGAAACAGGAAAATTTCTTTCTTCAAGAATTTTTATCATCATACTCCCAACCAAACCAGTAGCACCAACAACTGCAACTTTCATGAAAATTATGTATTTATAGAATTATTTTGTTTTGAAATGTTTTCTTGATTTTCAACAAACCTAACCCACCAAGTAAACATAATAAACATAAAAATATAAATGATGGTGTTAAATACATATTTGTGATTAAAATCCACCCAATCGTTATTAATATTAGAGATGATGGCTAATATAACAATGCGTAAAATATTGATGCTGTGTATACCTAATAAACCTAGAGGAATAAACCACAATTTAGATTTCAATGCGCCATGATAACTTAAAATTAATCCAGCAAATCCAAACAACAAACCAAATCCCACACAAGCAGGACCAACATCAACGCCTGCCGAACCTTTTATTATTATTACAGCATCGTATTGTATGATATCATAATTTAAAATTTTTAAAATCCATGCACTCATGGTAACAATATTATCTCTAACAGTACCATGCATGGCCATCCATATTTTATGGAAAAATGCATTATGCATTTGAACCCAATTTAATATTTCCCAGATTACATATACAAATCCTGCTTTAAGTACAAAAAGTACCATAGGATTTTTTAAATAATCTTTAAGATTTTGTGATGGTGTGCCTGTGGTCATTATGCTTGTTCTGCTATTACAGTTGTAACTTCGGGAATAAGTCTTTTTAATAAGCCTTCAATACCAGCTTTCAAAGTCATTGTGCTAGAAGGACAACCACTGCAAGAACCTTGCATAATTACAGTAACCACACCTTCGTTAAAGGATTTTAAACTTATGGCACCACCATCGCTTTCTACAGCGGGTTTAATATATTCTTCTAATACTGCAGCAATTTTTGTTTCTATTTCATTAAATGGTTTTACATTGGCTTCTGCATTAACATTGGCTCTACCATCGGTGTGTACTACTGGTGGTGCTTCTTTACTGAAAACAGTTGCACCGCTTTCTAAATAAGATTTAATAAAATCGCGTACAGGACTCATTATTTCTGCCCATTCTACATTTTCACTTTTGGTAATGGTAATAAAATTTGAAGCTAAAAATACACTTTGCACAAAAGGAAATTCAAATAGAGCGCTTGCCAATGGTGAACTTTTAGCAACTTTAGCATCTGTAAAAACAATTGCTGGTGCAGGATTTATTGAAATATTTGCAACAAATTTAATACTTGCTGGATTGGGAGTGCTTTCTGCGTAAATTATAATTGCTTTTTTTTCTGTTGTTGATTCCATCTTTAATTTTCAAAAAGCAAAGTTAATTATAAATTGAGGATACTCACGTTTATGATTCCTTTTTTTGTAAATTATACTATTAATTAATTTTTAACGATTATAGAAGATGATTTAAGATGCTAATAGCAGCATCTTCCTGCATTCTCATGTGCTCTTTTTCTTTTTCTTTTTTATCTTTAAATCCGCATAAATGTAAAACTCCATGTATCATTACACGATGTAGTTCATTTGTGTAACTTGTGTTAAATATTTTTGCGTTTTCCTTAACACGTTCAATGCTAATGTATATTTCGCCTGAAATTGATTTTAGGGTGTTTTTTTTTGAGTTTCCGTAATCAAAAGTAATGATGTCGGTATAGGTATTATGATTTAGGTATTCCTGATTTAGAGTTAGTAAAAAGGAATCAGAACAATATATAAAATCTATTTGTTCAACGTGGCATTGGTGTTTTTTTGCTATTTGATGCACCCAATGCCTGAGAATTTTCTTTTTTTTAGGTATAAATGTAACGTCTGCTGTTAAAAAATTAACAGCGGTAATTGAATTTCCCAAAGTCAATAGTGTAATTATCCTACCATCAATGGTTCTAATTCAAAATGTAATGAAACTACTTTTCCATTCTCTGAAAACTCAACACCATCGGCCAAGTTTTTCATTAAAAATACCCCTCTGCCATTAATTTTTTCAATATTGGCTGGGTCAGTAGGATCAGGAATATTTTCATAATCAAATCCATCGCCTTCATCTTTAATTATAAAGTGCAATTTATTGTCTTGCTTTTTAAAGGCAACTTCAATATTTTTATCAGGATTTGATTTGTTGCCGTGCTGAATTGCATTATTTACCGCCTCAGTAACTGCTACTAAAATGTTGCCATAATAATCTTCGGGAAGTTGAAATTGCTCACTTACATCGTTAATTAATTTTTCGGCTATAGCAAGATTTTCGTAGCGCGATGCAAATTTAATTGATTGGTCATTTATCATTCCATGCGCATTTTTAGGGTTAATTAAAGTTGTTGAAATACTCATTTACTTTATTTTTATAAAATTGATTTAATGAAGGAGGAATTGTTTGTAATAACTCCGCTTCTTTTTGTTTCAGCATATTATACTCTAAAAATTGATTTTGGTTACGAAAAATTTCATTTTTTGGTTCTTGAGATTCCCTTTTTTCATCTAATTCCCTTTCCCTCTCTGCCTTTTCCGCTTCCAATAATCTTGTTAAAATTTCTTGTTGCCGCCTCAGGGTTTCTTGTGAAATCATTTTATTAACCAAATCGTTTTCGGTCTTTTCCATTTCTTCTGCCAATTTATTTAAACCGCCATTGCCTTGTTTTCCATCTTTATTCATTTTATCAGCAGCTTTTTGTAATTCTCTTCTCAAAGCCTCTTGTTGTGCTGCTAATTTTGCTAATCCTTCACTCATTCCACCTTGCCCTTGTCCTGGTTTACTTTGGCCTTTGTCTTTTCCTTTTTCTCCATCTTTTCCTTTGTCCTTTGCCATTTGTTCCTTCATTTTCTCAATTTGCTTGTTAATTTGCTCCTGCATTGATTTCATTTTGCTCATCGAAGGCTTATTTCCACTTCCTCCAGGCTTTTTGCAACTACCTGAACCTGGCTTTGAATTCTTGCTTTGTTGCTGCTGTTGCTGCATTTGCTTCAATGACTCACTTAACAAAAGTGCTAAATTGTTAACGGCTGTCATAACATATTGTCCTCTTGATGCGGCTTCTTGCGTATTTCTGTCTTCCATATAACGCAAGGCTTTTGCCATATTACTATTAATGTCTGCAATTTCTCGATTTACATAAGCTTCTATTTTGGGTTGTCTTTTACTTAAGGCAAACAATGAATCTTCAATCATTTTGGCATCATCTTTAATTTTCTTTTGTTGTTGAATTAATTTTAAATATTGAGGATTTGCCCGATCTATAACTTTAATTTTGTTCATCAGGTCTTCTTCGGCAAAAGAAACTGCTAACAAATTTTCTAAAATTTGTCTCAATGCTTGTTCGTCTTCGCCATCCTGTTCTTCCTCCGCCTGGGCTTCTTGCATTTTCTGGCTCATTTCTTCCATTTTTTGAGCTGCACTTTTTTGAGATTTTGAAGCCTTTTTGTTTTGTTTTTGATTAAGTTGATCACCACTGTTTTCCATATCCTTCTTGATATCTTCCTCTTGCTTTTTTGTATCTGGCATTTTCATTGGATCTTCTAATTCCTCATTTTTTTTCTCAATGTCATCCATTTCCTTTTGAAGATCATCAAATTTTTTGTTAAGCTCTTCTTGTTCCTTTTTTAGGTCACTATTATCTCCCTGTTTTTGTTCCGTTTTTTCTGCTAGCTTTTTTTGTTCCTCAGCAAGTTTGTCCAATTCTTTTATGGCTTCCTTGAATTTTTCTTCCACCTCCATTTTCTTAAACATCTCTAATGTTCTGTCTAGTTCTTTTTCCATATCCTTGGCATCAAGTTTCATTTTCTCAAGGGCATCTTGAGTTTTTTCCTTGTCCATTTGCTGCAATAATTTTTCTAACTCTTTCAGTTTTTCCTTCATTTCTTCAGTCATTATGTTTTTCATAAGCTCTTCTAATTGCTTGTGTTTCTCTAATAACTGTTCATCTGGGTTTTTAAACTCATTTTGCTTTTCAAAATTTTGCTTATTTTCTTTTTCTAAATTCTCAACTTGATTTTGAAGATCTTTTTGCTTTTCGACCAATTCTTTCATTTTCTTAATGTCATCGAAATTGAGTGTTTTTTTATCAATCAATTTCTTGTTCATTTCATTCATTTCACGCTGTAAATCTTTAGCTTGTTGAATTGATGCTGTAAGTTCTTCTTTTATTTTTTGATTATCTTTTTCTGCATTTGCTGCAATTTCTTTTAATGATGGTGCTTTAAATACCATTTTCTGAGTTTTACTTGATTTATACCCATTAATGGCATCATTATCCTTAACTTCAAAGTAATATTCGTATGCATCTCCTGCTTGCATCCCTAATCGGGCTAAATCCCAATGATATATAAAGTTATCCTGAGAAGTGTTTTTACTAATTGGGATATTGATTTTGATTTCTTTACCAGATGTTTGACTTGAATCAGTACTTGTTTTTTTATAACAAAAATTTAAATTGTAGAATCCATAATCATCCTTAATTTCACCTTTAAAATACACATGTTTCAACGAATTACTATCCTGTTTTTCTTCCACCTTAATGGCAGGATAAAGATCCGGAATAACTTCAATTGTGTAATTTATAGCTTCTTTACCTTTCATAAACTTATTTGAAGCGCTTAAACTATATTGATGATTTTGAATAAAGGTTTTGCTCATACTAAATTCATTTTCATTGATTTGTTTTAATTCAACTAAATCATCATTAAAATCTGCAGCAAGTGTATTGGTGTTTTTAGTTTTAATATTCCAAATGACTTTTGTCCCAGCTGGTATCACTAAATCACCAGTGTTAGCTAATTGTTCTTGCTTTTTTTGTAAATAATTTGGATATATTAAATCAACAGTAAAGCTCACTAAAGTTGGATTTGGTAAAGCTTTTAGCTCAAATGGTTTGCTATAAAAGCCATCAGCATATAATCTAAAATTAATTGTTTTAGGTAAATTCTTGATGGTATAATTGAAATGAATTTTATCATTTTTATCTAATTTAAATTGATTGTTTTCAATTTCAATAAATGCTTCATTAGGAATTTCTTTTCCACTAATTTTTATTTTTAATTCAAAATCTTGTTGCTGTATACCTAACAAGTTATCATTCTCTATTGAAAATAAAAATGGTGCTTGCTTCTCAAAATAGGTTTCATGCGCAACAATACGTTTTGTACTTTCGGTTAAAATGCTTGGTGAAGCAACCAATAAAGCCAAAATAATTGATAAGGGTGCAATTGTATACTTTAGATATTTTTTATTTTGAGTTAAATCTATAGCAGCTGCGAAAGGTACCGGTTTTAATTCTGTTATTTTTTGATTGATAGCAGCTTCTAATAAATCTCTTGAAAATGCATTGTTAGCATTAGTTTCTTTAAGTTGCAGCACATTTATAAGTTTGTCATTCACATGCTTAAAATGAGTACCAATAATTTGCGCAGCTTGTTGATGACTTATAACTGCGCCTAGCTTATACAATTTACTTAAAGGAACAATAACCCAAATGGTCACTACTGCAATTGTTGAGAATATAAAGCCATAAAAGAAGACACTTCTTATTCCTGTGCCAAAATTTCCAAAATATTCTAATAAGGTAATTGATAAATAAGATAACAATAGCATGGTGGCGCTATAAATTGCCCCACGAATAAGTTGATTTTTGTAATATTTTCTAATAAACTCATCCAGTTTTTGAATGAGTAGTTCATAATTGTTCATAGATTTATAAAGCAAATGAAATTGCTGACTTCAAATTTAGTAAAAAATGAAATCTAATGATGTTAAAACACCTTAAGTACGTTAAATGTTGTGAATTAACTAATCGTTGAACTAGAAACAAAAACGGCTGTTAAGGTAAAACTTAACAGCCGAAATGTATGTGAATTTTTAGAACCTTATTTTATAATTTTCTTTGTAACAGTATCTAATCCATCATTAATACTCACAATATAAACTCCATCAGGGACTTCACTCAAATTTAATAAAACATTTCCATTTTTACCTTCAAATGTAATTACTTTCCCAATTTGTTGACCTAAAGCATTATGAATTTTAATATTCGCAGTGATATTTTGCTCAGTATTAAAAATTGTATAAAATTCTCCGTTTATGGTTTGAACATCCACATAGTCACGATGTGTTGATGAACTTGATTTAACACTTATCTCAACTGATTTACTATCTTCACAGTTACCTTTTATGCTCGTTAAGGTTACATTGTATACGCCTTCTAAAGTGAATTGATGTGTAACAATTTCACCATTAGCAATAGTTCCATCTCCAAAATTCCATTGGTGCAAAACGCCTTTACTTTTTGGAGCTTTAAAGGTAATTGATTCATTAATTCCAACTCTAGTTGCTGAAGTGTTTATTGTTGTATTCACAGTTTTAGCAGCCTTTATTTCGATGTTTTCCATCATTGTACCACAAATTTGTGCTTCAGGATAAATGATTTGATAGGTACCTGGATATAAATTATTGAAGGTGTAGGTTGGGCCGTTAAATTGTGCTGAGGCAATAATTTGATTATTGCTTTGTAATTGAACAAAACTGTTTGCTCCTGATTGATTTTGTAGTGTAATACTTCCATCATTTGTATTGTTACAAGTTGCAAGTGTATTACTTACTGGAAGCGGAACGTTAATGTGTAAAACAAATCGAGGTGATTGAACTCCTTCATTCAAATTAAAATAGTAATTAGGATTTTCTTTTAAATTGATAATATTTCCATTTTCTGTATCTTCTATGGTAATACATGCATTTGGCGCGAAACTATTTAAACCATTCCAATTAATTTCGTAAGTCCCAGAAACACCAGCTGTAACTCTTACAGGAATATTAATTGTTTTAGCCTCAAAAGGAATACTATTTATACATAAATCTCTTGAATTTATAACTGTAGATATGGAAGGATTTAATGGATTGGTGCTTAAAAATTTGGCAGCATCGTAGTTTCCGTCAAATCCATAGGTGGCATCCTTTTCATAGTAAATTACGGCTTCATCTGAGGCATTGTTTCCAACAATTCTTAATTTTAGTACATTATTTTTATCGCTTTCTTTTATTAAAACAGGACTTGATAGTGATTTGGCATTTTCAGTCAGAGTTAAAACTGGACTTGCTGCATTTGCTTGAACATAAAAACCTTGTGAGGAAGCTATAAATCTAGAACCTCCATTGGTTGCAATTCCATTAACAAAGCTCGCATATTGACCATTATCTGCTTGAAACATATAGATAGCATTATTCACATTGGTTTTTGTCCAATTGACAGATAACCAATCAACAGCGCTTGGATATGGATTAGCAATTAAATTAAAGCCATCATCTAATGGATTTCCAGAATTAGTATAGGTAAGATTAAAGTTAAAATTACCAATATGAGGTTGTCCTGTAACATCAATGGTGATATTAGCGGTGTTAACCATACCTGTGCCTAAGTACACCCACTTGCCTTTTCCTAAAGTTAAAGCATTGCTTGTGTTGGTAGCTGGTATGTAGGAAGCAGGGTCATCAAACAAACCTGAGGCTGTTTCATCATAATCATAAATAGATATAAAGGACAAACTTGGATCTGTTGAACCTGTAAAACCTGAGGTAGCAAAATCATCTGTCCAACTGGAAATAGTTGCACCTTGCACTGGAGGTCCAAGCAAAGCCCAGCCGGTTAAAGGACCAGGTGCAAATCGCTGCATAGTAATGTTACCTACATAATTTGCAGTTGGAGCAACAGCTGTAATTCTAGCAGTGCCTGATGAAGTAGATAAAAATGTAAAATTTGCACCACTATTGGTAAATGTACCATTTTGTAATTTTAAAAATCCTCCAATAGTTGCATTACTGCTCAATGTTAACCCGTTTAAATCATCAAGCAATAAACTAAAGAAGTTAGTTGTTGATCCGTTGGTAGAACTAATATTATGGGTTGTTTGGTTTCCAACACATGATAAAAATTGTATTTCTCCAAATCCCGGAACCAAAGTTCCATCATTCGTTAAATTGCCATAAATACTAATGGTATTAACTCCATTAATGGTAACACTAGCCCCTGATTGAATAATCAAATTAAAACACTCTGCAACCCCATTTACTTGTGGTTGAAAAGGAGTACCAGGCACAATTATCGCAGTGGTATTCGATGAAGGATATCCATTACTCCAATTAATTGGAGAACCCACATCCCAATCATTGGTTAAACCTAACCAAGTGGTAGTTGGCGATGTAATAGTAACATTTATAGTGTTAGAAGTAGCTACTGTTGGCGCTGCACATACGGCATTTGAGGTTAGTTCGCATGTAATTAAATCACCATTAATGAGGTTGGTTGCACTGTAAGTTGAGGAATTAGCTAATGGAATATTGGCGCCATTTTTTTTCCATTGATATGTAGGACTTGCTCCACCATTGGTTATTGAAGAACTAAATTCAACACCGTTGGTACATAAATTAACTTGAGTAGAGGTAATAGAAATTGTTGGAGTCACATTAGGATTAACCGTTGCTATAACAGCTGTTCTAGTGGCTGAAACTCCTGCACAACCTGAAGTGTTTCTTGACTCTGCATAATAGGTTGTTGTTCCTGAAATGCTTGGAGTTGTAAATGTATTTGTCCCAGTTCCGCCAGCTAATACACTTCCTCCTGAAGCTACATCATACCAATCAATGGTGGCACCAGCAACTGGGGTTGCTGACAGGTTTACTGTCCCTGTACCACATCTTGAACCATCAACAGGACTTGTAGGCGCCCCTGGTGCTGATCCACTCACCGTAACATTTACAACCGATGTAGTTGTTGCTCCTGAACCATCTGTTATTTTAACTGTATAGTTACCTGCTACTGCTGGAGTTACAGTAGTATTTTGAGAAGATGCAATGACAGAATTTGAAGGATTTCTCCATTCAAATGAATAGGTTGAAATTCCTCCACTAAAAGTTGAAGTAAGGTTGAGTGTATTATTCACACATACAGGCGAATTTGAACTTGCAGTAATTGATAAAGGCCCATTGATTCCACCATTGGCATTAACTTGTGCAAACTCATAATCTATACCTGGACCACCACCGTTGCAACTAACTATGGTAACTCCACCAAAGCTAATAGTACGATTGGCACTACAAGGAACACCGTTGGCACCAGAAGTAATCCCTAAACTGCCTGTTTGAATAATTAACTGGCAGTTGGCAGGCAAACCTAAATTTACGTTATTGGTACTCCAATTGATTTCTCCAGTTGAAGAAATAATTAATTGAGTAATTCCTGATGCTGCTAAATTGTAATTGGCATTCATGGTGAGTTTGGCATTAATAGTAACAACGCCTGAACATCCATTTAGTGGATTAGCACTTGAGTTAGCATTGGAGTTCAAAGTGCAATCTGCATAAGTTTTTATCGATAATAAAATCGTAAACAAACTTGTTAGGAATAGTAATTTTTTTTTCATAACTTTTTAGTTTTAGGCATTAATATATAAGGGAACTCGCGTTGTTTTCAAAACTATTTGTTCGCTTATACTTACAAATTTAATAATAGTTTTCATTTTGACTCTTTTGTTTATATTTAATCTTTAACAAAAAATATAAACAGTTAAACGAATAAAATAATACCTATAACGAAAAAAATAGCAAGGTAGAAGTAAATTTTACTTATTTAAACCTCAATTATCAAACAACGAAACCTAATTATTATTCGACTAATATTTTTAATTATTTAATATTATTAATTTTTTATGTAATGATATTAAATTCTAGACTTTATAAAATTTACTCAACAAAAAAGCGATTGAACAATTGCCCAATCGCTTTTTTTAGTATT
>DAORKI010000007.1:0-59569 GCA_035439485.1 Bacteroidia bacterium
GAGAAGTTTATACTGCGCAAAGCGAAGTAAGCCCGGTCTTCCGCTCAAATTTTTAAAAAGAGTAAGAATGGGCAAAAGTTAATGCTGAGCACAGCAAAATAAGCCCACTCTTCATCTTTATTTGAATAAAATTGAAGTTGCGGCTAATTTCTTACCGGCCGTTGTAGCTCAGTGGCAGAGCACTTCCTTGGTAAGGAAGAGGTCGAGGGTTCAATTCCCTCCAACGGCTCTAAGGCCTAAGCAAAACTTCTAACAACAGTAAAACAAAAAATTAATTGAGATTTCTCATTAACTAAATAAATAAACACAACTTAAATTTATAATTGCAATGGCAAAAGAAAAATTCGACCGCTCCAAACCGCATGTTAATATCGGTACTATTGGTCACGTTGATCACGGTAAAACAACATTGACTGCAGCTATCACCTCTGTACTAGCAGATCAAGGATTAGCTGAAATCAGAGACTTTTCTTCAATCGACAATGCTCCTGAAGAAAAAGAAAGAGGTATCACTATCAATACTTCACATGTTGAATATGCAACTGCTAATCGTCATTACGCTCACGTTGACTGCCCTGGTCACGCGGATTACGTAAAGAACATGGTTACTGGTGCTGCTCAAATGGACGGTGCAATCTTAGTTGTTGCTGCAACTGATGGTCCAATGCCACAAACTCGCGAACATATTCTTTTAGCTCGTCAGGTTGGTGTACCTAAAATTGTTGTGTTCATGAACAAAGTTGATATGGTTGACGATCCTGAATTATTAGACCTTGTTGAAATGGAAATCCGTGAATTATTATCTTTCTATCAGTTTGATGGAGATAATACACCAATTATTCGTGGTTCTGCTTTAGGTGGTTTAAATAAAGATGCTAACTGGGTGCCAAAAATCAATGAATTAATGGCTGCAGTTGATGCTTATATCCCAATTCCTCCTCGTGAAGTTGATAAGCCTTTCTTAATGCCTGTTGAAGATGTTTTCTCTATTACAGGTCGTGGTACAGTTGCTACTGGTAGAATTGAAACTGGAGTTATCAACTCTGGAGATGAAGTAGAAATACTTGGTATGCAAGAAGAAAAAATGAAATCAGTAGTTACTGGAGTTGAAATGTTCCGTAAGTTACTTGATAAAGGTGAAGCTGGTGATAATGTTGGTTTATTATTGCGTGGTATTGATAAGGATAAAATCCGTAGAGGTATGGTTATCGCTAAACCAGGTTCTATCACACCACACACCGATTTCAAAGCTGAAATCTATGTATTGAAAAAAGAAGAAGGTGGACGCCATACACCTTTTCATAATAAATATCGTCCTCAATTTTACTTACGTACAACTGACGTAACAGGAGAAATTGATTTGCCAGAAGGACGCGAAATGGTTATGCCTGGTGATAATGTAACTATTAATGTAAAATTAATCGTTCCTGTTGCTATGGACAAAGGCTTACGTTTTGCAATTCGTGAGGGTGGTAGAACTGTAGGTGCTGGACAGGTTATCGAAATTATTAAGTAATTAATGTTGGTAAAGGATACTTCTAAGGTGGGTTGTTTACAACCCACCTTTTACTGCCCTTATCCCTACCACTATTAAGAAATTAATACGGGCGTAGTTCAAGGGTAGAATAGAAGTCTCCAAAACTTTTGATGGGAGTTCGAATCTCTCCGCCCGTGCAAAATAAGTTCAAGTTGAATAATATATTCAACCATAATTTTAGTAAAGAAGAAAATGAATAAATTAAAGTTATATATCGAAGAGTCATACCAAGAACTGTTTCATAAAGTATCTTGGCCAACATGGTCTGAATTACAAAGCAGTGCCATTATTGTGATGGTAGCTTCTGGAATTATTGCCTTGATAGTTTTAGGTATGGATTCAAGCTTTAGATTTATTATGGAAAATCTTTATAAGTTAGCAAACTAAGAATGACTGCAACAACTAATGATATAGTTAAAAAGTGGTATGTTGTTCGAGCCATTAGTGGTAAGGAAAAAAAAGTAAAACAATATATTGAACTCGAAATTGGACGTCTTGGTATGTCAGATTATGTGTCCCAAGTATTGATTCCTACTGAAAAAATTTATCAAATAAAAAATGGTAAAAAAGTAAGTAAAGAAAGGAGCTTTTTTCCAGGTTATATTTTAATTGAAGCTGCTTTGGTAGGTGAAATTGCTCATACCATTAAAAATATTACTGGTGTAATAGGATTTTTGGGTGATAAAACAGGTGAAGCTGTTCCTTTAAGAATGTCTGAAGTTAACCGAATTTTAGGAAAGGTAGATGAATTAGCTGAAAGTGACGCAGAATTGAGTATATCCTATAAGGTAGGTGAGTCGGTGAAGGTAACAGATGGTCCATTTAATAATTTTAGTGGGATTATAGAAGAAATAAACGAAGAAAAGAAAAAGCTCAAGGTAATGGTTAAAATTTTTGGAAGAAAAACACCACTTGAATTGAGTTATATGCAAGTAGAAAAAGAGTAAAATAACATTTAGTACATTTTAAGCAATGGCAAGAGAAATCACAGGTTATGTGAAATTACAAGTTAAAGGTGGCGCGGCAAATCCATCTCCACCAATTGGTCCAGCATTAGGTTCCAAAGGGGTAAATATCATGGAGTTTTGTAAGCAATTTAATGCAAGAACCCAAGATCGCCCAGGTAAAATTTTACCTGTATTAATTACAGTTTATTCTGATAAATCATTTGACTTTATCATTAAGACTCCTCCCGCTGCTGCGCAGTTAATGGAGTTGTCAAAAATAAAAGCAGGTAGTGCCGAATCAAACCGTAAAAAGGTTGGAAGCGTAACTTGGGATCAGGTAAAAACAATAGCAGAAGACAAAATGCCTGATTTGAATTGCTTTACCATTGAAAGCGCAATGAGTATGGTTGCTGGTACTGCACGCAGTATGGGTTTAACCGTAACAGGCGAATCTCCTTTGGCTAAGTAATAAGCTAAGAGTATTAACAGGTGGAGCCTAATTTTATGCTAGGCGTTTGAACATCGAAAATTATAATTAATGAGCAAATTAACCAAAAACAGAAAAAAAGTTCTTGGCCTTGTTGACCATAATAAGGCTTATTCCCTTCCTGATGCCAGCAAATTGGTTAAGGAAATAACTACAACAAAATTCGACTCTTCGGTCGATATTAGCGTGAGACTTGGAGTAGATCCACGTAAAGCTAATCAAATGGTTAGAGGTATTGTTACTTTACCGCACGGTACAGGTAAAACGGTTAGAGTGTTAGTGCTTTGTACGCCTGACAAAGAAGCCGAAGCAAAAGCAGCTGGTGCTGACCATGTTGGTTTAGATGAATACATTGAAAAAATTAAAGGTGGTTGGACCGATGTAGATGTAATTATTACAATGCCATCAATTATGGGTAAAGTTGGTGCTTTAGGAAAAGTTTTAGGCCCACGTGGTTTAATGCCAAATCCAAAAACGGGTACTGTAACTGTGGAAGTTGGGAAAGCAGTTACCGAAGTTAAAGGTGGTAAAATTGACTTTAAAGTTGACAAAACAGGTATTATACAAGCCTCCATTGGTAAAGTATCTTTTGCAAGCGAAAAAATTGCAGAGAACGCACAGGAGCTATTGCAGTCAATCATAAAATTAAAGCCTTCAGCGGCAAAAGGTTCTTACATTAAAAGTATTTACATGTCAAGCACTATGAGCCCAAGCGTTATGGTTGAACCTAAATCAATTGCATAATACATTATTTTATAGTTTAAGTTAATTTTCAAGTCTAAATATTTACTAACATGAAAACAAGAGAGGAAAAAGAACTCTTAATCAATGAACTGATTACAGACCTAAATAATAATCCGAACTTTTACATTACAGATACTTCAACCTTAACCGTAGAAAAAACAAACCAACTTCGTAGAGAGTGCTTTAAAAATAAGGTAACATTAAAAGTGGTAAAAAACACGCTGTTAATGAAGGCTATGGAACGTAGTGAGAAAAACTATGGTGAACTTTATAGTTCATTGTCAGGAACAACGGCTGTAATGTTTTGTGAGGTTGGAAACGTACCTGCTAAACTAATAAAGGAGTTTAGAAAAACTAGTGATAAACCACAATTAAAAGCAGCTTTTGTTGAAGAGTGTGCATACCTAGGCGACAATCAACTTGATACTTTGGTGAGCATAAAAAGCAAAAATGAACTCATTGGCGATATCATTGGATTATTACAAAGTCCTGCTAAAAACGTTATTAGCGCTCTTCAATCAGGAGGAGGTAAAATTGCAGGAATTGTTAAAACTCTTTCTGAAAGAAACGCCTAAATCCTATTTCAAATTAAATTCATCATCAATAAACAAATAAGTTCTAATCAATTAAATAACAATTAAAATGGCAGATTTAAAAGCTTTTGCTGAACAATTAGTAAACCTAACCGTAAAAGAAGTTAACGAGTTAGCACAAATTTTAAAAGACGAGTATGGAATTGAGCCTGCAGCTGCTGCTGTAGTTGCTGCTCCAGCTGGCGGTGCAGGTGCTCCTGCTGCTGCAGAAAAAACTACTTTTGACGTAATTCTTAAAAATGCAGGTGCTGCAAAATTAGGTGTAGTTAAAATTGTAAAAGATATTACAGGACTTGGTTTAAAAGAAGCTAAAGACTTAGTTGACGGTGCACCAAAACCAGTTAAAGAAGGTATCTCTAAAGAAGATGCTGAAAATGTAAAAAAACAATTAGAAGAAGCTGGAGCTGAGGTTGAAGTTAAGTAAGGATCTTCTCAAATACAAATAACCGGTATGGTCCTCCAATGATGTTAATCAATGGAGGCTTTACCGTTTGTGATTTAGCGTAGTAAACTTATTCATTTTCAATCTAAAATTACCTTGGCCACAATAACTAAAACCCAAAGAATAAATTTTTCTGCAATTAAAAATCAGGTGCCTTATCCTGATTTCTTAGATGTGCAGATTAAGTCTTTCCAGGATTTCTTTCAACTGGAAACCACGCCTGAAAACAGAAAGAACGAAGGCTTGTTTCAGGTGTTTGCCGAAAATTTTCCAATTACTGATGCACGAAACAATTTTGTGCTCGAGTTCTTGGACTATTTTATAGATCCCCCACGATATAGCATTGAAGAATGCATTGAACGTGGTTTGACTTACAGCGTACCGCTTAAGTCAAAATTAAAACTTTACTGTACAGATCCTGAACATGAAGATTTTGAAACTATAATTCAAGATGTTTATTTAGGTACAATTCCGTACATGACTCCCAAAGGTACTTTTGTAATTAATGGTGCCGAAAGAGTTATAGTATCTCAACTTCATAGATCTCCAGGTGTGTTTTTTGGCCAAAGCCGACATGCTAATGGCACAAAGTTATACTCAGCTCGTGTTATACCTTTCAAAGGCTCATGGATTGAATTTGCAACAGACATTAACAATGTAATGTATGCCTATATTGATCGTAAGAAAAAGTTACCCGTAACTACTTTACTTCGTGCCATTGGATTTGAGAGCGATAAAGATATCTTAAACATTTTCAATTTAGCAGACGAATTCAAAGTTTCTAAAACAGGAATGAAAAAAGCTGTAGGTAGAAAACTTGCAGCACGTGTTTTAAAAACATGGGTTGAAGATTTTGTGGATGAAGATACTGGAGAGGTAGTTTCTATTGAACGTAACGAAGTAATTATTGACCGTGAAACGGTTATTGAAGATCATCATGCAGATTTAATTCTTGATGCAAATGTGAAATCAATCATTTTGCACAAAGAAGATGTTAATGCCGCTGATTATGCCATCATTTATAATACACTTCAAAAAGATACTTCAAATTCTGAAAAGGAAGCTGTTGAACATATTTACAGACAGTTAAGAAATGCCGAACCACCCGATGAAGAAACTGCGAGAGGAATTATCGATAAATTATTTTTTAGCGATAAACGATATGATTTAGGAGTTGTTGGTCGTTTCAGAATAAATAAAAAACTAAACTTAGATATCCCAGAAGACACAAAAGTGTTGACTAGAGAGGATATTATTTCTATCATAAAGTATTTAATTGAATTAATAAACTCTAAAGCTGATGTTGATGATATTGATCACTTAAGCAATAGAAGGGTGCGTACTGTTGGTGAACAATTGTATGCTCAATTTGGTGTAGGGTTATCACGTATGGCACGTACTATTCGTGAACGTATGAACGTGCGTGACAACGAAGTGTTTACTCCAACCGATTTGATAAATGCAAAAACTTTATCCTCTGTGATTAATTCATTTTTTGGGACGAATCAGTTGTCTCAATTTATGGATCAAACCAATCCATTAGCCGAAATCACGCATAAAAGAAGGTTATCGGCACTCGGACCTGGTGGTTTATCTCGTGAACGTGCAGGATTTGAAGTGCGTGATGTGCATTACACACATTACGGACGCTTGTGTACCATTGAAACTCCTGAAGGACCAAATATTGGATTGATTTCTTCACTTTGCGTTTTCGCTAAAATAAATAAACTTGGCTTTATTGAAACTCCTTACAGAGAAGTAAATGAAGGAAAAGTGGATGTCGAAAAATCAATAGTGTATTTAAGCGCAGAGCAAGAATTTCAAAAAACCATTGCTCAAGCAAATGTTGAGCTAGATAATGGAGGTAAAATACTAACACAACGCGTAAAAGCAAGATTTGGTGGAGATTTACCAATTGTAGAACCAGAAAAGGTTGATTTGATAGACGTGGCTCCAAACCAAATTGCATCAATTGCAGCATCATTAATTCCTTTCTTGGAGCATGATGATGCCAATCGTGCATTGATGGGATCAAATATGCAACGTCAAGCAGTTCCACTATTACGTCCCGAAGCTCCTATAGTTGGTACGGGCTTGGAACCTCTTGTTGCAAGAGATTCAAGAGTTTTAATCAATGCAGAAGGTGAAGGAGTAGTTGAATATGTTGATGCAAACGAAATTGTAATACGTTATAAACGCACTGATGAGGAACGATTGGTAAGTTTTGATGATGATGTAAAACGTTATCAATTAACCAAATTCCGTAAAACTAACCAAAGTACTTGTATTAACCTTAAACCTATTGTAGCTAAAGGCGAAAAAGTAAATAAAGGTCAGGTTTTATGTGAAGGTTATGCTACTCAAAATGGAGAACTTGCATTAGGTAGAAACCTTAAAGTGGCATTCATGCCTTGGAAAGGTTATAACTTTGAAGATGCTATCGTAATTTCTGAAAGAGTTGCTCGTGAAGATATTTTTACTTCTTTGCACATTGATGAATATGTGTTAGAAGTACGCGACACCAAAAGAGGTTTAGAAGAACTTACTAATGATATTCCTAATGTAAGTGAAGAAGCTACTCGTGAATTAGATTCAAACGGATTAATTAGAGTAGGAGCCGAGGTTAAAGAAGGTGATATTTTAATTGGAAAAATTACACCAAAAGGTGAAACAGATCCATCGCCTGAAGAGAAATTATTGAGAGCTATTTTTGGTGACAAAGCTGGGGATGTAAAAGATGCTTCACTTAAAGCGCCACCATCACTAAAAGGTGTGGTAATTGATAAAAAATTATTTAGCCGCGTTATTAAAGATAAGAAATCAAAAAGTGATGAGAAACCTATTATAGCTAAGCTAGATGAAGAATATCATCAAGAAGCAGCCGTTTTAAAAAATAAATTAGTTGAAAAACTATTTACTTTAGTGAATGGCAAAACTTCTCAAGGTGTTCAAACAAACTTTAAGGAAATGATTATTCCTAAAGGTGCGAAGTTTGCTCAGAAACAATTGGTTTCTATTGATTACGCAAATATTAATCCTGCTAAATGGACAACTGACAAGGACTGCAACGAGCAAATCAAAATTTTAATTCATAACTATTCTATTAAGTCAAACGATTTACTTGGTATTTATAAACGTAAGAAATTTGCACTAACAGTGGGTGATGAACTACCAGCTGGAATAGTCCAACTTGCTAAAGTTTATATTGCTAAAAAGCGTAAACTCAAGGTTGGTGATAAAATGGCTGGACGACATGGAAATAAGGGCATTGTAGCTCGTATTGTCCGTGATGAAGATATGCCTTTCCTTGAAGATGGAACACCAGTAGATATTGTTTTAAACCCGTTAGGTGTGCCTTCCCGTATGAACCTTGGTCAGATTTATGAAACAGTATTAGCATGGGCTGGGCAAAAGTTAAATCAAAAGTTCTTTACTCCAATTTTTGATGGTGCATCAATTGATGATATCAATCATTATACAGACAAAGCAGGCATTCCAAGATTTGGAAGGACATATTTAACTGATGGTGGTACAGGAGAAAGATTTGATCAACCAGCAACAGTGGGTATTATATATATGTTGAAACTTGGACATATGGTGGATGATAAAATGCATGCTCGTTCAATTGGACCATATTCATTAATTACACAACAACCATTGGGTGGTAAAGCTCAGTTTGGAGGTCAACGTTTTGGTGAGATGGAGGTTTGGGCACTAGAAGCTTTTGGTGCTGCTAACATATTACAAGAAATATTAACCATTAAATCTGATGACGTTGTAGGTAGAGCTAAGGCTTACGAAGCAATTGTTAAAGGAGAAAATTTACCAACACCAGGCATTCCTGAATCATTCAACGTATTGTTGCACGAATTAAGAGGCTTAGGCTTGAATATTTCACTTGATTAAATAAAATTACCCGACAAAATTTCTTTGTCGGGTAATTTCAAAACCTTTTGTTTAAAAATTAAATCCTAATATTAAAATGGCTTTTATTAAAAGAGATTCCAAAGTAAAAAGTAACTTCTCTACCATTACCATTAGCTTAGCTTCTCCTGAGAGTATTCGCGAAAGAAGTAGTGGCGAAGTTTTAAAGCCTGAGACTATTAATTATAGAACGTACAAGCCAGAAATGGGAGGCTTGTTTTGTGAACGTATTTTTGGTCCGGTAAAAGATTGGGAATGTGCCTGCGGAAAATATAAAAGAATTCGTTACAAAGGAATTGTATGCGATCGTTGTGGGGTTGAAGTAACAGAGAAAAAAGTACGTAGAGAGCGTATGGGGCACATTCAATTAGTTGTTCCAGTAGCTCATATATGGTATTTCCGTTCCTTACCCAATAAAATTGGTTATTTACTGGGCTTACCTACAAAAAAATTAGATTCTATCATTTATTACGAAAGGTTTGTTGTAATACAGCCAGGGATTAAAGCAGCTGATGGAATTCAAGCACTCGACTTTTTATCGGAAGAGGAGTATTTAAATATTTTAGATGCCTTACCGAAAGAAAATCAATATTTAGATGATACCGATCCAAATAAATTCATTGCAGGAATGGGTGCAGAAGCCTTATCTGACTTGTTGAAAAGAATTGATTTGGATGAATTGTCTTATGAACTTCGTCATAAAGCGAATACAGAAACGTCTCAACAACGTAAAACTGAAGCATTAAAACGCCTTCAGGTAGTTGAATCTTTCCGTATGAGTCGATTAAATACCGTAAATCACCCAGAATGGATGATTATGAAGGTAATTCCTGTTATTCCACCTGAATTAAGACCTTTAGTACCATTAGATGGTGGAAGATTTGCTACTTCTGATTTGAATGATTTATACAGACGCGTAATTATTCGTAACAATCGCTTAAAAAGATTGATGGAAATTAAAGCTCCAGAAGTTATTTTAAGAAACGAGAAAAGGATGTTACAAGAGTCGGTAGATTCGCTCTTAGACAACTCAAGAAAATCGAATGCAGTTAAAACAGAATCTAATCGTGCATTAAAATCCTTAAGTGATTCATTAAAAGGTAAACAAGGTCGTTTCCGTCAAAATTTATTAGGTAAACGTGTGGATTATTCTGCTCGTTCGGTAATTGTTGTTGGTCCAGAAATGAAATTGCATGAATGTGGTTTACCAAAAGATATGGCTGCTGAGCTTTTCAAGCCATTTATCATTCGCAAATTAATTGAAAGAGGAATTGTAAAAACGGTTAAGTCAGCAAAAAAAATTGTAGATAGAAAGGATGCGATTATTTGGGATATTTTAGAAAATATTTTAAAAGGACATCCCGTTTTATTGAATCGTGCTCCAACACTACATAGACTGGGGATACAAGCTTTCCAACCAAAATTAATTGAAGGAAAAGCAATTCAATTGCATCCATTAGTTTGTACTGCGTTTAACGCGGATTTTGATGGTGATCAAATGGCAGTTCACGTTCCACTTGGAAATGCTGCAATTTTAGAAGCCCAAATGTTGATGCTTGCTTCACACAATATTCTTAACCCAGCTAATGGTGCACCAATTACGGTTCCATCACAAGACATGGTGTTAGGTTTATATTATATGACCAAGGCTCGTAAGAGTGATGCGGAGAAAAAAATGCTTGGAGAAGGGATTTCATTTTATTCGCCAGAAGAGGTTATTATTGCCTACAACGAGAAAAAAATTGACTTACATTCCATCATAAAAGTAAAAGTTTGGGTAAAGGAAAATGGTGAATTGGTTAACAAATTAACTGAAACTACAGTAGGTCGCGTATTGTTTAATCAAGTGGTGCCTCGTGAAGTTGGTTATATAAATGATTTACTTACTAAAAAATCATTACGTGATATTATTGGTTTAATATTGAAAACCTCTGGTGTTGCTAAAACGGCCAAATTCTTAGACGATATGAAAGACCTTGGATTCCGTATGGCATTCAGAGGTGGTCTATCATTCAACTTAGGTGATGTGTTGGTTCCAGAAGATAAAGAGAAAATGATTGAAGATGCTAACACTCAAGTTGAAGAAGTATTGGGTAACTACAATATGGGTTTCATAACTAATAATGAGCGTTATAATCAAATTATTGATATTTGGACACACACCAACAGTAAGTTAACTAAACGTTTGATGGATCAATTAATTAATGACCGTCAAGGATTTAATTCTGTTTACATGATGCTTGATTCTGGTGCGCGTGGTTCTAAAGAGCAAATTCGTCAGTTAAGTGGAATGAGAGGATTAATGGCTAAGCCACAAAAATCAGGTTCTTCAGGAGGTGAAATCATTGAAAATCCAATTATTTCTAACTTTAAAGAAGGATTATCAATTCTTGAGTATTTTATTTCAACACATGGTGCTCGTAAAGGTTTGGCCGATACAGCTTTAAAAACCGCGGATGCCGGTTACCTAACAAGAAGATTGGTTGATGTTTCTCAGGATGTTATCATTAGTGGTGAAGATTGCGGAACCTTAAGAGGGCTAATTGCCACAGCGCTTAAAAACAATGAAGAAATAGTTGAAAGTTTGTATGATAGAATACTAGGACGTACAGCAGTAAATGATGTATATCACCCAAATACAGGAGAGTTAATCATAAGTGGTGGCGAAGAAATTAGAGAGGATCAAGCTAAACTAATTGCTTCATCTCCTATTGAATCCGTTGAAATTCGTTCAGTATTAACTTGCGAAATGAAAATAGGAGTTTGCTCTAAGTGCTACGGTAGAAATCTGGCAACAGGAAGAATGGTGCAAAAAGGTGAAGCTGTTGGAGTTATTGCAGCACAAAGTATTGGTGAACCTGGTACACAGTTAACCTTACGTACTTTCCATGTGGGTGGTACTGCGGGCAATGTTTCTGCTGAGTCTGTTTTGAAAGCTAAGTATGAGGGAGTTGTTGAATTTGAAGAGATGCGTACTATTGAAAGACTTGGTGCTGATGGAACTGTATCTATTGTGGTTATTGGTCGTTCTGGTGAAGTTAGAGTAATTGACCCAAATACAAAGATTGTATTAAATACGCATAACATTCCATATGGAGCTACTTTATACGTAAAGGAAGGTGTAAAAATTAAGGCTGGTGATATGATTTGTGACTGGGATCCATATAATGCTGTTATTGTATCTGAAATGGCTGGTAAAATTGCATTTGATGGTTTAGATGAAGGGGTAACATATCGTGAAGAAAGTGATGAACAAACTGGATTCGCTGAAAAAGTGGTTATTGAAACGCGTGATAAAACTAAGAACCCTGCTATTCAAATCGTTAACAACAAAAAAGAAGTAATAAAAAATTACAATATTCCAGTTGGAGCGCATATTATTGTAGGCGATGGCGATAAAATTGAAGCAGGTCAAATTCTTGTTAAAATTCCTCGTGCATCTGGTAAATTAGGTGATATCACGGGAGGTTTACCTCGAGTAACTGAATTGTTTGAAGCCAGAAATCCAAGTAACCCTGCAGTGGTAACCGAAATTGATGGAATCGTTACTTTTGGTAAAATTAAACGTGGTAATCGTGAAGTTGTTGTTGAGTCAAGAACAGGAGAGGTTAAACGTTATTTAGTTCCACTTTCTAAACATATATTAGTTCAAGAAAACGATTTTATTAAAGCAGGAATGCCTTTAAGTGATGGTGCAATTACTCCAGATGATATTTTATCAATTAAAGGCCCTACAGCAGTACAAGAATATTTAGTGAATGAGATTCAAGAGGTGTACCGTTTACAAGGGGTAAAAATTAATGATAAGCATTTTGAAGTTATTGTGCGCCAAATGATGCGTAAAGTTGAAATTGAAGATCCAGGAGATACAAGATTCTTGGAGAAACAATTGGCGAACAAAGCTGACTTTATGGAAGAAAACGACTTATTATTTGGAAAGAAAGTGGTTGTTGATGGTGGTGACTCTGAAACCTTAAAACCAGGGATGATTATAAGCGCACGTAAATTGAGAGATGAAAATAGTATGTTAAAACGCAAGGATAAGAAACAAGTTGAAGCACGTGAAGCTATACCTGCCACATCTACTCAAATTCTTCAAGGAATTACTCGTGCATCTTTACAAACACAAAGCTTTATTAGCGCTGCTTCATTCCAAGAAACAACTAAAGTATTGAATGAGGCTGCAGTAGCAGGCAAACGTGATACTTTAAGTGGATTAAAAGAAAACGTAATAGTTGGACATTTAATTCCTGCTGGAACTGGATTGCGTGAATATGAAAAAATTGTTGTAGGATCGCAAGAAGAGTATGATATTTTAATGGCTAGTAAACGCGAAAGAATTGGCGAAGAGGTAGAAGACTAAATTTTATTAACTATTTATAAAAAGGTGCAGCAAATTTGAGCTGCACCTTTTTTTATGTCTATATTTGTAAATATTAAATCAACATAAACAAAATCAAATGAGCACAGAAAATAAGCAAAACGAAATTAACATTGAATTATCAGAGGAAGTTGCAGAAGGAACCTATAGTAATTTAGCTATTATTACACACAGCAATGCAGAATTTATAATAGATTTTGTAAGAATAATGCCACAAATGCCAAAGGCTAAAGTTAAGTCACGTGTTTTGCTAACTCCGCAACATGCAAAAAGATTGTTAATGGCATTAAAGGATAACGTATCTAAGTTTGAGTCCCAATTTGGTGTCATTAAAGATACGGAAGGACCGAGCATCCCGATGAATTTTGGTGGGCCAACGGCACAAGCATAAACCTAATAAAAGGTGTGATGAATTTTAGACTCTTCAACTTTCAATAAATTGTTGCTGTAATTTGAAAAATATCAAAAATAAACTAAGTTATCATTTTGGCTTTAATCATTGATTTCATTAAATTTGCACGCTTTTAACAAAAACAATAAATAACTATGAAAATACTAGTTTGCATAAGCAAGGCGCCTGATACTACCGCTAAAATTGCTTTTAAAGATAATAACACTATTTTTGATGAAAACAATGTTCAGTATATTGTAAATCCTTATGATGAGTGGTATGCTTTAGTGCGTGCTTTAGAATTAAAAGAAACCTTAGGTGGAAATGTTACCACAGTAAGTGTTGGGGGTGCCGATATGGAGGCTATTATCAGAAAAGCATTTGCTATAGGAGCAGATGATGGTGTAAGAATTGACGCTGAACCAACTGATACCTATTTTGTAGCAGAGCAAATTGCTGCTTATGCCAAACAAGGTGGATTTGATATAATTCTCGCAGGAAAAGAAACCATTAATTACAATGGTTCATCTTTAGGAGGCATGTTAGCGGAATTGCTCGACTTACCTTATGTTTCTATGGCAACTAAACTCGATGTAGTAGGCTCAACAGCTACAGTTGAATGTGATATTGATGGTGGAACAGAAGTGATAGAATGTGATTTTCCTTTGGTAATTAGTGCTGCAAAAGGAATGGCAGAAGCCAGAATTCCAAATATGAGAGGCATCATGGCTGCACGCACAAAAGCATTAAATGTTATACCAGCGATTGCTGCCGATAAATTAACAGAAGTAAAATCTTATGCATTAGCGCAAGGTAGAACCACATGTAAAATGATTGATGCTGAAAATGCGGGTAGCCTTATAGAAATGTTGCATAACGAAGCCAAAGTGATTTAATTTTTAACCTTAATTTTCATTACAATGTCAATATTAGTTTACACAGAAGTTTCAAAAGGAAAAATTAAAAAGGCTTCATTAGAAGCAGTGAATTATGCTGCAAATATTGCCGCAAAAACAGGTGCCACTGCAATAGCCTTAGTCATAAACGCTGGGGATGTTTCTTTAGACGATTTAGGGAAAGCTGGAGCAAATAAAGTATTGCACTTTAATAGCAATTCAGTTAACACCAGTGATTCACAAGTAATAACGCGTGTTATAAATCATGCAGTTGAGTCCGAAGGAGCGCAAATGGTAATATTTTCTAATGACCTAACTGCAAAGGCGGTTGCACCTCGATTAGCTGCTCGCATGAAAGCAGGTTATGTTCCAGGTGCTGTTGATAATCCAAATACTGAAGGAGGATTTACCGTAAATAAAAATGTATTTTCAGGTAAAGCAATAGCAACATATCAAGTAAATACTGCAAAAAAAGTGATTAGCTTATTGCCTAATTCATTTCAAGTGAAAACCGATGGCGCTGTTGTTGCAGCCACAAACTTTGATGTTCCAGTTGAATTACTTGCATCAAAAATTAAAGTGAAAGAAATAAAGCGTGAATCTAACGAATTATCATTACCTGAAGCTGAATTAGTAGTATCTGCAGGAAGAGGAATGAAAGGTCCCGAAAATTGGGGAATGATTGAAGATTTAGCTAAACAACTTGGGGCAGCAACCGCTTGTTCACGTCCTGTTTCCGATATTGGCTGGAGACCACACCACGAACACGTAGGTCAAACAGGAATTGCTATTCGCCCCAATTTATATATTGCAGTCGGTATTTCTGGAGCAATACAACATTTAGCAGGTGTTAATGGGAGCAAAACAATTGTAGTTATTAACAAAGACCCAGAAGCTCCTTTTTTCAAAGCTGCCGATTATGGCATTGTTGGCGATGCTTTTGAGGTTGTTCCAAAATTAATTGAAGCCGTTAAAAAATTTAAGGCATCTCAAAATTAGTACAAAAAAATTGCTTAATTTTATCCAACCTTATTCATAAATAAGTTAAGGTTGGATTTTTTATTATTCAGGCATTCTTAATTTTTGTGAAAAAAATAAAATTAGAAATTATAGCATTATCATACAGCCAAACCCAAAGCGGGGCGTATGCGTTAGTTCTAGGTGAAGCCAATGGCAAAAGAAGGCTTCCAATTATTATTGGAGGATATGAAGCGCAAGCAATAGCAATAGAGCTTGAAAAAATGACTCCGAGCCGTCCACTCACCCATGATTTAATGAAAACTTTTGCTGAGAGTTTTAATATCATAATTACTGAGGTAATTATATATAAAATTGTTGAAGGAATTTTTTATGCTAAATTGATTGCCAATAATGTGCAACAAACAACCGAAATTGATGCAAGGACTTCTGATGCAATAGCCATGGCATTGCGCTTTGACTGCCCTATTTATACATACGAATCAATACTATCGACTTATGGTGTAGTATTAGATGAAGAAAACAATCGTTTAGAGGAGAATACCGGCCCTACTTCATTAGCATCAGAAGAAAATAAAAATGCAGTATTAGGCTTAGGTGATTTTAGCCATATCAATACAGAAGAGCTTCAAATACTTTTGCAAAACGCATTGGATGAAGAAGACTATGAAAAAGCATCAAGAATTAGAGATGAATTAAAAGATAGACAATAAGCAATATTTTGTTTTAGAGGTACTGTAATTCATTAGATTTATTTGTTGTTAAAGTTGGTCATTGTTAGCTGCAAACCAATAGTACAAAATGATTTTGCCATTTCCGCTGCAATTTTAATTCGATCATGTAGAGAAATTTTTTCATCATTACTCCATTCTCCCAGCACATAATCTACTTGTCTACCTTTTGCAAAATTACTTCCAACTCCAAATCTTAAACGAGCGTAAACATCAGTTCCAAGTGTTTCTTGTATACTTTTTAAGCCATTATGTCCTCCATCGCTGCCTTTAGGTTTAATTCGCAATGTGCCAAATGGTAGTGCAATATCATCAGTAATTATCAATATATTTTCTACTTTAATTTTCTCGGCTTGCATCCAAAAATTTAAGGCCTTCCCACTTAAATTCATATATGTAGTAGGCTTAATAACTACTAATATTTTTCCTTTTACTTTTAACTCACAGCGATAGGCGAGTCGTTCCTGAATAAAATTAGTAGGGGCCTCTAAAGCCATTTCATCAGCCACTTTAAAACCAATATTGTGTCGAGTATTTTCGTATTCTGTCCCAATATTACCTAAACAAACAATTAAATACTTACTCATGCCCTTACAAATTGATTGTGATGCATTTCTTTACCAATAGTTGTACTCTCACCATGTCCTGAAAAAACCCTTGTATTCTGTGGCAATTTATATAATTTTGATTTAATACTATGGCTTAAAATTTCAAAATCTCCTCCAGGTAAATCGGTTCGGCCAATACTACCATTAAACAAAACATCTCCTCCAATTAAAAAGTTATTTTCTTTACTATAAAAACAAATACTGCCAGGTGAATGCCCAGGTGTGTGAAATATGGATAAAGTAAATCCATCTATTAAAATTACATCTTTTTCATCTAGGATAATATCAGCTTGCGGACCTTGCTTGTAAGGAATGCCATACATACGTGCAATATTACTAGCTGATTCATACACAGGAAAATCATCTTTGTGCATGGCTAATTTTAAATTAAATTTTTGTGACACAAATCTAACACCCAAAACATGGTCAATATGTGCATGGGTTAAAATTAATTTACTTGGAATTAATTGTTTTTCTTCGATAAAGGTGCATAATAGTTGCTCTTCATGTTCATTTGAGCAGCCAGGGTCAATAATTATACAGTCTTTATTATCACCATATAAAATATAGGTGTTTTCACTAAACGGATTAAAAGTAAACCACTTTAAATGTAGCGCCATAATTAAATTATTCCTTCTTTTAATAAATCATGTAAATGAATAAATCCAAAGAACTTTCCATGCATTGTGACAATAATTTGAGAAATGTTTTTTTGATGCATTAAATTTAACGCATCAACAGCAAGCTCGTTAGCATCAATGGTTTTGGGACTTTTACTCATAATGTCATTTGCAATTACATCATTAATATTTTCATATTTCTCCATCATTCTTCTAATGTCTCCATCAGTAATAATTCCTACCAAGTTATCATTTTCCATAACTGCTGCAGCACCTATTCTTTTGGAGGATATTTCAATAATTACATTACGTATAGTATCATTTATATTAACATGAGGTTTTTGATTTTGCAATGCAATATCAAAGGCCTTTAAATATAGACGTTTGCCTAATGCGCCACCTGGATGAAATTTAGCAAAATCCTCACTCTTAAAATCACGGCACTCTAATAAACAAACTGCTAAAGCATCGCCCATAGCAAGTTGGGCTGTTGTGCTACTTGTTGGAGCAAGATTGTTTGGGCAAGCTTCTTTTTCAACTGTGCAATTAACTATGAAGTCAGCATGTTTGGCTAAAAATGAATCTTTATTGCCAACCATAGCAATAAGTTTGTTTCCTGCGCTTTTTATTAAAGGAGCTAATACCTTTATTTCAGGTGTGTTACCACTTTTTGAGATACAAATAATAATATCTTCTTTTTGAATAATACCTAAATCACCATGCACAGCATCTGCTGCATGCATAAATATAGAAGGAGTTCCTGTAGAATTAAATGTTGCTGTTATTTTTTGAGCAATGATTGCACTTTTGCCAACACCTGTTACTATTACTCGTCCTTTAGAATGAAATATAGCAGATACAGCATCTGTAAAACTATGATCAACATATTGAATTAATTCATTTACACTTTGCGCTTCTATTTTTAACGTTGCTTGTGCTATTGCTACAACTTGGTCGTGTGTTTTCAATTATTAATAGAATTAGTAAGAAAATTATATTTTTTTTTGCTTTGTTTCAATCCAATTTATTATATCTTTACATCTGCAAATTAGCGCAAAATTATTCATAAATTCGTATAACTAAATTTTAAGAAGAAAATGACAGAAGTAGAAACTGCATCACTGCATGAATCGTTACATAAGTATTTTGGTTTCGACAGTTTCAAAGGTGATCAGGAAGCAATTATTACCAATTTGTTAGCAGGGAACGATACTTTCGTGATTATGCCAACTGGTGGGGGAAAAAGTATGTGTTATCAATTACCGGCATTAATGAGTGAAGGTACCGCAATAATCATTTCTCCTTTAATAGCTTTAATGAAAAATCAAGTAGATGCCATCCGCAATTTTGGTACAGAAGATGGCATTGCACATTTCATGAATTCCTCATTAAGTAAATCTGAAATTACTAAAGTAAAAAAGGATATTTCAGATGGAAAAACAAAATTATTGTACGTTGCCCCAGAATCGTTAAATAAAGAAGAAAATGTAAGTTTTTTAAAAGATATTCCAATTTCATTCTTTGCCATAGATGAGGCGCATTGTATTTCGGAATGGGGGCACGATTTTCGCCCTGAATACCGCAGACTAAGACCAATAATTGAGCAAATTGGAACAGTTCCAATTATTGCACTAACAGCTACAGCAACGCCTAAAGTTCAACAGGACATTATTAAAAATTTGTCGATGAATGAAGCAAAAGTATATAAGTCTTCATTTAATAGAGGCAACCTGTATTACGAAGTAAGGCCTAAACAAAATGTAGTTAAAGAAATTATAAAATATATTAAACAAAATCAGGGAAAATCAGGAATAGTTTATTGTTTAAGTCGCAAAAAAGTTGAAGAAATTGCAGAAACTTTAAAAGTAAATGGAATAAAAGCCCTACCTTATCATGCAGGTCTTGAAGCCAATGTAAGAGCGCAACATCAGGATATGTTTTTGATGGAGGAAGCAGATGTAATAGTAGCAACCATTGCTTTTGGAATGGGTATCGACAAACCAGATGTACGTTATGTGATACATCATGATGTGCCAAAATCTTTGGAAGGATATTATCAAGAAACTGGACGTGCCGGACGTGATGGTGGTGAGGGAAATTGTATTTCCTTTTACCATTATGATGATATTGTTAAACTTGAAAAGTTTATGAAAGGCAAACCAGTTGCCGAGCAAGAAATAGGGAAGCAATTATTACAAGAAACTGTAGGATATGCTGAAACCTCAGCATGTAGAAGAAAAACATTATTGCATTATTTTGGTGAAGAATACGAAGAGTCGAAATGTAATTCGATGTGCGATAATTGCCGTCACCCTAAACCAAAGTTTGAAGCAGAAGATAGCTTATCTATAGTTTTAGAAACAGTACTTGATGTAAAGGAAAAGTTTAAAGCCAAACATGTGGTTCAAGTCATAATGGGAATCAAAACAGCAGCCACAAAATCATACAAACATGAAGCTTTAGAAGTATTTGGTAAGGGATCGTTTGAAAGTGAAAAATATTGGATGGCGATTATTCGTCAAGCATTGGTAAATAATTATCTTGAAAAAGATATAGAAAACTATGGTTTGTTAGGTGTAACCAAAAAAGGGAATGATTTTCTAGATAAACCACATAGTATTTTGTTTACTCGTGATATTGATTATGATGCAGTTGGTGATGATGAAGATATTGTTACGAATGGAGGAGGACAGCGAGGAGGGGCTTCTGATGAAACTTTATTTGCATTGTTAAAAGATCTACGTAAAAAAATTGCAAAGCAAAAAGGTGTTCCTCCGTATGTAGTTTTCCAAGACCCATCTTTGGAGGATATGGCAATTCAATACCCCATTACCATGGAAGAAATGAAGCAAATTACTGGGGTTGGTTCTGGTAAGGCACTTCGCTTTGGGAAGGAATTTGTTGATTTAATTGCAAAATATGTTGAAGAAAATGATATCACTCGACCAATGGATATGGTAGTGAAATCAGTAGTAAATAAAAGCGGTGCCAAAGTATATATAATTCAAAGTATTGATAGAAAATTATCCCTTTCTGATATTGCCAATGCCAAAGGAATGTCAATGGATGAGGTAATAAGTGAAATTGAGAGTATTGTCTCATCAGGAACCAAAGTAAATATCAATTATTATATTAATAGCATTATTGATGAGGATAAACAAGAGGAAATTTATGAATACTTTAAAGAGTCTGAAACCGATAGTATTATAGAGGCCCTAAAAGAACTAGGAGAAGAAGATTATACCGAAGAAGAAATACGTTTAATGCGTATTAAATTTATTGCTGAATTAGGTCATTAATTAGCTTTTAAGGAAATATTAATTCATTTGCAGTGCACTTGGTGCACTGCATTTTTTTTACTTAAATAGTAGGCATGAAAATAAGCAAAGCTAATATATCAAACATAAAAACCATTCAACATCTGGCACATGAGATATGGCCCATAGCTTATAAGGATATTTTAAGTATTGCTCAACTAAATTTTATGCTGCATGAATTTTATAATGCAGATGCGATTAAAAATCAGATGCTGACAAAAGGGCATCAGTTTTTTATAGTTGAAAATGAAAATCAAGAAGTACTAGGATTTGCTTCTGTTTCTCAGGAAGAAGCTTATATGTTTAAACTTCAAAAACTGTATGTTTTAAGCAATTATCAAGGTCAACATTTAGGGGTAAAATTACTCGATAAGGTAATTGAATTTAGCATTGAAAATGGGGCTAATAAATTGATATTAAATGTAAATAGATTTAACAAGGCAAGATTTTTTTATGAGAAACAAGGATTTAAAATTATAAAAGAAGTTGACATTCACATTGGTAACAACTACTATATGAATGATTATGTCATGGAACGCAACCTTTAATGACAAATATTCGTAAAATTATTTTTGATGGAGGTTAAATTAGTTAAGGCATAGTTTTTGACCAATTTAATTAAATTAAAAAAAGTTTTAAATATTTTTAATTCGAAACATTATGAGTAGTCAAGTTCAACACCCCATTATTGTGAGTAAAGAAAGTATTTCAAGCCTTACATTTCCTAATAATGAAGTTCTAAAATCAAAAGAAGACATCACTAGCAGAATGTTAGATTTGGAACGGGCAACAACACTAGGGAATGTTGAACACAATAAAATAAAAGTAATATTTGAAGATAGTGAAGGGCTTAAACAAGTTGAAACAACCATTTGGGCTACTACTGATAAAAGAATTATTTTAAAAGGAGGCGTGGTTATTCCTATCATAAGAATTCACGAAGTAAAAATTGTATAAGGAAAATTCCATTAAAAATAAATTATAAAAACTATGAAAAAATCTTGGATTGTAATTGGTGTTATTGTTGTATTGGTATTTATTATTTACCGCTTATTTGCTGGCTCCTATAACAATATGGTGAATAAGGAGGAAGATGTAAAAGGTCAATGGGCACAAGTTGAGAACGCCTATCAACGTAGAAGCGATTTAATACCCAACCTAGTTAATACCGTTAAAGGGTATGCCGAATTTGAAAAATCTACATTGACTGAAGTAATACAAGCACGCGCTAGTGCTACAAGCATGAAAATTGATGCCAATAACTTGAGTCCTGAAAACATAGCAAAATTTCAACAGGCTCAAGATGGATTATCTGGTGCATTGTCAAGATTATTAGTAAGTGTTGAAAAATATCCAGACTTAAAAGCGAATCAAAATTTCTTAGAGTTGCAATCCCAATTAGAAGGTACAGAAAACCGCATTGCAGTTGAAAGAGGTCGCTTTAATGATATGGTACAAGTGTATAACAAATATATTAGAAGTTTCCCAAGTAATATTTTTGCAGGAATGTATGGTTTCCAACAAAAAGGATATTTCCAAGCTGTAGCTGGGGCGGAAAAGGCGCCAGAGGTTAAATTTTAATAATGAGTAAGATACTTCAAGATTTTGAAGAAAAAATTTTGGTGGAAGCTATTGCTGCTGCCGAAAAAAACACTTCTGGTGAAATAAGAGTTCATATAGAAAAAGTATGCAAAGGTGATGTATTAGAGCGGGCAAAAAAAGTATTCGAAAAATTAGGTATGACAGCCACCGCTGCCAGAAATGGTGTTTTAATATACATTGCCGAAGAGTCGCGTAAGTTTGCCATAGTAGGTGATTTAGGCATACACCAAAAAGTTGGAACCAACTTTTGGGATCAAAGCAAAGATGTTTTACAAGAACATTTTAAAAAAGGAGAGTTTGTTATTGGAATTAGAGAAACCGTTCTTTCTTGTGGAGAGGCCCTAAAGAAGCACTTTCCATATCAAAATGATGATAAAAACGAATTAACAAACGATATTTCTTACGAAAACTAGGCTTGTGCAATCATTAAAAATTAATTTCATTTCAGTTATTGCTAGCATTGTTTTTTTGTTAGTATCGCATGCTTATAGTCAAAATTTACCTGAAAAATCAAATCCTCCTAAATTAGTCAACGATTATGCTGCAGTATTGTCAACAACTGAAGTTGCAGCACTTGAACAAAAGTTAGTAGCTTTTAATGATAGCAGTTCAACACAAATTGCCATTGTTACGATTAAAAGTTTAGAAGGTAATGACATTGCCGATTATGCATTTAAGTTAGGCCAAAAATGGGGAATTGGACAAAAGGGCAAAGACAATGGGATCCTAATTTTGGTTGCTCCTAACGATAGAAAAGTATTTATAGCTACTGGATATGGTGCAGAAGAATATGTTACAGATGCCATGTCACGTAGAATAATTGAAAATAAATTTAAACCTTATTTTAAAAATAACGATTATTACCAAGGTTTAGATGAAGGAACGAATGATATAATTGATTTACTTACGGGTAAGTTTAAAGCAGAGCCAAATAAAAACATCAATAAGGGGAAAGGTTCAATCATAAAAATCCTTATCATTCTTGTTTTGATTATAGTTTTGATAAAAATATTTGGTGGTAGAGGTGGAGGTGGTCGAACTTATAGAAGTAGTGGACCAATTTTTTGGGGTGGTTTTGGTGGTGGTAGCTTTGGAAGAGGAGGAAGTTTTGGAGGCTTTGGTGGTGGCAGTTCAGGAGGTGGCTTTGGTGGTTTTGGTGGAGGTAGTTTTGGTGGTGGAGGGGCTGGTGGAAGTTGGTAGTTTAAGTATTACAATTCCCCATTTTCAATAAGTGCTTTAGTTTTATAAACAGCCGCAATTGTAATAGCATCATAAATATAACCATTATGCACCATTTGAAAAAGTTCTTCAAAAGGCAGTTTCTTTACTTGCAAAACTTCTGTTTCTTCAGGCTCTGCATTATGAAAAGTGAGTTGCTGAGCTATAAACACAATAGCTTCTTCATCGCTTGCAGAGTTACTTAAATGCATACGCATAATTTCAGTATATTTTTCAGCTTTTAAGCCTGTCTCCTCTAATAATTCACGCGCGGCTGATTCAACATAAGGAACATTTAAATGACCACCACCTTCGGGTATTTCCCAGCTATAGCAGTTGGTGGGGTATCTATATTGTCCAACAATCCATGTATTAAATTCTTCGTCCAAAGGAATCACACCAATAGCTTTATTTTTAAAATGAATTGTACTGTAAATGGCAGGATTATTGGCAGGGTTGATCACATGGTGCTTGTTCACTAAAATCCAAGCTGATTCATAAGCATTTTCAGTTTTTAAAGTTTTCCAAGGGTTTTCTTCTTTTTGCATAGGTATAAAAAAAGCCGAAGTTTAACTTCGGCTTATCAATTTAAATGAGATATTACTTTAGTAAGGTTATTGTTCCGTGCAATTCTTCCTCTTTTCCATTAATTGTTGTCATTTGAACAATGTAATAATAAACACCTGCTTCGGAAGTGCTTCCATCCCAACCTTCCTTTGGATCGGTCCACTCATATACTTTTTTACCCCAGCGATTAAATATTTGCGCATTGAATGAAGTGACGCTTAATTTATTGAATGAAAACTTATCGTTGTTTCCATCGCCATTAGGCGTAAATATGTTTGGCACTTCTCCATCAACATAAATCATTAATGTATCAGTTGAGACACAACCTGGTGTATTGTATGCAGTTAATATAACTTGGTATTCACCTTGTTGTTCAAAAATATGACTAGGTGATAAAGCAGTGCTTGTGTCAGAATCACCAAAGTTCCATAAATAAGTGGCTGCGCCAGTACTATTATTAGTAAAGTTTACAGTTAATGGATAAGACCCAGAAAGAGGATTTGCAGCAATTGATGCTTGAACACCAAGAACTTGAGGCACAGTAATTACAGCGTTGGTATAGCAATTATTTGCATCTGTAATTGTTAATGTGTAATTTCCAGCAAGTAAGTTATATATTGAATCAATTGTAGATGCACTTGGATCATTCCATAGGTAGGTATAAGGTAAAGTTCCACCACTCACATTGTTTACAAAAGCAATTCCATCTTGCTCACCACATGTTTCTTCATCAAAATAGGCAATATAGTGAATATTAACTGTGTCAATAACCGCAGAGCCAGATATTGAGCCAGGACATGAGCCAGCATCGCTTAGAGAAACTATGCTGAATGTTCCTGGTTCATCGGCTGGGTAAGAAAAATTAGCACTTAAATTGTTTAAGGTAATAGTATCATTATTTAAGCCAAAGGTAATACTAAATGGACCATTTCCAGTGAAAGCAATATTAACATTAACACTGGAACCATTAGGACAAACTGTTCCTGTACCTGTTTGAATAATGCCACCTCCAGTAATTATAGCAGAAGGTGCTGGATTGATAAATATAGTATCAGTTGCGAAAACATTAGTACAAGGAGCAGGGGCTACACCTGTCACTGATAATACAACAAAATGATTAGCAGTGTCGGCAGCGCTTGGATTGTAAGTTGTATTTGCACCTGATGTGCTAGTAAATGAACCAGTTCCATTCACTATTGCCCATTGATATGAACTTATTGAACCAGTAATGTTTGTTGACACATTTATAGCTGAACTCGCGCATACAGTGTCTGGTGATGCAATAGAGATTGTTGCTGGTGTGCTAAATGTTACTAAAAAGGAATCTACAGCAGCGGGGCAGTTTCCAGCAGGATCATCAGAAGTTAAATAAATGGTTAAACTACCATTGCTTTGATCGGCAGTACTTGGGGTATAAATAGTACTTAATGATGAGGCATTTCCGAATGAACCAGTTCCATTTGTTGACCAAGTACCAGAAGTACCAAGACCTCCTATATTTCCATTTAGGATTATTGGAGCACCACCGCCTCCACAAAAGTTAACATCGGGACCAGCTACGGCAGTTGCACCTAACTCAACCGTTAAAGGCACCATATCAAAAATGGTAGGGCAAGTTGGAGTGCCTGTCATAGTAAGAACTAAATTTACAAATCCCAACCCAGCATCATTCAAGGATGGGTCATAATAAGTAGTATCATTGTTTGGGCTTGAAAAAGTTCCTGTTCCTCCAGTCCATGTTAAATTGCCACTATTTGGTCCAGTTGCAATACCCTCAATTAATGCACCTAATCCAGTGCAAGTAGATAGTGCTGCTCCTGCATCAATGGTTTGCTCAGCAATTATTACAATAGAAGTATCTGTTGTTGTTGGACAACCAAATCCGGTAATAGTGTTGGTTATCGTGTAAGTACCTGCAGCAGATGAATCTAAATCAACTTCACCAGTATTGGCGTTTATAAAAACTAAGCCGGAAGGACTTACAGTAAAAAGGCCCGCACTAGCATTAGGATTAAATAGAGGTGCTGGAGCTATACCACCTGCACAATATATTGTTGATGGGTAACTATGACTTGGGTCTGGAGCGCTGGTAATAGTGATTTGTACAGTTAATGTATCAAAGCAACCACCATTTGTTCCTATTCTACTTATGTCATAGGTGCCAGGTGTGCTAGCACCAAGATCAATAGCTCCAGTTGTAGTATTTGTAAAAACAATTCCAGCAGGTGTTGCGCTGAAATCGCCTACTGAGCCTGGACCTAAGGTTGGAGTAACAATAATAGTATCAGCGCAAAAAGTTGCTGAAGGGTAAGTAAATGTTAAATCAGGTGAAGGAGCGGCATTTACTTGAACAGTATCTGTATATTGAAAGCCACTACATAAGTCATCAATGGATGCAACATAAGCAGTTGGAACTGCAGGGCTAACAGAAATTGATGCACCAGTTCCAAGCACAGGCCCACCAACTTCAGACCAAGTAATTGTTCCTGAAGCACCTAATGTAACAGGCGAAAAAGGAATATTACTAACAAAGTAATTATTGGGGTCATTTGGGTCAATTTCAAATCGAGTACCTTCATTAGACACAGACCATTGAACACCAGCATTTCTTCCTGCATTTACAAAAGCAATAGTTCCTGTAGCATTTTGAATTCCATGAATTGCTTGACCTGTGTTCCAAGTAGGGCAAATTGGTTTATCGATGATGTGTGTTTCAATTACACTTCCATTTTCATGCAACTGAATTTGTGAGGAAAAACTTAGTGCGGTGCAGCTAAACATAGCCACACTGCAATATTCAACTGTAAATATTCTATTAGGGGCTGTGCCAGTTGTAGCATATCTAATAGTTCCGCCAGATGGTGGTAATAAATCTTGCCAAGGCCCCATGATGGAATTGAAAGTATTAGCTGGACCACCAGGAATAGGATTTGCAATTGTCCATGGCGAGGGAGTCCCTGCATTAGCAATGTCAAATGAAATATAATTGTTGGTGGAAATCGCGCATTGGGTATATGTATTTCCAAAATAAGTAAAACTAAATCCTAAATTTATCACGTTAGGGGCAAAAACGTCATCGGCTAACGCATTACTAGGGTCAGATAGAATAGTAGGACTTTGACTGCCAATGTTGGCGCTTAAAGTAACAGTACCAGGTAAACAAATGGCTGTATCTTGCCCAGCATTGATAACGCCTTGCGAAAAAGATATAATACTGAAACTTAAATTTAATAAAAGTAAAAAAGTAATTTTTTTATTCATTTTGTGGTATAATCTTTGATTTTAAAGGTCCAAATATATAATTTTATTTTCAAAATACGCATGGGAGCGCAATTTTGTTAGTGTTAAAGTCAAAAAAATACTCTTTTATGATGAATATTTTTATTTTTTGAAGTTGATTGAATGAATTTTAGGGATATTTTTTGTTCATTTTTTTGTTTTACTGATTAATCCTTTTAATATTGCGAGTTGATTTATATCAGAATAAAGTATTTAAAGCGTAAATTTATACAGTTTATGATGAAAAAAATAGTAGTAGTTTTAGTATTAATTGCTAGTTGCTCTAGGCTGATAGCTGGAGAAATAAATATCGAAGGTAATTTTATGGGTAAAAATATTTTCGTAACAAATCCCTATAAATCTAGCAATAATGTTGGTTTTTGCGTTACAGAGGTGTTTGTAAATGGGAAACTTACAACTGATGAAATTCAGCAGAGCTCGTTTGAAATTGATTTAATTTCGTTACAATTGGTGGTTGGTCAAAAAGTATCTATTAAAATTAAACATAACGATGGCTGCAAACCCAAAGTAGTTAACCCTGAAGATTTAAAGCCAAGAGCTACATATGAAATTATACCTGGATCGATGAAAGTTACAAAAGAGGGAATGTTTACATGGAGTACTAAAAACGAAACAGGAAAACTTGATTTTATAGTTGAGCAAAAAAGATGGAATAAATGGGTTACGATTGGTAAAGTGGAAGGAAGAGGTACTGCCGACCAGCATTCATATTCAATAAAATATGACCCGTATAGTGGTGAAAATTTAATTCGTGTAAAACAAATTGATGTTACAGGATCAAAAGTATCAGAGCCTATAAAATACCGTTCAATGAGCCCGGTGGTAACTTTTACTCAGGGAAAAGACCAAAATATTAACTTTAGTTCTGATACCAAATGGGAGGTGTATGACTTATTTGGTAACATTGCCAAACAAGGAAGAGGAAACGAAATTGATGTAAGTGATTTGAAAAAAGGAAATTATCAAATGAACTACGATAATAAGTCAGGAGATAAATTCACCAAAAAATAAATATTCTCAAAACATAATGAGCCCTATAATTTAGGGCTTTTTTATTTATCAAATATTATGATGAACAAAATTGAACATATTGGTATTGCTGTTAAAAGCATTGAACAAGCCAATAATTTATATGCAAAATTACTTGGCGAAGAACCATATAAAAGTGAAGAAGTGGTGAGTGAAATGGTTTTAACTTCTTTCTTTAAAAATGGGCCCAATAAAATTGAATTGCTTGCCGCCACTAACGAAAACAGTGCTATTGCAAAATTTATTGATAAAAAAGGAGAAGGGATTCATCATATAGCCTTTTCTGTAGATAATATTTATGATGAAATGGAACGATTGCAAAAAGAGGGTTTTCAATTACTTTCTAACAGTCCTAAAAAAGGCGCAGATAATAAGTTAGTTTGTTTTGTTCACCCTAAATCGGCTCATGGTGTTTTGGTTGAGTTGTGTCAAGAAATTAAATAGTAGGAGCGCCAGACATGCCTAAAGTTTTATTGGTACGCTTTAGTTCAATTGGCGATATCGTGCTTACTTCGCCCATAATAAGATGTTTAAAATCGCAGGTTGAACAAGTTGAAATTCATTACTTAACTAAAAGTTCATTTACTTCAATTTTAGAAGCTAACCCATTTGTGGATAAAGTTTTTGGGATTCAAAAAAACGTAAAGGAAGTAATTAAAGAGTTAAATGATGAAAATTATGATTTAATTGTTGATTTACACAACAATTTGCGAAGTAAACAGGTAATTTGGTTGTTGAATAAGCCATCCAAAAGCTTTCCAAAATTAAATTTTAAAAAGTGGTTGCTGGTACAATTTAAAATGAATAAAATGCCAGCAGTTCATATTGTTGACAGGTATTTTAAAGCACTTGAAAAACTAGGAGTTAAAAATGATAATAAAGGCTTAGATTTCAATATACCTCTTGAGAATGAATTTCAACTCACTGAACTTCCCGATAATTTTCGAAAAGGGTATTTGGCATTGGTAATAGGAGCACAGCATTATACAAAGCGAATGCCCAATCAAAAAATTATTGAGCTGTGCAATAAAATTAATTATCCAATTGTTTTAATTGGAGGCAAGGAAGATGTTAAAAATGCTACTGAAATTGAAGCAAAAGTTACTTCAAAGATATTTAATGCTTGTGGTAAATATAATTTATTTCAATCGGCCTCAATAATTAAGCAGTCTTCCGTAGTTATTAGCCATGATACTGGAATGATGCACATAGCAGCTTCATTTCAGAAAAAGATAATTTCTGTTTGGGGAAACACTGTTCCAGAGTTTGGCATGTATCCATATATGCCAAACCATCATGAGAATAATTATATTGCTGAGGTGAAGCAATTAAATTGTCGCCCATGTTCAAAAATAGGTAAAAAAGCATGCCCAAAAACACATTTCAAATGCATGAATGAGATTGATTTAAATGATATTTCAAAACATGTGGAGAAGTTTATAAAGTGAAATGATAACTTTGTAAAGTAATTGTAAATCATGAACGAAAATTTAGACCCTACATCTGAAAAATTAAACAACACCGAAAAGGAAATTGAAAAGGTATTGCGACCCGTAGAATTTGAAGATTTTATGGGACAACAAAATGTAGTTGATAATTTACGCATTTTTGTTGAAGCAGCTAAACAAAGAAATGAGGCACTTGATCATGTATTATTACACGGTCCTCCAGGCTTGGGTAAAACCACTTTAGCAAATATAATTGCTTTTGATATGGGTGTAAACATCAAAACCACATCGGGTCCAGTGCTTGATAAACCGGGTGATTTGGCAGGTTTGCTTACTAACTTAGAACCTAATGATGTGCTGTTTATTGATGAAATTCATCGTTTGAGTCCTGTAGTAGAAGAATATTTATATAGCGCTATGGAAGATTACAGGATAGATATTATGATTGATACTGGTCCTAATGCACGTTCTGTACAAATTAATTTAAATCCATTTACTTTAGTTGGTGCTACTACACGATCGGGTTTGCTCACTTCACCATTAAGGGCACGATTTGGAATCAACTCAAGATTGCAATATTATGATGCAAAATTATTAACACAAATAGTGATGCGTTCATCTTCCATTTTAAAGGTACCTATTGAAGAAGTTGCTGCATATGAAATAGCTCGCAGAAGTAGAGGAACACCACGAATAGCCAATGCTTTGTTGCGTAGAACTCGTGATTTTGCTCAAATTAAGGGCAATGGTAATATTGATGTTGAAATTGCACAATACGCTTTAAATGCTTTGAATGTTGATAAGAATGGTTTGGATGAAATGGATATTAGAATATTGAGTACTATTATTGATAAATTTAAAGGAGGGCCAGTTGGATTAACTACAATTTCTACAGCTGTTGGTGAAGAAGCAGAAACAATTGAAGAAGTGTATGAGCCATTTTTAATTCAAGAAGGCTACATGAGCCGAACACCTAGAGGACGGGAAGCAACAGAATTAGCCTATAAACATTTAGGCAAGCTTCACTCAAAGGACAAAGGGACTTTATTTGAATAGTTCATTACATTGTGCTCAAATTAAACTCTTTTAGCCAAGCAACAGCATTTTCAGCAGAATTAAAAAATTTAGTTGGTCGTGTTGGTTTATTAAATTTTAAGTACCCATTCATTAGTATTTTTAGCGCCATGCTATTAATCACAAAAGCATCTGCCATCACTATATTTGATACTTCAGCACTAGCAACAAATTCACGAGCTTCTTTAGTAAATGATGCACCATCTTCAACAGTTAACAATACCAAACACTTATGCTCTTCCTTTAAAATTTTAAATGTTTCTACTATGTTGATTGCATCTTCAATTTCACCATTGTATTCACTGTAAAAGTGAGCTTGAAGAATACCATCTTTTCTCCTAAAAAGTTCATAGTGCTTGAATTTAAAAATTTCAGAAGCAGCTATATTAGTGAAGTCAGGTTTTTCTTTTAAAGAATTCATTTATTAAAGCTAATCACAAAGATACAATTTTTCGAACATAAATTATTTTTGATTGTTTAATCAAAAATTAAAACTCTTATAATAGTTTTTTGTTCTTTTACGTCTTAAACTTAGAAAAAGTAAACATGTCAAAATTATTGGAAATAAAAACCCTTGGTGAGCTCAAAAAAAGTGGGATACAACATAAAACTATAAAGGAAGAATTGCGCCAAAATTTAATTAAACAACTTAAAGAAAAGCAAACTGTTTTTGAAGGAATTTATGGCTATGAGGACACAGTAATTCCAGATATAGAGCGAGCCATTTTATCGAAACATAATATTAATTTACTTGGGCTCAGAGGGCAAGCAAAAACTCGAATAGCAAGGCTTATGGTAAATTTACTTGATGAATATATTCCTGTTGTTTTTGGTTCAGAGTTGAATGACGACCCATTGAAACCTATTTCAAAATATGCTTTCGATTTAATTCATGAAAAAGGTGATGAAACACCGATTACTTGGCTTCACAGAAGTGAGAGGTATTCAGAAAAATTAGCCACTCCAGATGTTTCAGTTGCTGATTTAATTGGTGATGTAGATCCTATTAAAGCAGCTAATTTACGATTAACTTACGCTGATGAAAGAGTAATACATTTTGGAATAATTCCACGAAGCCATCGTTGCATTTTTGTGATTAATGAATTGCCTGATTTGCAAGCAAGGATTCAGGTTGCCTTATTTAATATTTTACAAGAAGGAGATATTCAAATTAGAGGATTTAAACTACGTTTACCACTTGACATACAATTTGTATTTACAGCTAATCCAGAAGATTATACCAATCGTGGTTCAATCGTGACTCCATTAAAAGACAGAATTGGAAGTCAGATTTTAACGCATTATCCTAAAGATGTAAAGATGGCTGCACACATCACTGCTAATGAGGCAAAGCGTAATCAAACAGAGGCTCAAGTTTTAGTACCAAGCATTGCAGCTGAATTACTTGAGCAAATTGGTTTTGAAGCCCGAGCTAGTGAGTATGTTGATGCAAAAAGTGGTGTGTCGGCTCGTTTAAGTATTTCGGCATATGAAAATTTATTGAGTACCGCTGAAAGAAGATGTATTATAAATGGGGACAAAAATACAACGGTAAGGGTAAGTGATTTTAATGGAATTATTCCAGCCATAACAGGAAAAGTTGAATTGGTATATGAAGGAGAACAAGAAGGTTCGTGGATAGTAGCAAATCATTTAATTTCAAAGGCTATAAGAACAACATTTCCAAAGTATTTTCCATCGCCAGAAAAAACAAAGAAAAAGGATTCGGCCGATCAAGTATATTCTTATATACTATCTTGGTTTGCAGATGGCAATTCTATTGATTTGTTTTTTGATATGAATAACAACAATTACAAGATGGCATTAGATGGTGTAAATGGGTTAAAATCATTGGCAAAAGAAACATACCCAAAAGCAAGTCAAGAAGAAATTTATTTTTTAATGGAGTTTATTTTGCATGCTTTATCAGAATATTCAAAATTGAATAAAGGTTTATTGGAACGTGGAAATAGGTTTGGAGATATGTTTAATGCTGTTTTTGGAAATAGCAATTCATAAAACAATATTATATTTTTGCGTTTTATTAATTATACAAAATTATGCGAGTAGTGTTGCAAAGAGTTTCAGAGGCCAGTGTGAGTGTAAATAATGCATTGGTTGGAGAAATTAATAATGGAATTTTAATACTGCTAGGAATTGAGGAATCAGATAGTGAAGATGACATGCTATGGCTTATCAATAAAATAATAAACCTGAGAATATTTAACGATGAAAATGGCGTAATGAATTTATCATTGAATGATATTCAAGGACAAGTATTATTAATAAGTCAATTTACTTTGCATGCAAACACAAAAAAAGGGAACAGACCTTCTTATATTAAGGCAGCTAAGCCTGACCTTGCCAAACAAATTTATCATCGATTTTATCAATTGATTTTATCGCATTATAGTGGAAAAACTGCATGTGGCATTTTTGGTGCTGATATGAAAGTATCATTAATTAATGATGGACCTGTTACAATTATTATTGATTCGAAGTTAAAGGAATAAATCTTTTTTGATGAAAAACCCCAGATTTAGTTTCTACTTCAAGTATATATACACCACTATTTAAGCCTTCTAAATCAAAAGTGGAATTGACACCAACACTCACTGATTTTACAACTTGGCCTTGTAGATTATATATTCTGAATTGTTTCACATTGTCATTCTGAAAGCTTATTTTTTTATCATTCATATTAAAATTAAAAAGAGCTGATTGATTTTGCTCAGCTAGAGATAAGGCCATTTGACAGTCTTGTACTTTTTGATACAGTTGAGAAACTGTTTCACTCGTATAAACTCTCTCAACTATTTTGTTTGGACAAATTTTATACACAACGGGATAAAATGTTACATTATAATCAGAAAAAACTCCACGATATGGATCCTCAACATTAAAAATAGGATATGGGGTGTCGCTTAACCAATTCCCTTGCGTTACCCATACTGGGCCATTTCCAACAAAGGCATTTGAATCATTCCATTGATCATGTTCTAGAGCTAAAACCATTAAATCATTGCTGGCTCCTGGGCCATAATTGTTATATAAATTTTTTAAGGTGTGGGTTTGATGATATCCCCAACATGTTGGACAATGGGCAGCAAAAATTTCTAAAAAAACTGTTTTCCCAGAATTTAAGTAGTTGTATAAATTTCGCTCAATGCCGTAATAATCTATCAGTGTAAAATCAGGAGCAACGCTTCCATTTTGAAGTTGAGCGTGCGAATTAATTGAAAAACCTAACAAAAATAATGACAGTATTTTTTTCACGAAATCAAATTTACATTTCCGAAAGTACAATTTTTTTAAAGCGGTAAGAAAAACATTTAGCCAAACTAGGATTCTACCTTTATGCACAAAATGAAATCTCCTATAATACCTTCCTTAACTTGTTTTTATATGATTTATTGCCAAAATTCTTGATTACCTTTTCAATATTTTATCAGTAAATGAATTAAAAGCGAAACAATATTTCTATTTTACAATCGTTTTGGTCTAATTAATAAAAAAAATGATGTATACTTCAAAAAAGCGTAGTTTAGGACATATGTTAAAGCTAGTTTTTCTAGGAAATCTCCTTATAATTACCCCTGTTATTGCTCAATTGAAAGAATGTATAATGCAGCAGAAAAAAGTAAAAGAAAACTTGTTTGCATCATGCACAGAAGTGAGCAATAAAGAGTATGCATATTATATCTTTTCTCTCAAAGAAGCCAATGATTATAATATGTTACAAACATCATTGATTGATAGTTTACAATGGAAATTAAATTACAGTTATAATGAACCTTATGTTTTGTATTATCATAAACACAAAGCATACGAAAATTACCCAGTTGTAAATATTTCATATAATGCTGCAATAGCTTATTGTAATTGGTTAACTAAACTTTACAATGATGATGAAAACAGAAAATACAAGAAGGTGCAAATTCGACTTCCAACAATTGAAGAATGGGAATTAGCAGCCAAAGGAAAGTATAAGAATGCTACCTATCCTTGGGAAGATAATAGTTTGCAAACCAAGAAAGGAGAAATGAGAGCAAATTTTAAAAGAGGTAATGAAGAAATTGTTGGAGCGAAAGCTAATATTAATGAAAATACTGACATTATAGCTCCTGTTAATTCATATTGGCCAAATAGTTATGGTTTATATAATATGGCTGGTAATGTAGCTGAAATGACAAGCACTGCAAATACAATTAAAGGTGGAAGTTGGATTAATAATGCAGAGGAACTTCAAATAACAGGTAATCAAACCTATGATGGAAGCCCTAAAAGTTATGTTGGATTTAGGTGTTTTATGGAAGTGATTGAAAAATAATAAGGAACTTAATTTATAAATAATCAAAAAAGTAATTACTTATTTTTTGCATTAAATGCACTCTATCCTTGCCTGTTACATTGTGTAAATGTCCTGGATATGGAAAATAATCCAACTGTATGTTTTTTTCAACGGCCTTTTTTACAAATTGCAGGCTATGTTGCCACACCACCACATCATCTGAAGTGCCATGAATGAGCATTAATTTTCCTTTTAATTTATCTGTATAATTCAATAAATTGTTACCATCATATCCGGCTTTATTGGTTTGTGGTGTATCCATATAGCGCTCTGTATACATAATTTCATAATATCCCCAATCAATAACAGGACCACCAGCAACAGCGACTTTAAATACATCAGGAAATCGTGTCATTAAAGAAGTGGTCATAAAGCCACCAAAGCTCCAGCCATGCACACCAAGACGCGTAGCATCAACATATTTCAACGATTTTAAATAATTTACACCTGCTAATTGATCTTCCATTTCAGCTGTACCTAATTGCTTAAAAGTGGCTTGCTCAAATTTTTTGCCTCTTGCTTCAGAACCTCTGTTGTCAAGCGTAAATACCAAATAACCTTTTTGAGCCATGTAATGAAACCAGAGGTTGGCTCCGCCTAACCAACTATTAGTAATCATTTGTGCATGCGGTCCACCATACAAATAAACCACCACAGGATATTTTTTGGTGCTATCGAAATCGGCTGGTTTAAACATTCTGCAATAAAGTTCATCGCCTTGCTTATTATTAATACTAAAGAGTTTTAAATCACCAATTTTATAATCACTAAGAGGATTCGAAGACCTAAGTAACTCTTGAATTTTTTTTGTTTTGCTATTAATCAATTGCACAACATTAGGCGTGGTGACATTTGAAAATGTGTTTAAAAAGTAATTACCAGATTCGTTCATAATAGGTTTATTTACCCCATCGCCAGTTGATAATTTTGTTATTTTTCCATCAGCAATATTTACACTATACAGGTCTCTGCTTAAAGGGCTTTCTTTGGTAGCTTCAAAGAATATTTTATCGCTGATATCAGAGAAACCCAGAAAATTAGTTACTTCCCAATTCCCCACGGTTAATTGTTTTATCATTTTACCATTAATATCATACCAATATAAGTGATTCCAACCATCTCGTCTGCTTTGCCAAATAAACTGATTTGGGTTGCTAGGGATAAAGCTCATAGCATGCATTGGTTCCACATATTTTTCATCAGTTTCTACAAATAAAGTTTTTTCAAAATCGCCAGTTTGGGTATTGTAACTATTGAGTTTCATTTCATTTTGCTCGCGATTAAGTTCAGCCACATACACATGCTTATCATCAGGGCTAAAAGCAATGTTGGTTAAATAGTGATCGGCAGGAGGAGGTGTTTTTAAATAAATTGTTTCTAGTTTTTTTAAATCAAAAATTCCTACAGTAACATGGTGGCTGCTATCTCCTGCCATAGGGTATTTAATGGTTTTTTCCTTGGCAGGTTTTACACTATAATCAGTAATAGGATATTCTTTAACCATTGACTGGTCCATGCGGTAAAAGGCTAAATAATTACCACTATTTCCCCAAAATGTTCCTTTCGTAATCCCAAATTCATTTCTATGAACACTTTGTCCATAAACTAAATTTTCACTTCCATCTTTTGAAATAGGATAAATTTTACCTGCATTCCACAAATAAAGATTATTATTTATGGTATAAACTATAAAACCTTTTTTCTTGTCTTTATCTATATTTTCGGCATTATCAGGGAAATTCTCTAGAGGTTTTTTTTCTAAAGTTTTAACTGCAGTTATCCACATCCAACGCTTTTTGTTCGCATTAAAAATAAAACTATTTATATCTTCCCAAACCAAAGTTGGAAAAACCGACAATGTGTCTTCTTTTTGAGCACGTAAAGCGCTATTAATTTCTGTTAATCTTACTAAAATCTGTGCTTTATCTTTTTCAGCATTTCCCTTATAAAGGTTATTGTCTAATCCTACATAGCTATAATCTGTGCTATTTTTAATCCACATCATTTGTTTAAAATTTTGTGGGGCAAGGCTGGTACGTGCTTTTAAAACAGCGTCTTCCATGTTAAGCAATTTATTTTGAGCACTAACAGTAAAGCTGGCAAGCAGTAAGCAGAATAATATTTTTTTCATAGTCATATAAATATGGTGCAATAATAATAAAACTTTTTAGGAGCTATTTAGCTTTTGTTTTTTCGATACTGTGCCAAGTTCAAAAGCTGAGTTTTTATCATTATTTAAAGTTAATCTATTTAGTAGTAAATTTGCAAAGCAATATTAAACGAATTGAAAATAACATTTTTAGGCACAGGAACATCGCAGGGAGTGCCATTGATAGCCTGCAAGTGTGAGGTATGCGTTAGTGCTAATGAAAAAGATAAACGTTTGCGTTCATCTATTTTGGTGGAGACAGAAACCACAACTATTGTTATTGACACTGGTCCTGATTTCAGACAACAAATGCTTCGAGAGCAAGTACAAAAATTAGACGCAGTTGTTTTTACACATGAACATAAGGATCACATAGCAGGATTAGATGATGTAAGAGCGTTCAATTTTATTCAACAAAAGCACATGGATGTTTATGCTACAAGTCGAGTTCAAGCAGCTATAAAGAGAGAATTTGCCTATATTTTTGCAGAAGAAAAATACCCAGGAATTCCATTAGTTAATCTTCATCAAATAGATTTAAAACCATTTAAAATAAATGATGTTGAACTTGTTCCTATTGAGGTATTGCACTATAAAATGCCTGTACTGGGTTTTAGATTAGCCGATTTCACCTATATAACGGATGCAAAAAGTATAAGTAATATTGAGAAGGAAAAAATAAGAGGCTCAAAAGTTTTGGTATTAAATGCCTTAAGAAGGGAAGAACACATATCACATTTTACTTTTGAAGAGGCCATTGCACTTGCTCAAGAGTTGAAAGTAGAACGTGCTTATTTTACCCATATCAGTCATCAATTGGGCTTACATGATGAGGTTTCAGCAGAATTACCTTCAAATATTTTTTTAGCGTACGATGGGTATAAAATTGAAATTTAAAAAAGCTACTGAAAAAATGAGTCTCAATTTGCTTTTTCCTTACCTTTGCGCCCTCAAATATTCATATGAGCTCAGATCATAGTCATCATCACAAGCTTACTACTGCTGGTGTTTTAGTAACTTTAGGAATTATTTTTGGCGATATAGGAACCTCGCCTTTGTATGTATTAAGGGCCATCATTGATACAAGTATAATAGATCGAGATATAGTTTTAGGTGGTGTTTCATGTATTTTTTGGACATTAACCATGCAAACAACTTTGAAATACATTGTACTTACTTTGAGAGCCGATAATAGAGGTGAGGGTGGTATTTTTGCGCTTTACACCCTTGTTAAAAAAACTAAAGTAAAGTGGTTGTTAATACCTGCCATCATTGGAGGTAGTGCTTTATTGGGAGATGGTATTATAACACCTGCTATTTCTGTTTCTTCTGCTATTGAAGGTTTGCAGGCACTTAATCCAAATATTCAAACCATGCCAATTGTGATTGGCATTATTGCAGCCTTATTTTTTATACAGCAATTTGGTACTAAATCAATAGGCCAGTTTTTTGGCCCAATAATGCTGATTTGGTTTTTGTTTATTGCGGCAATGGGAATTATTGCTATAAGTCATAATCCAGAAGTATTAAAAGCTTTGAATCCTTATTATGGCATTCACTTATTAACCATGCATCCAGGAGGTTTTTGGCTTTTAGGTGCTGTTTTTTTATGCACTACGGGAGCAGAAGCATTATATAGCGATTTAGGTCACTGCGGAAAAGAAAATATTAGAATGAGTTGGATTTTTGTAAAAGTTACCTTAATGCTGAACTATATGGGACAAGCATCTTGGTTATTAGGTATAGAAGGTAGACAACTTGGAGAAATTAGCCCTTTTTATGCTATAATTCCTAAAGAAATATTACCAATAGGTATTGGCATAGCCACTATAGCTACAGTGGTTGCAAGTCAAGCATTAATTAGTGGTTCTTTTACACTTATTAATGAAGCTATACGACTTAATTTATGGCCAAAAGTTAAAATTAACTACCCAACTAATATGAAAGGGCAATTATATATCCCTTCTATCAATTGGTTGCTTATGTTTGGCTGTATTGGTGTAGTGCTCTTTTTCAAGGAATCAAAGAATATGGAAGCGGCCTATGGTCTTACCATTATTATTGGAATGTTAATGACAAGTTTGTTATTAATTTACTATATGATATTGAAGCGATATAGAAGCATTTATGTGATTGGATTTGCTATTACTTATTTTGCAATTGAATTCTCCTTTTTAATTGCAAATTTAGACAAATTACCCCATGGTGGTTGGTTAAGTTTAGCCATAGCAACTATTTTGGTAATAATTATGTGGATATGGTACGATGCCCGTAAAATTAGAAATAGCTATGTTGAATTTACAAAATTAGATGAATACCTGGGATTAATGTATGATTTAAGTAAGGATTTAAGTATTCCAAAATATGCAACTCATTTGGTTTATTTAACTGGGGCAAATCGTAAAGATGAAATAGAATCAAAAATTATTTATAGCATCTTACAAAAACAGCCAAAAAGAGCGGATATATACTGGTTTGTGCATGTTGATTTGATGGATGAACCATACACAATGGAATATAAAGTGACAGAAATAATAAAAGATGATGTAATACGCATTGATTTTAAACTAGGCTTTCGCGTAGCTCCACGTATAAATTTAATGTTTAGAAAGGTGGTGCAGGACATGGTTAAAAACAAAGAGGTAGATATTACAAGTAGATACGAATCACTGAATAAAAATAATGTAATTGGCGATTTTAGATTTGTGGTGATGGAGAAATTTTTGAGTAGTGAAAACGAATTGCCTTTTTATGAAAAGGTAGTTCTCAAGATATACTTCTTCTTGAAAAGCATTAGCCTTTCAGAAGAGAAAGCATTTGGATTGGATACCAGTTCGGTAAATGTTGAAAAAGTACCGCTAATTATAGCCCCACCTCGTGAAATACATTTAAAAAGAATTGATTAATTTTGAAATCGAAGGATAATAAAATCTAAAACATGGAAAAATTTGAAGTAACAATAATTGGCTCTGGACCTGGTGGTTATGTAGCTGCGATAAGATGTGCTCAACTTGGTTTTAAAACAGCGCTTATTGAACGGTATCAAACTTTGGGCGGAACTTGTTTAAACGTTGGCTGTATTCCTTCAAAAGCTTTGCTCGATAGTTCAGAACACTATTATAACGCTACACACTCCTTTGCTACACATGGTATTGATGTTAAAGATGTAAAAGTTAATTTAGCTCAAATGATTAAGCGAAAGTCAGAAGTTGTGAAGCAAACTTGCGATGGCATTAATTATTTAATGAAAAAAAACAAAATTACAGTTTTTCACGGGCATGGAAGTTTTACCTCTAAGAATACGATTTCAATTAAAAATGAAAAAGGAATTACTGAAATTGAATCTGCAAAAACTATTATTGCTACTGGTTCTAAGCCTTTAAGTTTACCAGGAATTGAGATAGATAAAAAAAGAATAATTACATCAACTGAGGCTTTAGAACTAAAAGAAATTCCTAAGCATTTAATACTTGTTGGCGGAGGCGTAATTGGATTAGAATTAGGTTCAGTATTTGCACGATTAGGCAGTAAGGTTTCAGTGATTGAATATGCTGATGGTATTATTCCTACTATGGATAAGGCCCTTGGAAAAGAATTACAGAAATCTTTAGCTAAACTAGGATTTGAGTTTTATTTGAACCACAAAGTAACAGCTGCAAAATCTTCAACCAAAGAGGTTACAGTAATTGCAGAAAATAAAGAAGGAAAAGTCATAGAGTTTAAAGGAGATTATTGTTTAGTTGCCTTAGGTCGCAAGCCTTATACTGACAATTTGGGATTAGACAAGGCAGGAGTTACAATGGATGCCAAAGGAAAAATTGAAGTTGACACTCATTTGCAAACCAATGTTGTTGGTATTTACGCTATTGGAGATGTAGTGCGTGGAGCTATGTTAGCACATAAAGCAGAAGAAGAAGGCACTTTTGTAGCTGAAACAATTGCTGGTCAGAAACCACATATTAACTATAATTTAATTCCTGGGGTAGTATATACATGGCCAGAAGTTGCTTCTGTTGGCTATACAGAGGAGCAATTGAAAGAAAAGGGAGTTAAATTTAAAGTTGGAAATTTTCCTTTTAAAGCTAGTGGAAGGGCTCGTGCAAGTATGGATACAGATGGTTTTGTTAAAGTGCTTGCAAGTGCCGAAACTGATGAAATATTAGGAGTGCATATGATTGGTCCTCGCACTGCTGATATGATTGCCGAAGCAGTTGTTGCCATGGAGTTTAGAGCCTCAGCTGAAGATATTGCCCGTATGAGTCATGCACATCCAACTTTTACTGAAAGCTTTAAAGAAGCCTGTTTGGATGCCACTTCTAAAAGAGCAATACATATTTAAGAAATTGAGTTTCTATGACAATATTTTATTGAAAGCATCGTTATCCATAGCTATATCTAAAAGTAATTGAAATTAAAATTTACATATCATTTTTGCTTTTCAGCATTAGTTGGTTTAATTATTTTGCTGTTTACCGGATGTTCAACAAAAAAGAACACATGGATAAACCGTAACTATCATAACCTAAATGCCAAATTTAATGGATATTTTAATGGTAATGAGGCCTTAAAGGAAGCTGTTACTAAAATGGAAGATGAATATAAAGATGATTACAACAAGGTGCTTCCAATTTATACCTATGGTGATCAAAAAGATGCTAAAACAGCAACACCTGCAATGGAAAAAGTTTTCAAAAAAGCATCTTTTGTAATTCAACGCCATAGCATGTTAATAAAAGGTCAAGAGTATTGTAGTTGGATTGATGACACCTATTTATTGATCGGACAAAGTCATTTTTACAAACATGAATACTTTGCTGGTGTTGAGGTATTTGAATATGTTATTAGTGAGTTTAAAAAGCAAGAAGGGAAATATGAAGCATTGTTGTGGCTAATTAAAACCTACAACGAAATTGGTGCCTTTACCAAATCACAAGGGTATATTGATATGATTAATAGTGACCCAAGTTTTCCTTACAGATTAAGAGGTGAACTTAATGCAGTTACAGCCGACTTCTATAGTAAACAAGAAAATTATGAGCAAGCCTCTAAATATTTAAATAGAGCCATTGGTTTTACCAAGAATAAGAAGCATAAAGCAAGGTATACTTTTATTTTGGCTCAAATGTATCAAAGGCTGAATAAATATGACCTTTCGCGCAATTTGTATGGTAAGGTTGTAAAATTAAATCCTAAATACGAGCTTACTTTTTATGCTAAAATTTATCAAGCTAAAATGTATGACGCAAGTTCGGGGGATAGTCGTCAAATTTTAGCTCAACTAACCAAAATGCTTAAGGATACTAAAAACAGTGATTACTTAGATCAAATTTATTTTGGCTTGGCTGAGATAGCCATTAAAGATGGAAATTTAGCAAAAGCCGAAGACTTACTCTTAAAATCAATTCAAAAAAGTACCACAAATACTCAACAAAAAGGAATTAGTTCAGTAAAATTGGCTGATATATATTTTGAGATGCCTAAATATCAATTGGCTGGTGCTTATTATGATAGCGCAGTATCTTTTTTAAACAAAGATTATCCTGATTATGAAATTGTGGTAAATAAGAAAAACAGTTTATCAAGATTAATAGCTGACTACAATACCATCAATACTGAAGATAGTTTGCAAAGAATGGCTAAATTGAGCGATAGTGAACTAGATAGGATGGTTAAAAATATGATAAAAAAGGCCATTGAAGATGAAGAAAAAGCTAAGGAAGAAGCAGAAAATGCAGCACTCAATTCTGCTAATTCTAATGAGATAAATGGCAATGCATTAAAGAATATTGGTACTGGTTCATCATGGTATTTTTACAATCAACAACAACTAACATTTGGCTTTAGCGAATTTCAAAAAAGATGGGGAACTCGTAAATTGGAGGATAATTGGCGTAGAAGTAATAAACAAGTTACAGCAAATTTTAATTCGGAGGAGTCAGACACAGCCAAAGGCAAAATGACCGCAGCAGCTGACACATCAGGGCCTACCAAGAGTAAATATTGGTATACTAAAAATTTACCTGTTACAAAAGAAAAGGTAGAAGCTTCTACCCTAAAAATTGTAGAAGCTTATTATGATTTAGGTCTAATATACAAAGAACAATTAATGGATTTAAGTAAAGCTGCCTCTACTTTTGAAACCTTGAATCAAAAATATCCTGGTAATAAATATGAAGTAACTTGTTATTATCAGTTATACAGGCTTTACTTAGCAATGAAAGATAATGCGAATGCTGAAATCAACAAAAATTTGATATTGAGTAAATATCCAGATACGGATTATGCTCAAATATTAAAGAATCCTCAATACAATGCAGAAAAGAATAATAGAATGAGCAAAATTGAGGCTTACTATGAAGAAACATATTTAGCCTATACAGATGGTAAATACTCCATAGCTTTGGACAGATGTAATTCGGCCGATACTTTAATAGCCAAAAGTAAATTTAAACCGAAGTTTGCTTTGCTAAAATCATTATGTATAGGGCACTTAAAGCCGTTATCAGAATTTGAACTTGCCTTAAAACAGGTCGTAGCAGATTACCCTAAAGATTCAGTAAGAATAAGGGCCGATGAAATTTTAATAGTAATCAATAAATTAAAATTTGGCGATAAAGCTCCTGCACCAGTTGACTCAGCTAATGTAAAAGCAACCTATAAGGTAGGCCCCGATAAAACACATTTTTTTATGTTAGCCTTTGATACTAGAGATGTGAATACAGAACAACAATTAAATTCAGTTTCTGATTTTAACACAAAATATTTTGAATCAAAAGGATATAAATGCAATTATATGCCCTTTGGGAAAAATAAAGGCGCTGTAGTGGTAAGGTCGTTTAAAAATGGAGCTGAAGCCTTGCAATATTTTAGTACCACCCAAGGTGATGATGATATTTACAAAAATCTTGAAACAGGCACTTTTTCTTATTTTGTAATTAGTGATGAAAATTATAACCTTTTGTTTAAGGAACAAGATACTGAGAAGTATGTTCAATTTTTTGCACAAAACTATAAACCAGAATAATAAAATCTCCTGTATTGATTCCTTTTATCAATATACACACACATCAATTTGAAATTAAGGATGAAGAAATAACCATTGCTAATTTATTTTCATCATCATATGAAAAGTTACCTAATGAAGAATTATTTTCAGTGGGAATACATCCATGGTATATTAACGAAAATCGAATTGAAGAACAATTTATAGCTGTACAAAACTTGTCAAATTCTATAAATTGTTTGGCCATTGGAGAATGTGGTTTAGATAAATTAAGGGGTCCTGATTTGAATTTGCAACATGCTGTTTTTATTCGACAAATAAGTTTAGCAATTGAACTAAATAAACCCATTGTGGTGCACTGTGTTCAGTCATTTGATATACTGCTAGCAATCATCAAAAGGTATCACAAGAAAGCTGTTTTTATAGTCCATGGATTTAATCAAAATATTCAAATTGCAGAGCATTTGATTCAACTTGGAGCTTATTTATCCTTTGGAAAAGTGTTGCTGAATGCGAGAAATGAAAAACTAAAAATTATTTTTCGGCAAACACCCTTAGATAAAATTTTTTTAGAGAATGATGACTCCTCTATCCCTATTCAAGAAATTTATGAAGCAGCGGCCGGTATAAAAAATTGTAATTTAAATGTGATGAAAGAAGTTATTTTTGCCAATTATAAAAAAGTATTTTTACATGAGTGATTTAAGTTGGTTGTCGAGAACAACCTTATTGGTAGGGAAAAAAGGGGTTGAAAAGTTGCAAAATGCGCATGTGTTGGTGGTTGGTTTGGGAGGCGTAGGTTCCTATGCAGCAGAGGCTATTGCACGCAGTGGTGTTGGCAAAATGACTATTGTAGATGGTGATACTGTTGACCCCTCTAACCGTAACAGACAATTGCCAGCATTAAGCACAACCCATGGTTTATTCAAAGCCGACTTGATGCACCAACGATTGTTAGATATCAATCCTGATTTACAATTAACGAGCATGAGAACTTTTTTAAGCCCCGAAAAAGTGGAAGAACTATTAGAAAACCGATTCAGTTATATTGTTGATGCCATTGATAGTTTAACACCAAAAGTAACTTTACTGAGCACCGCATACTATAAAAACTTTAGAATTGTAAGCAGTATGGGGGCTGGAGGGAAGATGGATCCCACAAAAGTACAAGTAACAGATATTGGCAAAACAAAAATTTGCAATTTGGCTTACATGGTGCGTAAAAGATTAAGATACAAAGGAGTTTATGGTGGCATTAAAGCAGTATACAGCCCTGAACCAGCATTAAAATCATCCTTAATGCTTACCGATGGTAGTAACTTTAAAAAATCTGCTTTTGGCACCATATCCTATTTACCTGCGGTTTTTGGTTGTGCCTGTGCATCTGTGGTGATAAGAGATTTGGTGGAATGGAAGGAGAAGAAATAAATTAGAATTGTGAATGCTGAATTGTGGACAAAGTATTGGTTAATTGAGTGGTTATTGACTAATCTCATTTTTAAATCACTTAATAATTTACGCCACAACCAAGCCTTTCAGAGGTCCTATTCTATTATTGGTAAATGTAAATAGTTTATCAACAACTAGTTTCCACTATAATCCTTAATAATATTGTAAAGCGTATCTCTTTCTGCAGGTATTCTTCCGCCCTGTTTAATGAGTTCCACTAATTCTTCGGTAGTTAAGGCAGGGTTTTTGTCTTCGGCACCAGCCATACTATATATTTTTGTTGAGTCATCAATGGTGCCATCAATATCATCCACACCAAAATTCATACTAATTTGAGCTGTGCTACGTCCAATCATCGGCCAATAGGCTTTAATATGATTAAAATTATCCATGAATATGCGTGCTATTGCGTAATTTCTTAAATCTTCAACCACGCTCACCTCTTGAACATGGCTCATTTGATTATCTTGATTGCGAAATTTTAATGGAATAAAAGTATTAAAACCACCCGTTTTATCTTGTAAATCTCTTAAACGATTCATGTGATCAACACGGTGTGCATAAGATTCAATATGACCATATAACATAGTAGCATTGCTTGGCATACCAATATTGTGGGCAGTTTCATGTATTTCAAGCCATTGTGCAGTAGTGGCCTTATCTTCACAAATTTGTGCTCTTAAGGTTTCATCAAAAATTTCAGCTCCTCCGCCTGGTAATGAATCTTGTCCATGATCTTTTAAAATTTGCAATCCTTCTTTGTATGAAACTTTTGCTTTGCGACACATATATTCTAACTCAACAGCTGTAAAAGCTTTTACATGTATATCTGGCCTAATTTCCTTTATTTTTTTTATGAGTGAAGCAAAATAATGCAAGCCCATTTTTGGATGTACGCCACCCACAATATGTACTTCGGTGATGGCTTGTCCGTTGTAACTTCTTACCTTTTCAATTATTTGCTCTTCGCTTAATTCCCAACCATCTTCTTTGTGTTTTAGCAAACGAGAGTAGCTACAAAACTTACAATCAAACACACATATATTGGTGGGCTCAATGTGAAAATTGCGATTGAAAAAAGTGTAATTTCCATTTTTTTCCTCACGAATATAATTAGCTAACTTACCTACAAAACCAAGATCTCCATGTTCATATAGAGTTAAACATTCCTCAGTGGTGATACGATTTTTTGAAAGGACTTTTAATTCAATATTTTTAAGTTTTTCTAAAGTAACAGGGTCAGAATTTAAAGTGCTTATCATGACAATGAATTAAGTTTTGAATATAAAGGAATGCAAATATGCTAAAACTAACAATTACATTAGAAAATAGTTTAAATTTAGCAAGTAAATATTAGATGTTAAATGCTGAAAAACAAGGAGTTGAGAAATTAAAAAGAAAGTAATTTTATGTTAACAAAATTTATTATAATTTTACGTGGTTAAAAATTAATGTTTAAACACTATAATTCAAAGACAACCATAAATATTGATTCGATAAATATAGATAAGATAGAAGCATGAAAAATTTTTTATTCAAAACCATTTTTATAATCTGTTGTTCGTTTGCCATTTCTGAGCAATTGTACTCTCAATCTGCCGCAAGTATAACAACAACTAATCCTCTTGCTAATGCCGACAATATTGTTACAACTTCAAATGTGAGTGTAACATATAACGACATTATGATAGCACCAAGTGCTTCCAACACGGCAATGAGAGTTTTTGGAAACAAAAGAGGTGCATACAGTAATACAGGAGCCGGAACATACTCAGGTGTGAATACTTCAACAATTACCTATAACCCTACACGTACATTTTTTCCAGGAGAACTATTATCAGTTGTTAACAATGGTAATACCACCAATGGCATCATAAATAGTAGACCAACAAATTTTAATTTTTGGGCCATACCTGGGGTAGGATTAGCACAGTTTTCTGCATCTACAACTAGCTCTTTAAGTTTAGGAAGTCCTGATAGAGATTTATATGAAATTCAAAATGCTGATTTAGATAATGACGGTGATTTGGATATAGTTTTTTCACGTAGTAACCAATTTGGAGGAACTTCCATTTCATATTCATTAAACAATGGTTTAGGCGCTTTTGGAGCTGCTACTACTTTAATTGAAGGAGGTCCATGCTGTTTCGGAAATTATGTAACTTCTTTTACTTTAGGTGACTATAATCATGATGGAGATGTAGATATTGCTGTGAGTTATAGTGTAACAGATGCAGGTTCAAATTATTTTTTAGCAAGATTTTCAAATAATGGGGCAGCAGTTTTTACTCAAACAGATTATTCTAAAACAGAACAGTATGATGAAATGATATCGGCCGATATGGATGCAGACGGGGACATTGACATTGTTGGTGTAAACCGCGCGGCTGGCACTATTGTTTTAAATCCGAATAATGTGAGTGGAGCATTTAATATAACCAATATTAATATTGCATTAATATCAGGTGTCTATAGTATAGTAGCTGGCGACTTTAATGGAGATAGAAGAATGGATATTGCTTCTACTCGTTCAACATCAAATTTTATTAGGATTTCTTTACAGCCTGCTTCGGGTACAACATACACCACCTTAGGTTACAACTCTGGTACAAGTATTTTTTTATCTAAAATTAAAATATTAGATTTAGAAAACGATGGGGATCTTGATGTTGCTGCACTAAATACAACAGATGGTTCAGTTGTTTTTATGCAAAATGCAGCTGGAGCTTTATCTACACCAACAACAGTAACAGTAACAGGAATGTCGAATTTTGATGTAGCTGATTATGATGGCGATGGGGACTTAGATTTAGGTTTTGCTGCAGGAAATAATAGTCTCCAAATTTATAAAAATACGGCTGGAGCCTTCAGTTCATTTAGTTCTTTAAGCCTTGGTTCAGGTGCTACAAACAATGTAAATCAAATGTGCTCAGGTGATTTTGATGGTGATGGTGATATTGATGTAGTTGGCAAACCTCCAGTTCAAAACCCTTCTTTTGGTTATCCATTGCGTTTGTTAAAAAACAATAATAATCAAGTGTTTACGAGCGCTGTAACCAGTCCTACCTGTGTTGGTAATCAAATCACAGTGAGTTGGACAGTTAGTGCTACATTACCAACTATTAATGATTATTTTATTCAACTTTCTGATGCTTCAGGAAGTTTTGCAAGCCCAACATTTTTAGGTTCAGTAATAAATTCAGGAGTAGCAGGTTCACTTGTAGTCACTATTCCAAATGTTACTCCAGGTAGTGGATATAGAATTAGGGCATTCTCAAATACTGCAGGCGTAAATACAAATGATAATGGTTCAAACATTCAAATTTTTGCAGGAATAGATATTTCTGTTTCCTCATTCTGTGATATTAATAGTACATATCTTTCAGCAAATTCAGGAACATCTGGAGTTACATATACTTGGTCGCCTGCAACAGGTTTGGACCTTACTACAGGCGCTGATGTGGTAGCTTCCCCGAGTTCAACAACCACTTATTATTGCACTGGAACAAGTCCACTTGGTTGTGTTGATGTTGATACGATTGTGGTAGAACCTTCATGTTATTGCCCAACCATTAATTTAACAGGCAATTGTAATGCAGTAAATATTACTCAAGTAGTGTTAAATTCGTTAAGTAACTCAACAGGTTGTTCAAACTTAAATGGAACAGCCTATAATATTTATCCTGCCTCAGGTAACACCACTACATCATTGGTGATAGGAAATACTTACAGCTTTTCAGTAAGAAATGGTGGAACTTCAAATTGTACCAAAGTGGCATGGTTTGATTGGGATAGAAGCGGCACCTTCGATGCATCAGAGTTTGTAAACATTGGAACAAATATTCCTATAAACACTACAACTACTGTAACGGTTACAGTTCCTGTCGCTGCATCATCAGGATTGGTGGGCATTAGAGTTAGAGAAGTACTAACTGGAACAACTATTGGTTCAGGTAATGCATGTACACTTTATTCAACTGGAGAAACTGAAGATTATTTTATCACACTTGATTACCCAATGGTGACAGGTTTAAGCCCAGTTCAAAATGACAATTGTTTCACAACAACCTCTAACTTGGTTTACACATTTAATACTGCAATGAGTAATACAGCTACAAATGCAGCAAATTATAAAATAAATGGTTTTAAAAAAGGATTATATACAGCAACCGCCAGTGGAGCAACCACAAATACCATAACCTACAACCCAACTGCTAACTTTAAGCCAGGTGAACGAGTAATGGTTACTTTAACCACCAACATGCAAAGTACAAACTTGGTAAATATGAATAATCCTTTGGTATATGAATTTGTTGCCAAAGCAGGTGTTGGACCAGCAACATTTTTATCGGAACCAATTGCAGGTGTTACTGCTGGAACTGCCGGAGATATTGGTGTAGCTGATTTTAATGGAGATGGTAATCAAGATTTTGTGATTCCAATAACCGGTTCAGCATCAACAACATTACAGTTTTATACTGGTAATGGTGCAGGTGGTTTTTCTGCTCCAACAACGCTCACCACGCCACAAACTAACCCAATAACCATTGAACCGGCAGATTGGGACAATGATGGAGATATGGATTTTATTGTAGGTTATAACAATGTCTCAGCTCCTCAGGTTACTTTATATAGAAATAATGGAACTGGTACATTTACTACAGTCGCAATTTCTTTAGGGACTAGTTCTGGTTTAGATATTGCAAGTGCCGACTTTGATGGCGATGGAGATTTAGATTTGGTTACAGTTAATGCTGGTGGTACTGATATTAACTATGTAAGAAACAATGGTGCTGCTTCTTTTACACTAGTTGATTTAACAAATACAACAAGTAATAATTTTATAGTTGTACCTGGCGATTTCAATGGTGATAATGCCTATGATATTGCTGTTGCAGACATTTCAAATAATCAAATAGATATTTATACATTAAAAATTGGTTCAGGTTTTAGTTTGCAAAACTCAATAAACACTTCTGGTTTAGTAACAGCATTAAAAACAAATGATTTCAATGGAGATGGTATTTTAGATTTAGTTTGGACGCAATTATTTACTGATTCAGTCGGCTTTTCCAGCGGAAATGGGGATTTCACATTTGGTAATCCATTTATGTATAGTTTAACAGACCCATCCCAAATGGATGTAGCTGATTTTGATGGAGACTGTGATTTAGATTTAGCTATAAATTCAACTTCAGCGGATTTATACATTATGAAAAACGATGGTAGCGGAAATTTTACACCTCAAATTGGCCAAAGTGGAGGTTTTTCGCCTGTACTAGTTAAAAGTGGTGATTTTGATGGTGATGCCGATATTGATTTGGTTGCAATTAGAAATAGTTCAAACACTGCAAGTTTTTTAAGAAATGCATTTGTAACAGTTACAACTGGCACCATTACAGGACCAATTTGCAACTCTCCTACAATTTCAGTACCTTGGACGGCAAATTCAACACTAAACAATATAGCAGCTAATGTTGAATTGTCTGATGCCTTAGGCTCGTTTAGCACTCCTACAATTTTACTTAGCACTAATTTAAACGGAGCAAGTGGAACCATTACTGGAGTGCCAATTCCTATAGTTACCGCTGCAAATGGATATAGAATCAGAGTTCGTCCAACAGCCATTACAGCTACAGCAATAGATAATGGCGCAAATTTAGGAATTGGTGTTTCTCCAAACTTAGCCATTTCAAGTAGCTGTTCTGGAAACAATACATTGCTTAATTTAACAGGTGCAGTAACATACCAATGGTCACCAGTAGCAGGTTTAAGTTCTTCCACCTCAGCAAATGTAACTGCGGCCCCGTCTGCTCCAACTGTTTACACTTATTTTGGAAAAGATGCGGGTGGTTGCCAATCAATTAACTACACTGTTTCAGTGAGTGATAAATGTTATTGTTATCCAACTTATAACAATTTATGCAGCTCTGGTGATTACATTAGTAATGTATCGGTAAATACATTAGTAAACAATACAGGTGGGTGCAGTGGACATCAGTTCAATTTTACTGCCGTACCAACCTCAACAACTAGCACTACCTTAACTAGAGGTTCAAGTTACAACATTTCGATTACCCCAAATGGAGGCTCATTTGCACAAGGCATTGGCGTTTGGATGGACTTTAATCAAGATAACGACTATAATGATGCAGGCGAATTTGTATACAGTGCAGCACCATCATTAACAACTGTAAGTGGTTTAGTATTTATTCCAGTTTCTTCTAACTTAGGATTAGTTCGTATGAGGGTGAGAGCAATGTATAACGTTACACCAATTGCAACTGATGCTTGTTCAAATTCCAGCTTTGGTGAAACTGAAGATTATATTATAACTGTTTCATGTGTAAATCCTACTGTTTTTAATGTAACAGGTGGGGGCGCCATTTGTGATGGAGTTGGAGTTAGTGTTGGTTTAAATAACTCTGAAAGCACAAGTAATTATACTTTATATTTAACCGGTTCACCTCTCAGTTCTTTACAAGGAACAGGTGGAGTTCTTAATTTTACTGGTCTAACTGCAGCAGGAACTTACAGTATACAGGCAGTTAGTGCTTCAGGATGCTCTGCAACTATGTCTGGCTCTGCCACTGTTACTGTTGGAACAGCACTCGAAGTTGCCTCAACTAATCCTATTTCAAATAATCCGTCTGTTACCATAAGTTCAAATATTAATACCACCTTTAACACTAACGTAGCAGCAGCAGCAGCAAGCCAAACCTATTTTAAGGTTTATGGAAATCAAACTGGCTTAAAAGCAGGTGTGTATAGCTTAATTGGAACCAATTCTTTACGATTAAATCCTACCAATGATTTTAAGCCTGGAGAAGAAATTACAGCGGTGCATATTTCTGGTACCCCAGGGACAATTTGCAATTTGGACACGGGTTATACATATAGATTAACTGCTAAGGCTGGCGTTGGACCTGCAACATTTAATCCTACTGCTAATCCAGCAATAACTAGTTCGATAATTACTGGTGTAACAGCTGCCGACTTTAATGCCGATGGCAAAGTAGATTATGCGTTTATTGGTAGAAGTACTAACAATTTGTATATCGCTTTAAATTCTGGAACAGGCAATTTCACAGCTACCACAACAATTGCTTTGCCTGGCTTTCAACCATCTAAAATAAATACGGGAGATTTTGATAATGATGGTGATATAGATTTGGTTATTGGAGCTTCAAACTCTGGTGTTATTAAACTGTATAAAAATAATGGAACAGGCACATTCAGTTTGTTTTCTAACAACAATAGCGGATATACTTCCAATTGTGACATTGAGGTTGCTGATTTCAATGTGGATGGTTTTCTTGATGTAGTGGTTACAGCAGGAAGTGGAACAATTCAAATATTACGCAATGATGGTGCAGGAACTCTTAATGGAATTTCAGTGATTAATTCAAGCTTTAACCATAGAAATATAGCGATTATAGATTTACACAAAGATGGATTACCAGATGTGGTAGCAACTAATACAGGCGATTCATTTATTGACTTTTTTGAAAACAATTTAAATCCACTTGGTAATTTATCACTAGGGGTGTCCTATTCAATCAATACTGGAATAGGAGCAGTTGGATTAAGTGATGTTACAGTTAGTGATTTAGACAATGATAATGATGAAGATATAGTTGTTGGCTCAGTTAGTACTGGTAGAATAGCAGTACTAAAAAACAATTACCCTTCCCCATTTACAGTTAACCCATCTATTGTGGTTGCTTCTCAAGCATTTCAAATTGTAACTGCTGATTTTGATGGTGATGCTGATATTGACATTGCAGTAACTGATAGTTTGTTTTCCAATAGTTTTGCATTACTTAAAAATACTACTGGCAATTTTACTCCAGCACTAACAGGTACTTCATGTAATGCAAAGTATTTAGCTGCGGCAGATTTAGATAATGATGCAGATATCGATTTAGTTGGCATAGATTTCACTGGGAATAGCAATTTAATAGAAAATGAAAATGTTTACATCACTACAACTACTAATGTAACTCCAGTGCCTGCTTGCCCTGGAAGTACGGTTACAGTTACATGGAATGTAAATCAAACACTACCCGCTGGAAATGTTTTTACCATTGAACTAAGTGATGATTATGGATTTTTTGGTGGTGGAAATATTTTAACAACTGTTGCTTCACAAACTTCAGGTTCAGTTTCTGTTACTTTGCCATCTATTTTATTCTTTAGCACAAATTATTATATTCAAGTTACTTCTAGTGCAAGTCCTGCATTAACTATTCCTTTTGGGCCATTTACCATTTATGATTCTCCTTATGTTTCGAATTTAAATAGCACTGGGACTTTGTTTTGTGGAGACCCAATCACTATTTCGGTTGATGCTTCTTTTGAGTTTTTAAGTTACAATGTATATTTAGATGGAGCGCCACTTTCAGGATACCAAGGAATTCCTGGAACAGGAACATCTTTTGCTTTAGGGCAGTTTTCTAATCAAGGGGTATATACTGTTGAGGCAATTGATACAACCACAGGTTGTGTGTCGCAAATGAATGGTAGTATAACCATCAATGCAGGTGTTGAGCCAATAATTACATCTGTTTCACCATTACAAAATGATATAGATATTAACAGAAACAGTAATATAGACATTACCTTTAATACTCCTATGGCAGCAATTTCATCCTATACTTTGGGTGTTCCTATTTATGTTTGGGGTGATAAAACGGGCTTAATTTCTGGAGTATGGACATTGCCTTCATCTAACGTGATGAGGTTTAATCCAGATGTTAATTTAAAACCTGGAGAAATCATTTCAATTACAGTAACAAATGGAGTTAATGGAATATCTGGGTGTAATTTAACATCTCCATATGTTTTCAGTTTTACTGTAAAAGGAGCTGTAGCACCTTATAATTTTGTGGAGCAATATACCTATAATGATGGCAATCCATCATCTAACAAACCTGTTGTAGCAGACTTTAATGGCGATAATATTTTGGATGTTGCCTATATGAGCTTGAATTTTAGTATATATAAATTAAATATTAAACTAGGTCAAGGTTTAGGTGCATTAGGAACAACTAGTTCTATAAATACCAATGGAGAACCAGCATACTTAAATGCTGCTGATTTTGACAATGATGGCGATTTAGATTTGTACACATTAGGTAACCTTGATATATTAATTTATGCAAATGATGGGAATGGGAATTTCACCGAGTTTTCAACTGGGATTTTTACAGATTTTGTTACACCAACAGTTGCTGATTTTGATGGTGATGGGTTACTTGATATTTTAGCAAATGAGTTTAACTCTGGCATATCTGTCATATACATTAATCTAGGAGGTTTTAATTTTACTTCTTATTCTAGTGTGAGTACTTATTTCTTTGGTGTCACTCATTTTCATGCTGATTTTGATAACGATGGAGATGAAGATTTTGGCTTAGTTATGCCCTTAAATGATCAGGTTCGAATTTATTCAAACAATGGAGGTTCACTAACACTCGAACAAAATTATTCATTTACCAATTTAGCTAGTACCCCAGTAGTTGTAAATGATTTAAATGGTGACAACCGCCCTGATATTTATTTTAGAAGAACGAATACTGGCGATGTGACTTTAATTAATAACGGAGGGTTTTCATTTACAAGCAATATCAGTTTAAATTCATTTAACCTTACTCCAGCAGGTGGTGCTGATTTTGATGGAGATGGAGATATTGATATTCCTGGAGCCAATTCAGCCTTTAATGTTGTAAAAGGCTTAAATAATGGTTCAGGTACTTATACTTATTCCAATCAAGCTACTTCATTAGTTACCTCTAACGCTGCATATGGCGATATGGATGGTGATTTTGATATTGATATGGTTACGGTAGGTTCAAATGGTGAAATATTGGTTTTATTGAATCAACCAGCATCATCTATCAACACTGTTTATACAGGAGCTACTTCACTTTGCCCAAGTCAAACCATTACTGTAAGCTACAATGCCAGTGGTACATTTAATGCTGGAAATAACTTTATCGTTCAGCTATCCGATGCTTCAGGCAGCTTTGCAAGCCCAACACAAATTGGAATAGTTACTAGTACAGCACTAAGCGGTAATATAGTATCTACCATACCAGCTATAATAAGTAATGGCTCAAATTATTTAATTCGAGTTATCTCAGATAACCCTGCTTTAATTGGAACTAGCAGTGCAGCAATAACGATTTCTAATTTTGTTACACCAACAGTAAGTATAGTAAAAACCCCAGGCGGTGCCCAGTGCGCTGGTACAAGTTTAACTTTTACTGCAACACCGGTTAATGGTGGTACAAGCCCTACTTATCAATGGTTTTTAGGAGGTAGTCCAATTTTAGGGGCCAATGCTTCAACGTATGTTACTTCTTCACTGGTTAATGGTAATCAGATTTCATGTCAAATGACTTCAAGTTTAACCTGCGTTACAGGTGCTGCTACATCAAACACTATCAATGTAAATGTGACCACACCTTTAGTTGTTTCATTAAGTATCGCAGCATCCCCAACTGGTAGCCAATGCGCAGGTACAAATATTGCATTCACCGCAACGCCTGTAAATGGAGGTGCTTCCCCTGTTTATCAGTGGAAGGTAAACGGAACCCCTGTTGGTATAAATGCATCAACATATTCAACAACTACACTAAACAATGGGGATATTGTTACTTGTGAACTTACTTCTAGTGCTAATTGTGTGGTTAGCCCTAATGCCACTTCAAATGCCATAAATCAGTCGATTACTACACCAGCTGCAGCAAGTGTTTCAATAGCCATGTTGCCAGCCACACCACAATGTATAGGAACAAATCTCACATTTACTGCCACGCCATCAAATGGTGGTGCAAGTCCAACGTATCAATGGTTGAATAATGGAAGCCCAATTTCAGGTGCAAACAGTTCTAGTTTTTCAAGCAGTAGTTTAGCTGATGGGGATGATATTTCTGTAATAATGACAACATCCACTTGCGCACTTCCGCTGAATTCTTCGAGCAGTTCTATTTCGGTGTCAGTATTGCCAACTGTTGTTCCAAGTGTAAGTATTACTGCTTCATCTAATAACATATGTGCAGGTACTAATGTGGTCTTTACAGCCACTCCTGTAAACGGAGGTGCAAGCCCAGTTTATGAATGGCGAATAAATGGAGTTGCTCAACCAGGATTCACCGGAAACACATTTAATTCAAGTTCATTAGTAAATGGCGATGTTGTAAGGGTTAGACTTACCAGTTCTGCTAATTGCGCAAGTCCTATAAATATATTATCCGGAACAATAACAATGATTGTTAATCCAACATTGGTTCCATCAGTTACAGTTGCGCCATCTTCAACTTCAGTATGTACTGGCACAAATGTTACATTTACAGCTACTCCAATTAATGGTGGAACAACACCTATTTATCAGTGGTTTGTAGACGGTTCACCTGTTGGAATCAATCAAAATACATTTTCTACCAGCAGTTTGACTGGTGGTGAAGTTGTATCGGTAGATTTAACCAGTAATGCTCTTTGTGCTTCACCAACCACAGTTTCAGGAATTTCAACACCTGTAACAATTAACCCAACCATAGTACCAAGTGTTTCAGTTTCAGCAAGTGCTACAACAATTTGTGCAGGTACATCTATATTATTTACTGCAAATCCAGTAAATGGTGGATCAACACCGACATACCAATGGAGAATAAATGGCTCAAATGTACCAGGTGCCAACAATCCAACCTTCTCGACCACTTCACTTGTAAATGGCGATAATGTTACAGTAAGAATTGTTTCATCTGATTTATGTGCCTCTCCAACTAATGCAACATCAAGCCCTACTATCATAACAGTTAATCCTCTGTTAACACCAACTGTTTCAATAACATCAACTTTGGGAACAAGTATTTGTAATGGACAAATCGCTACGTTTACATCTTCAATAAGTAATGGAGGAGCTTCACCAGGATATCAATGGAGAATTAATGGAGCCGATGTTTCAGGTGCAATTTCAAGTACCTTTAATAGTTCAATTTTAAATAATGGTGATGTAGTTTCTTTGGTATTAACGAGTAATGCTACTTGTGCGTCACCATCAATTGTAACTTCATCGGGAATAACAATGACCGTTGATCCGGTATTGATTCCTGCTGTAACAATAAGTACACCTATAACAACAAATTGTGAGAATGTTTCTATTGTATTTACCTCTTCATCTACTAATCAAGGTGCCTCTCCTATATATCAATGGAATATTAATGGAATCCCAATTAGTGGTGCAAATGCAGCAACATTCACAACTTTGGTTGATAATGGGGATATCGTTACTTTAACAATGTCATCAAATGCTGTATGCGCAAATCCTGCTGTAGTTACTAGTAATGGGATTAATATGATTGCCACACCATTATTAACTCCTACCATTACTATTGCTGCATTACCTGGAGATGTAATATGTCAAGGTGAAACTGTTAATTATACTGCTACTCCATCAAATCAGGGTTTAAGTCCTATATACAATTGGTTTGTTAATGGTATTACAGTTCAATCTGGCTCCTCAAATTTATTTAATACATCAACACTGGTAAATGGCGATGTAGTTTCTTGTGAATTAGTTTCAAGTGAAACTTGTGTTTCTTCTCCAACAGCGCTGTCAAACCAAATAAATATGACAGTGAATGATTTGCCAACTACCTCAATCATTTCAGGAAACTCTTCTCCTGTTTGTTTTGCAGCTTCAGAAACTTATTCAGTTGTTTTAACACCTGGTTCAAATTATATTTGGTCAGTTCCATCTGGAGCAACCATTTTAACTGGTGCTACTGGACCTGATAATAACACAATAACTGTTAGTTTTTCAAATTTAAGCGGAGCAATTAGTGTTACCGAAACAAATAGTAATGGCTGTGTGGGAATTTCTCAAACCTTGCCCATTTCTCTCTCTGGGTGCGGTATAGTAATTGATTTTAATGCGAATGTGACCAGTGTTTGTGCTGGCCAAACTGTAACATTTACAAACGCAGTAACTGGCTCTATTGGAGCAACAGATATGAATTGGAATTTTGGAACTGGCGCTTCTCCTGCCACCATAGTTGGCAATGGACCTCATACAGTTACTTATAACACGCCAGGACCAATATCTGTAACACTAACGCTTAGTGGTGACTATAATGGAACATTAACCAAATCTAATTACATTCAAGTTAATCCATTAGTTACCGATGCTACTATTAACTTAACCAATGCTTCTTGTGGAATTAACAATGGAAGCATACAAATTACAGGTGTTACTGGCGGTCAGGCCCCTTTTACTTATGATTTGAATGGTGGTGGTTTCAGTTTTACAACTTTATATAGTGGTTTGAGCGCTGGAAATTACATTCTTACTGTTAATGATAATAACGGGTGCTCATACTCTGAAAATGTATCTTTAATCAATGTTCCAGGTCCAACATCTTTTAATTCTTCTACAAGCGATGCCACCTGTGGTTCAAACAATGGTAGTATAAATGTAACAAGTGTTATTGGAGGTATCTCACCTTATTCATACAGTTTAGATGGTGTTTCTTATGTAGGAACAACCTTATTTAGTGGATTAGCAGCAGGTTCGTATACTATGTTTGTAAAAGACAATAACAACTGTGTATTCTCACAAGGATTTAGTATTAACAATTTAGGAGGCCCAAGTTCATTCAACACAAGTATAACAGATGCCACCTGCGGTTCAAACAATGGTAGTATAAATGTAACAAGTGTTACTGGAGGTATCTCACCTTATTCATACAGTTTAGATGGTGTTTCTTATGTAGGAACA